>NZ_NQMK01000011.1:0-123990 GCF_003788685.1 Pusillimonas sp. NJUB218
AAAGAAATGGTTCTGCCTGGCGATAACGTCTCGATGACTGTCAAGCTGATCGCTCCGATCGCTATGGAAGAAGGTCTGCGCTTCGCGATTCGCGAAGGTGGCCGTACCGTCGGCGCCGGTGTTGTTGCTAAAATTATTGCTTAATTTAGCGCAATAACTCTTCAAATTAAGGTAGGGGGCCTTTGCCCTTTACCTTTATCGTTCTTTAGGAATCTCCATGAAAAACCAAAAAATCCGCATCCGTTTGAAAGCCTTCGATTACAAGCTGATCGACCAGTCGGCAGCTGAAATCGTTGAAACCGCCAAGCGTACGGGTGCGGTAGTGCGTGGTCCCGTACCACTGCCTACGCGTATTCGTCGCTACGATCTGTTGAGCTCGCCTCACGTCAACAAGACCGCGCGCGACCAAATGGAAATTCGTACGCACCAGCGCCTGATGGACATTGTTGATCCTACCGACAAGACCGTCGACGCTCTGATGCGTCTCGACCTGCCTGCCGGCGTCGATGTTGAAATCGCCCTGCAGTAAGTCGTAAAAGCGGTTGCTGTGTATTCAGCGTAAACGCCATGCCTAGCATGGCGTTTTTCTTTTGCCGATCGGCAAAATGTTTTCAGCATGACCCTGGGTGCAAAAAAAGCCAGGCAAGCGTTATAGAACAGGTAATGGCATGTCGTTAATTTCCGACCCATGGTTTTATTTGGTGGCTGTGCCCGGCGTGCTTATCGTCGGCATTGGCAAAGGCGGGTTTGCCGGGGGGCTTGGCATGTTGGCGGTACCGCTGATGGCCCTGACGGTATCGCCGGTTCAGGCGGCCAGCATTATGCTGCCAATTTTATGCGTCATGGACGTTACCGGGTTAAAGGCATGGATCTCGACCTGGAATACATCATTGATGATGCGACTGATTCCAGGTGCACTGCTTGGTGTGTTAGCAGGCTACCTTGCCTTCGAATACGTTAGTGATGCTGTCCTCAAGCTTTTGCTCGGTTTGATGGCGATACTGTTCACGCTGAATCACTGGAGTAAACGTTGGCGGACCATCAAGCCCAACAAGGGCGTCAACGAAGCGGTCGATCGCATTCAGGGCGGATTCTGGGCGGGCGTGTCGGGGTTTACCAGCTTTCTGGCCCACGCCGGCGCCCCGCCCCTGATGATGTATTTGCTGCCCAAGCAGCTCGACAAGCGCTTGATGGTCGGTACAGTGACCATATTTTTTGCCATCGTTAATTATGTAAAGCTGGTGCCCTATGCCGCTTTGGGCTTGCTCGATGCCACTAATTTAGCGACGTCGCTGATATTGGCCCCTTTGGCCGTTATCGGGGTCAAGCTTGGAATTTGGTTGCATGACAAAATCAACCCCGTGGCATTCTTCAGGCTGATGTATTTCTTTCTATTTTCGACAGGTTTGAAATTGGCCTGGGATGGTGCAACGGCGTTAGGGTAAAACTGCAGCTGCGGGGCAAGGCCCCGCAGCGAAACCGGCGTCAGGTTAGTCAACGTCGGCGGGGGCCACATAGGCCAGGTCGCCCGCAATGTACACCGCCTGGGTGGCACGGTCATCGCCCAATGTCATCAGTACAAACAACACCTCTTCAATCGAATTGCAGTAACTATCGCGGAACTGCAGCAATGGCGTCGATTTACGATTAAGAACCACCAGGTCCCCATCAAATCCGGGTGCAATCGACCCGACTCGGTCCTCAAGGTAGAGCGCCCTTGCCGCTCCGCGCGTGGCCATGTAAAAGGCTTTGGCGGCAGAAACTGAATACCCGCCCAGTTGTCCCACCTTGTAGGCCTCGCCCATGCAACGCAACATCGACAACGAGGTGCCGCCGCCTACGTCGCTGGCCAGTCCCGTTCTGACGGGTTGCTGTGGGGCCTTGGGTTGAAACGCCCTTTCAAAGTCGAATAAGCCGCTGCCCAGAAATGTATTGGATGTCGGGCAATGAGAAATACTGGAGCCGCTCGAGGCCATGACATCCCATTCTGCAGGCTCAAGGTGAATGGCGTGGCCAAAGATTGCACGCGGGCCAATCAGGCCGTAATGAGCATACACATCGAGATAGTTCTGGCGGTCTGGGAACAGTGACTTTACCCAGGCGACTTCGTCGAGGCTTTCTGACACGTGAGTTTGCATATACGTGTCGGGGCGTGCTTTCCAAAGCGCGCCGGCCGCCTCAAGTTGTGCTTCGGTACTGGTCGGCGCAAAGCGGGGTGTAATGGCGTAATGCAGTCTGCCTTTGCCATGCCAGGTGTTGATAAGCGCCAATGAGTCATCGAAGCCGCTTTGTGCAGTATCGCAAAGCGCTTCAGGCGCATTGCGGTCCATCAGAACCTTGCCTGCAATCATGCGCATATTGCGCCGTTGTGCGGCTTCGAAAAAACCCGTAACTGAATTAGGGTGTGCGGTGCAATACACGGCTGCCGTCGTTGTGCCCGCGCGCGTCAACTCGTCAAGAAAAACATCCGATACTTCGCGGGCGTAGTCCAGGTTGGCATATTGTTGCTCGGCGACGAAGGTATAGGTGTTCAACCAATCGATAAGCTGCGCCCCATAGGCCCCTATGATTTGCAGTTGGGGGTAATGCACATGGGTATCGATAAACCCGGGCAAAATAACCGCATCGGTGTAGTGGGTGACCGGGTGTCCGTGAACAAGGTGTGCGCCATCGGCGTAGTTGCCCGAAAATGTAATGACCCCATCGTCGATGATAATCAGGCCGTCGGCTTCGAAATGCATGGCCGCGCTGTCGCCGGCACTGAATGGGCTGTCGGTAAATGTGACATAAGCACCACGAATTGCGGTGCGATTGGCAGAGGTCGCCATGTCTGACTCCGTGTTGTTATTGTATGAACCAGCGCAAATGCAGCGCCCGAGATTGCACTTTAGCGCATGCGCAAAAAAATGTGCGGCGCGATGCCAACGTTTCGACCTGACCGTCGCGCATAAACCATTGTGACATTTGCAAAAAATCGGGTTTTCATGTTAAATTGCAAGGCTTAACCAAAAAAGCGTCACTTGGTTTAAACAAGTATTGTGAAACTGCGTACAAGGCGCGTGCTGAATGCATTGCTTTATGTGCAAGCTTTTGTGCGGTTTTTTCACGTAATTTAGCCCCGACCAATCGTAGTCGGGAATGGAGAAAATGATGTCGAACTCGACACCTACGCCTGCCGCATACCGGCTTGGGCTGGTTGGTCGCAAAGTTGGCATGACCCGTATTTTTACCGAGGAAGGCGAGTCCATCCCGGTAACAGTACTGGACGTGTCCAACAACCGCGTCACCCAGGTCAAGTCCCCTGAAGTTGATGGCTATGCGGCCGTTCAAGTTGCATACGGTACACGCCGTGCAACTCGCGTAACTAAGCCTGTTGCAGGCCATTACGCAAAAGCCGGCGCCGAAGCCGGTAGCATCCTCAAAGAATTCCGTCTCGATCCAGCCAAGGCCGCCGAATTTACGGCAGGTGCAGTTGTGGCCGTCGAAAGCGTATTCGAAGCTGGTCAAAAAGTTGACGTCACTGGCACAACAATTGGTAAAGGCTTTGCCGGTACCATCAAGCGCCATAACTTCAGTTCGCAGCGTGCTTCTCACGGTAACTCCCGTTCGCACCGCGTTCCTGGTTCTATCGGTCAGGCACAAGATCCGGGTCGTATTTTCCCCGGTAAGAAAATGGCTGGTCACATGGGTGACGTAACCCGCACTGTTCAAAATCTTGACATCGTTCGCGTCGACGCAGAACGCGGCTTGTTGTTGGTCAAGGGCGCTGTGCCCGGCCACAAAAATGCCGACGTTATCGTTCGTCCGGCCATCAAGATGTCGGCCAAGAAAGGGGCGTAAGCAATGGAACTCAAGCTCCTGAATGATCAAGGTCAGTCGTCCGCTACTTTTGCAGCGCCCGACACCGTGTTTGGTCGCGATTTCAACGAAGCACTGGTTCACCAAATCGTCGTAGCCTTCCAGGCTAACGCACGTAGCGGCAACCGCGCTCAGAAAGACCGCGCCGAAGTCAAGCACAGCACCAAAAAACCCTGGCGCCAAAAAGGCACAGGTCGTGCCCGTGCCGGTATGACATCCTCGCCTATCTGGCGCGGAGGTGGTCGTGCATTCCCTAACTCCCCCGACGAGAACTTCTCGCAAAAGGTCAACAAGAAAATGTATCGCGCCGGTATTCGTGCGATCCTTTCGCAGTTGGCTCGCGAAGACCGCATCGCCGTTGTCGAAAGCTTCGAGCTCGAGTCTCCCAAGACCAAGCTTGCCGCCGACAAGCTCAAAAGCATGGGTCTTGAGTCGGTGCTTATCATCACCGATACACTCGACGAAAACGTTTACCTCGCAACTCGCAACCTGCCTCACGTTGCTGTTGTCGAACCGCGTTATGCCGATCCGCTCTCGCTGATCCACTACAAAAATGTGTTGATCACTAAGCCGGCTATCGCTCAACTCGAGGAGATGTTGGGATGAACGCCGAACGCTTACTGCAAGTTATCCTGGCCCCGATCGTGACCGAAAAGTCCACTTTCGTCGCCGAAAAAAATCAGCAAATCGCTTTCCGTGTGGTAGCTGACGCTACCAAGCCTGAAATCAAGGCTGCGGTCGAGCTTCTCTTCAAAGTCGAAGTCGATTCCGTTCAGGTCCTGAACCAAAAGGGCAAACAAAAACGCTTTGGTCGTTTCGTCGGTCGCCGCCGCAACGAGCGCAAAGCTTATGTTTCGCTCAAAGAAGGTCAAGAACTCGACTTTACGGAGGTGAACTAAATGGCACTCGTTAAAGTCAAGCCGACCTCGGCTGGTCGTCGTGGCATGATCAAGGTGGTTTCGCCTGATCTGCACAAAGGCGCACCATTCGCAGCTCTGCTCGAAAAGAAAAAGCGCGGCTCCGGTCGTAACAACAACGGTCACATCACGGTACGTCACCGTGGGGGTGGTCACAAGCAGCACTACCGTCTGGTCGACTTCCGTCGCAACAAAGACGGCATTCCTGCCAAAGTTGAACGTCTCGAGTACGACCCCAACCGTACCGCCCACATCGCACTGTTGTGCTATGTCGACGGCGAGCGTCGCTACATCATCGCCCCGCGCGGTCTTGAAGTCGGTGCAACACTGTTGTCGGGTAAAGAAGCTCCCATCCGTACGGGTAACACATTGCCTATCCGCAATATCCCCGTCGGTTCCACCATTCACTGCATCGAAATGTTGCCTGGCAAAGGTGCCCAGTTGGCACGTTCGGCCGGCGCGTCGGCTGTCCTGATGGCCCGCGAAGGTGTCTACGCTCAGGTGCGTCTGCGCTCCGGCGAAGTTCGCCGCGTTCACATCGATTGCCGTGCAACGATTGGTGAAGTGGGTAACGAAGAACACAGCTTGCGTCAAATCGGTAAAGCCGGTGCCATGCGCTGGCGCGGTGTACGTCCTACAGTTCGTGGTGTAGCCATGAACCCGGTCGATCACCCGCACGGTGGTGGTGAAGGACGTACTGGCGAAGGTCGTGAACCGGTCAGCCCATGGGGTACACCGGCCAAGGGCTATCGCACTCGAAGCAACAAGCGCACAGACAACATGATTGTCTCGCGTCGCAAGCGCAAGTAAGGGGCGTACATAATGGCACGTTCGATTAAAAAAGGCCCATTCGTCGACGATCACCTGATCAAAAAGGTAGATGCCGCCGTCGAAGGCAAAGACAAAAAGCCGATCAAAACCTGGTCGCGCCGTTCCACCATCCTGCCCGAGTTCATTGGGCTGACGATTGCTGTGCACAATGGCCGCCAGCACGTTCCCGTTTATATCAACGAGAACATGGTCGGTCACAAACTCGGCGAGTTCGCTCTGACCCGTACATTCAAGGGCCACGCAGCGGACAAAAAGTCCAAGAGGTAAGTGATGGAAACTACAGCAATTATCCGTGGCGTCCACATTTCAGCGCAAAAAACCCGTTTGGTAGCGGACATGATCCGTGGCAAATCGGTTTCGCAGGCGCTGAACATCCTGACGTTCACCCCCAAGAAAGCCGCGGGCATTCTCAAGAAAGCCCTTGAGTCCGCAATCGCCAACGCCGAGCACAACGACGGCGCCGACATCGACGAACTGAAAGTCACCACTATCTATGTTGACAAAGGCGAGTCCATGAAGCGTTTCTCCGCACGTGCGAAAGGCCGCGGTAACCGTATCGAGAAGCAGACTTGCCACATTGTGGTCAAAGTCGGCGCTTAAGGAGTCGCAATGGGACAAAAAGTACACCCGATTGGGTTCCGCCTCGCGGTTAATCGTAACTGGACTTCTCGCTGGTATGCAGACGACAAGGCATTCGGTGGCATGCTCGCCGACGATATCCGTGTTCGCGAATACCTCAAGAAAAAGCTGAAAAGCGCTTCGGTTGGTCGCGTCGTTATCGAGCGCCCCGCCAAGAATGCACGTATCACTGTTTACTCGGCTCGTCCGGGCGTGGTGATCGGCAAACGTGGCGAAGACATCGAAAGCTTGAAGGCCGATCTTCAGCGTTTGATGGGCGTGCCTGTGCACGTCAACATCGAAGAGATCCGCAAGCCCGAAACCGATGCTCAGCTTATTGCTGACTCGATCGCCCAACAGCTCGAAAAACGTATTCAGTTCCGCCGCGCCATGAAACGCGCTATGCAGAACGCAATGCGTCTGGGTGCCCAAGGCATCAAGATCATGAGCTCCGGTCGTTTGAACGGTATCGAAATTGCCCGTACCGAATGGTACCGCGAAGGTCGTGTGCCTCTGCACACCCTGCGCGCCAACATCGACTACGGCACTTCCGAAGCGGCAACGACTTACGGGATCATCGGTATCAAAGTATGGGTCTACAAGGGTGACATGCTGCCTAACGGCGAAATGCCCCCTGAAACCGCAGCGCCTCGCGATGAAGAGCGCCGTCCACGTCGTGCACCTCGCGGTGACCGTCCTGATGGCCGTCGTCCTGCGGGTGGCCGCGGTCGCGGACCTCGTAAGCCTGATGCTGCGGCGGCAGCACCAGCTGAAGGAGAATAAACATGTTGCAACCGTCACGCAGAAAATACCGCAAAGAGCAGAAAGGCCGTAACACTGGTCTGGCTACGCGCGGTGCGCAAGTGTCGTTCGGCGAGTTCGGTCTTAAAGCCACAGGCCGTGGCCGTCTGACCGCTCGCCAAATCGAGTCTGCTCGTCGTGCGATCAACCGTCACATCAAACGTGGTGGTCGTATCTGGATTCGCGTTTTCCCCGACAAACCAATTTCGCAGAAACCTGCTGAAGTTCGTATGGGTAACGGTAAAGGTAATCCTGAATACTGGGTCGCAGAAATTCAACCCGGCAAGGTGATCTACGAAATGGAAGGTGTCAGTGAAGAGCTGGCACGTGAAGCTTTCCGCCTGGCCGCCGCTAAGTTGCCAATTGCCACGACGTTCGTTTCTCGTCGTATCGGCGCTTAAGGAGACCTCATGAAAGCCAGCGAACTCCGTTCTAAAGATTCCAAAGAGCTCCAGACCGAGCTCGAGAGCCTGCTGAAGGCGCAATTTGGTTTGCGTATGCAACGCGCCACTCAGCAACTCTCCAACACCAGTCAGTTGGGTAAGGTACGCCGCGACATCGCTCGTGTACGCACAGTCCTGACTGAGAAGGCAGGAAAGTAAAATGAGCGAAACTCAAAACACCACCAAGCGTCAACGTACGCTGATCGGTAAAGTTGTCAGCAACAAGATGGACAAAAGCGTCGTCGTTCGCGTAGAGCGTCGCGTTAAGCATCCTGTATACGGCAAAATCGTTGTCCGCTCTGCTAAATACATGGCACACGACGAAACCAATCAGTACAACGAAGGCGACACCGTCGAGATCGCAGAAGGCCGTCCTATCAGCCGTAACAAGGCCTGGACAGTCACCCGTCTGATCGAAGCTGTACGCATCGTGTAATTTGGCTTGCAGAGCCCCGCTTTGTGCGGGTGTTCTGCGGTACCACTTACATCACAACAAAAAGCCCGGGGCTAATGCCTCCGGGCTTTTTGTTGTGTAGCGTATGTGTGCGCATAAATATCAGTAACGCCTGGGTTCGTGCCCTGGCGCGTATGGTTTGCGGCTTATTTACCTTTGATTTGCTTGATGGCGGCCGCTGATACTTGCCCGTAGGGGTTGCCGAAGTCGTCCATCATTTCGAAATGGTTGAACAAGTCGGCCTTGATCAATTCGACGGGTTTGCCTGCGGTTTGCATGGCTTTAGCGAAGTCTGCAGTCTGGCGTTTGAACTCATCAGTTTCAAGCGACCCATAGGCCAAAATTACAGGCGTGGTGATTTTGTCCAGATGGCGCTGAGTGCTCATGGCATTTTCGATGTCGTCTGTAAACGGTACATACGAAGAACGTGCCGACATACGTACGGGCTTCAGGTCGTACATACCCGAAATAAGTGTTGCCCCCTTGATGACGTTCGCCGGTACGCCCAGGGACGACCAATCGGTCGTTAGCAACACGCCGCCAAGGTGGGCGCCGGATGAGTGACCTGAAATGTAGATTTTTTCGGGGTCTATGCCTAACTTATCGGCATTCTTGTAGATCCAGGCAATGGCCTTGCGCAGTTGAGCTGTCATGCCGTCAAGCCCGATGTCTTGCACGTTGCCAAAGTCCAGAGAAGCATAGCTGATGCCGTTGTCGACAAACATTTCTGCCGGGAAGTGGTAGTTTGATGCCTTGCCAGCGCGCCACGCGCCGCCATGGATGAACACATGCAAAGGGGCGTTGTCGGCTTTGGCCCGGAATAAATCGAGCCCTTCGACTTTGTCATCTCCGTACGCGAAACGCTCAGGGGCGCCCAAGCGTTGACGTGTCACGTCGCTGCGCAGGTCGTAGCGTTGGACCAGTTGCTTGATATTGGCGGCCCAGTCTGCCTGGTTGTAGTTGCGGTCGAGTTCGGTTTGTGTGTACTCAAGGAACACTTTGGGCTCGGCGTTATTTTGGGCACTGACCGGTGCGGCCAGGAAAAGCGTCGCGCTAAGGCACGCGATGGCTAAACGTCGCATATGGGAGTCTCCATTTAAGTTTTTCTAATAAAAATAAAAATGAGCGCGCTCATTTTGTTTTATGATAACGACGTTTGTGGGTGGGTTGCCGTAACGAACTGTGTCATGTGCTGAACCAGCAGCTTGGCGCTGGGCGACAGCGTGTCGATCGAGCGAACGCAAAGATTCAACTGACGACGGGCCCAAGGTTCGTCAAGCTGAACCTGGCGAATGTTCAGTGCTTTGGCATGTGTTTGTGCGATACGCAGCGGCACAAGCCCTATTCCCAGGTCGGCTTCGACCATCAGGCATAAGGCATGGTAGCTGGCCACCTGAAAACGGCTTTGCCACGCCCGTCCCTGGGCTAACGCGGCACGGCTTAACTGAAGGTTAAGCTGGCTGCCTTGTGGCAGGCCAACGTATACATAGTCTAGCGTTTGGGCAAAGCGCACGCGGTGGGAAGAGGAGAGTGGATGATCCTGAGCGGTAATGATGACAAGGGTATCGTTGCGGTAAGGCAAGTATTCGATACCCGCTGTTTTGCCCACCATTGCGCCGGCGGGCTGCATGGTACTTTCGTCTGCAACCAGAATGCCGATGTCCGCCGCGTTGTCGGCCACCGACTGCGCAATCTCTGTGCTCAGCGCTTCGGTCAGGTCAATACGCACGTTCGGGTGGCAAGACAGAAACTGTTGCAGTTCGGTAGGCAAAAACTGGTTGGTCGCAGACATATTGGCATGGATACGGATGTACCCCTTAACGCCCGATACATACTCGTGCATCTGGAGTGCGATGCCGTCGAGCTCGTTCAGCACACGATGCGAACGGTTGATCAGTGCCTGGCCGGCCGCAGTGGGCAGCATGCCTTTGTTGCTGCGTTCGACCAGAGCGACGCCCAGAGTGGTTTCCAGGTCGGCAATGCGTCGACTGATTGCGGCAGCGGCAATGTGTTCGCGCTGAGCAACAGCAGCGATGGTGCCGGCCTGCATGACCTGCACGAACAGCTTTAAAGATTTGGGGTCGATCGTCATGAAAATAAAGTCAGGTGTTAACGGGTGCGCAATATCGAGTCCAAGCATAACGGCCAGGTTCAGCGTACCATCGTATTTTGCGATGATGCTATCGGATATGACTGCTTTACCAAGGGTAAATAACAAGGCACCATGTTGTAAAGCGATAGCTCTGGCAGCGTATGCTGGCATCGCCATTCTTTTGGTCCCGGGGCGCACAGCAGCACCCCCGGATATCTTCCCGGAGACGACATGACACAAGCAGAAGCCCAGGCCCAGCCTCTCGCCCTTAAAGGCGTTAAGGTCCTTGAGCTGGGCGCCTTGATCGCCGGCCCTTACGCCAGCACCTTACTGGCGCAGTTTGGTGCCGAGGTCATTAAAATCGAACCCCCCGGAAAGGGCGACCCGTTGCGTACTTGGCGTAAGTTACACAAGGGTACCTCGCTGTGGTGGTACACCCAAAGTCGAAACAAAAAGTCAGTGACGCTCGACCTGAAGCATCCTGAAGCCCAAGAAATCGTGCGTAAGTTGGCGGCCGAAGCCGATGTCGTGATCGAAAACTTTCGGCCCGGCACCCTTGAGAAATGGGGGCTTGGCTGGGAGACCTTACATGCGCTTAATCCTTCGCTGATCATGGTGCGCATTTCGGGCTATGGCCAAACCGGCCCGGCCAGCCAAAAGCCAGGCTTTGCAGCCATTGCTGAGTGTATGGGCGGCCTGCGCTACGTTACAGGCTACCCCGACCGCGCGCCGGTGCGCACCGGAGTCAGTCTGGGCGACACGCTGGCGTCGTTGTATGCCGTCGTGGGCGCTCTTATTGCCATGCATCACGTCAAGGTGAACCGGGGTAAAGGCCAAATGATCGACGTGGCTTTGTACGAAGCCGTGTTTGCCGTTATGGAAAGCCTGATTCCCGAGTACTCCGTTGGAGGAAATATTCGCGAGCGTACGGGCTCGGCCTTGCCGGGCATTGTGCCCTCTAATACTTACCTATGCCAAGATGGCAGTTATGTGGCCATCGCCGGAAACGGTGACGGTATCTTCAAGCGCCTGATGGCCGCCATTGGTCGCCCCGACTTAGCCGAAGACCCCGCGCTGGCGCAGAACGATGGCCGTGCCAAGCAAACAGAAATGATTGATGGTGTGATTGCCGCCTGGACGGCGCAGCATACGCTTGATCATATTCTTGAAACCTTGGATGCGGCCTCGGTGCCATGTGGTCGCATTTATACGGCAAAAGACATCTACGAAGACGCGCATTACCGTGCGCGCGACATGATCCAGTCATTCGAGCTGCCTGATGGCCAGGCCGTAGATTTGCCAGGTATTGTGCCTAAGCTTAGCGAAACACCGGGCCAGACGCGTTGGTTAGGGCCTGAGCTAGGGGCGCACACTGAAGAAGTGCTGGCGCGTATTGGCGTCACTCCGGAACAGTATGCGCAGATGCGCGAAGCGGGGCTGGCTTGATGCGCGTCCCCGGCAGGCTAGCCGGCATATCGCGCAAGTCGGCCTGTGCTGCCGCTAAACACAAAGGTTGATCATGAGCACTTCATCACGCAAAAAACTGTATATACAAGAAGTATCCGTGCGCGACGGCTTCCAGATCGAGCCTCGTTTTATACCGACAGAGCAAAAAATTGAATTGATCAATGCGCTGTCGCGCACCGGGTTGGCCAAGATTGAGGTCACATCGTTTACGTCGCCAAAGGCTATTCCGAACCTGGCGGACGCCGAAGCGGTGATGTCGCAAATTGATCGGGTCGATGGGGTGATTTACGCGGCGTTGGTACCCAATGTACGAGGTTGCGAGCGTGCGCTGGCCTGCAATGTCGACGAAATCAATCTGTTCATGTCGGCCAGCCACACGCATAACCTGGCCAACTTGCGTATGACGCAGGCACAGTCGCTTGAACAGTTCCGACAGGTCGTCGACTACATCGATGGCCGTGCCGCCATTAACGCGTCGTTATCGACGGCTTTTGGTTGCCCGTTCGATGGCGAGGTCCCTGAAGCCACGGTGCTGGATCTGGTGCAGCGCTATATCGATATGGGTATTCAAGCCGTTAGCCTGTGCGACACCACCGGTGTGGCCAATCCGGCGCAGGTTGCGCGGCTGTGCGACACGGTAAAACAGCGCTGGCCCGATCTGATCTTGACTGCGCATTTTCATGACACCCGAGCGATGGGCCTGGCCAATGTATTGGCCGCGTTGCACGCGGGTGTCGATCGTTTCGACGCTTCTCTGGGCGGACTGGGCGGTTGCCCGTTTGCGCCGGGGGCCAGTGGCAATGTGTGTACCGAAGATATGGTCCATATGCTTGATGCCATGGGCTATGACACTGGGGTCGACCTGACCCGACTTTTAGAAATTTCCCGCCTGCTGCCTGAAATTGTCGGCCACGATGTGCCCGGCCAGGTGGCCAAGGCGGGGCCTTATACGCGCCGCTACCCCGTTCCGGACGCGGTGCGCAATATTTAACCGGAGCCTCAAATTGAAAATCTGCCGTTTTAATGACAACCGACTGGGTGTGGTCCAGGGTGACCGCGTATTTGACGTGACCGCCGCGCTCGACGTCCTTCCCGAAATCCGCTACCCCGCACCCACCGTCGACTTGCTTATTGCCAATCTTGACCAGGTGCGTGCGCGCATCGATGCCCTTTTGCCTAGCGCCGAATCTCATGCGGTGAGCAGCGTCAGCTTTCTGAGCCCGGTAGCTAACCCTGGCAAAATTGTTGCTGCGCCGGTCAATTACAAGAAGCACCTCGAAGAGGCGCGTACAGACGAGCAGATTCACCACCAGAACGCCATTCTCGAGATCCAGAAAATTGGTCTGTTCCTGAAAGCGACCAGTTCTTTGGTTGGCGTCAGCGCAGGTGTTGATATCGAGCACCCCGACCGTCGTAACGACCATGAGGCCGAAGTTGTAGTGGTCATTGGCAAGGCCGGCCGCAACATCAGCCAGGCGAACGCCCTCGATCATGTGGCGGGCTATTGCATTGGCCTGGATATGACTACCCGTGGTCCCGAAGAGCGCAGTCTGCGTAAGTCGATTGACTCGTACAGCGTTGTCGGCCCCTGGATGGTGACTTCTGATGAATTGACCGACCCATCGGCGCTCGACTTTGCGCTGACCGTCAACGGCGAGCCCCGTCAGAAGGCCAATACGCGTGATCTGATCCTTAATATCCCGCAACTTATCGAATATGCATCGTCGTTCTACACCCTGCAACCCGGCGATATTCTGTTCACCGGCACGCCTGAAGGTGTCGGCCCAGTCGTGGGGGGGGACACCATTCGTGTCACGATGCAGGGCATTGGTGAAGTCGAAGTTGCCGTGCGGTCATCCAAACAGTAATCGGTAATTCAGCAGTAACGGCAGGCGTGTTGGGTCGGCATAACTTAAAGGTATTCTTTTTGGTTATGCCTGATAAAAATATTTCATCTTTTCGCGTATACCAAAATGGCCCCAAGCGCGCGTAAAAGACGTATATTTAAAAAAATCATTTAAAACATGTCTGCCGCCCGCAATGGTGTGGCACCCACATTAAAGAGACTGCCATGTCATACGTCGTAAAAGCTCCCGAAATTGTTGCCGTCCCGGTGGTCGGCTCGTCCGATACGTTCCCGGTTCGCCGTGTGTACTGTGTCGGTCGCAACTATGCCGCTCACGCCCGCGAAATGGGTTTCGATCCCGATCGCGAACCGCCCTTCTTCTTCTGCAAGCCGGCCGACTCTGTCCGTCCGGTCGCGTATGGCGACACGCTGTCCATTCCTTACCCTTCCGAAACCAGCAACTACCACTACGAAATCGAATTGGTCGCGGCTATTGGCAAGGGCGGTTCCAACATTAGCGTCGAAGACGCACTTAGCCATGTATGGGGCTACGCGGTCGGTCTGGACATGACCCGTCGTGACTTGCAAATGAAGATGCGTGAAATGGGCCGCCCCTGGGAGCTGGGCAAAGCATTCGACGATAGCGGCCCAATTGGCCCGCTGCACCCGGTAACGCAATCCGGTCATCTCGAAAAGGCTGAAATCTCCCTCGAGGTTAATGGTCAGGTCAAACAAAAAAGCAGCATCGACAAACTCATCTGGTCGGTTGCCGAAACCGTTGCCTATCTTTCCAAGTACTTCCGCCTCGAAGAGGGCGACCTCATTTACACTGGTACCCCCGAAGGCGTGGGCGCGGTCGTCAAAGGCGACCTGATGGTCGGTAAAGTCGAAGGTTTGGGGGCAATTCAGGTTAAGGTGGTGTAAGGCCATGGATCTCTACACCTTCTTCAACAGCTCCGCGTCTTATCGCGTGCGTATTATCCTGGGCCTCAAGCAGGCGCAGGTTAATCAGGTGCCCGTCAATATCCGTGTGCTAGAGCACAAAAACGACGATTACGTCCAGAAGAACCCCAGCGCCAGCGTACCCATGCTTGACGATAACGGGTTTCATCTGGGTCAGTCGCTGGCCATTGCCGACTACCTCGACGCAAAGTTCCCAGAGCCACGCTTGATCCCGGCCGACCCGGCCAAGCGTGCTCGTGTGCTTGAGCTGGCCAATCTAATTTCCTGCGATATCCATCCGCTTAATAATCTTCGTGTCCTGAAGTATCTGGTCAAAGAGCTGGGCGTGACCGAAGAGCAGAAAAACGCATGGTATGCGCACTGGATTGCCGAAGGCTTCAAATCGCTCGAGGCCCTGCTTGAGCGCGCCGGGTCGCAAAAATTCTGTTTTGACGAGCAAGTATCGCTGGCTGATTGCTGCCTGGTGCCGCAAGTGGCCAATGCGCTGCGCATGAAGTGCGACCTGACCCCTTACAAGCGGGTGATGGCCGTCTACGAGCATTGCAATACCTTACCCGCGTTTCAGCAAGCGGCGCCGGCAAAGCAACCCGATTATCAACCCTGATCTTTATTTAAAATCAGTCAGGTACGTGACGGCCCGATAACGATAGGCTGGGGTTCGTCACGTCTCTACATAAGGTGGACACCATGACAAACACTGCGAAACAGAAAGTGATTATTGTTGGGGGCGGGATCGGTGGCCTGGCCGCAGCCCTGTCGCTCTCGCGGCAAGGTCTCGAAATCCTGCTGCTCGAACAAGCCGACCAGATTGGCGAAATTGGCGCCGGTATTCAGTTGGGCCCTAACGCCTTTGCCGCGCTTGACGCCTTGGGCGTCGGTCAGGCAGCGCGCAATCGCGCCGTATTTACTGATCACACCACCATGATGGACGCTATCGACGCGACTGAAGTGGTGCGTATCGAAACCGGTGAGAAATTTCGCGAGCGCTTTGGCAACCCCTACGCCGTGATTCACCGCGCCGACATCCACCTGTCAATTCTCGAGGCGGTTCAAGACAATCCGCTCATCAAGTTCAAAACCTCCACGCACGTTGAAAACGTCAAAGTTGGCCCCAATGGCGTCGAAGTAACCGACACCAAAGGCGAGGTCTACAAGGCCGATGCGGTGGTGGGTTGCGACGGGGTGAAATCGGTCATTCGTGCGCGCACCATTGGCGCCCAGCATCGTGTGACCGGTCACGTGGTGTACCGCGCTGTGGTAGAGCGCGACAACATGCCCGAAGACCTGCGAATCAATGCACCTGTACTTTGGGCCGGTCCACGCTGTCACCTGGTGCACTACCCCTTGCGCGCCGGTAAGCAATACAACCTGGTGGTGACTTTCCATAGCCGCGACCAAGAAGAATGGGGCGTTCGCGAAGGTAGTAAAGAAGAAGTTTTGTCTTACTTCCAGGGCATTCATCCGCGCCCAGCCCAAATGCTCGACCGCCCCACTTCCTGGCGTCGTTGGGCTACGGCCGACGCCGACCCTGTCGAGGCTTGGGGCAATGGCCGCTGTACCCTGTTGGGTGATGCCGCCCACCCTATGACGCAATACATGGCACAGGGTGCGTGCATGGCTATCGAAGATGCAGTTACGCTGGGCGAAGCTTTTGCCAAAGCCGAAGGCGATCTCGATGCGGCGTTCCGCCTGTACGAGTCGGTGCGTATCCCGCGTACTGCCCGGGTCGTGTGGTCTACTCGCGAAATGGGCCGCATTTATCATGCCAAAGGCGTCGAGCGCCAAGTGCGTAATTTGCTCTGGAAAGGCAAAACACAAGAACAGTTTTACACACAGCTCGAATGGTTATATGGCTGGCGTAAAGACAATTGTCTCGAGCCGCGCTAACATCCGCATTGATTCAACACTTGCAATCTCGGGAGGAGATTTAAATGAAACTGCTGAAAAAAGTAGGTTTGGGCATGGCCCTGGGGCTGACCGCCGCTATGGCCCACGCCGCCGACAAGCCGCTCGACATCGGCTTGATTACGACCTTGTCGACACCTGCCGGTTATATCGGTGAAGATGAGCGCGACGGCTTCTTGTTGGCCGTCAAGCAAGAAGGCGGCAAGCTGGGTGGCGTGCCTGTCAATGTCATCGTCGAAGACGACGGTCTCAAACCGGGCTCGGGCAAGCAGATTGCCGAGAAAATGGTGCAAGACGGCGTTCGCCTGTTCACCGGCATTAACTTCTCGAACGTGCTGGTTGCCGTCGTGCCTACCGTCATGAAGTCGGGTGGTTTTTACGTCAGCCTGAACGCGGGTCCGTCGACATTTGCTGGTAAGGGTTGCGAGAAAAACTATTTCTCGGTGGCCTTCCAGAACGATTCGTATAGCGACAGTGCCGCCATTGCCGCTAACAACATGGGCATCAAGAAAATGGTCATCATGGCCCCCGCCTACCAGGCCGGCCGCGATGCCCTCAGTGGTTTCAAGCGTGTTTATAAAGGCGAAATCGTTGCCGAAATCTACACGAAGCTTGATCAATCCGACTTCTCGGTCGAACTGGCACGTATCCGCTCGCTCGAGCCTGAAGCCGTATTTGAGTTCTTGCCCGGTGGCGCCGGCATCAACTTTGCCAAGCAGTGGGCCAACTCTGGTCTGGGCGAGAAAGTCAAAATGGTCACGACGTTGTACTCAATGGACGACCGCATGCTCAAAGCCACTGGCGACGCCAGCAAGGGCTTTTACCTGACCACCCAATGGACAGCGAGCATGGACAACCCGGCCAGCAAGCAGTTTGTTGAAGCGTTCCAGAAAGAATATGGCCGTCGTCCTACCGTGTATGCCGCAACCTCTTACGACACGGGCCGCCTGATGGCTTCAGCCCTGAAAGCGGTAGGTGGCGATGTCACCGGCAAGGCTGACGAGTTCCGTGCTGCACTGCTTAAAGCAGACTTCGAAAGCGTGCGTGGCAACTTCAAGTTTGGCGCTAACCATCATCCGATCCAAGATTGGTTCATGGTGCGTGTCGAGCCCAACGAAAAAGGCGAGCTCGACTATAAATTTGTCGACACCATCGTCAAGGATCACACCGATCCTTACGTCGCTGAGTGCCAGATGAACTGAAAAAAAGTGTAAAAAATACGCCGGTAATCTTACAAGAAGCTTGAAGGTTAAAGTATTTGTGTTTAAAGTAGAGAAAATTTTAAGAAGTCTACTGTTAGCACAAAGACTTAAGGGTTCTTGGAGACGCCGGCGTATTTCGTTTTTCGCTACTATCTCTGTGGTCTTGCCTCTTTAAGCTCCCTGCGCTCGCAGAACCAACACAAAGACCAGCTGATTGCATTCGGGCGTTCTGCTCGCTTGTTGTCGGCGCAAACGGAAAGCTCCCATGTATATGTTCGTAGAGCAGGCCATGAATGGTCTGCAGTACAGTGCCCTGTTGTTCCTGCTATCGGCGGGCCTGACCCTGATTTTCGGCATCATGAATGTCGTGAATCTGGCGCATGGCTCGTTCTATATGGTGGGCGCATTTTGCGCGGCCTCGGCAGTCGCCATTACCGGCTCGTTTACCGTAGCCATTATTGCAGCTGTATTCAGCGCGGGGGTCTATGGCCTTATCGTTGAAAAGCTCATTATCAGCCGTTTGTATCACCGTGATCACCTCGATCAGGTGCTGGCCACGCTCGGTGTGATTTTCTTCACCAATGCGCTGGTCACCTTGGTGTTTGGCCGTAGCCCGCCATTTGTCGACATTCCGCCCCTGCTGTCAGGTTCGGTACAAATTTTGCCCGGCTTAAATTACCCGGTCATGCGTCTGGCCTTTATTGGCGCTGGCGTGCTGGTGGCGATTGGGCTCTGGTTCCTTATTTCGCGCACGCGTGTTGGTATGCTGGTGCGCGCCGGTGCCGACGATGCCGAAATCGTCGATGCCTTGGGTATTAATATCCGCCGCCTGTTCCTGCTGGTATTTGGTCTAGGTGCCTTCCTGGGTGGTTTTGCCGGCGTCATGGGCGCCCCGTTGCTGGCTATCGAAATCGGTATGGGCGAAAAAATCCTCATCACCACCCTGGTTGTTATCGTGGTCGGTGGCGTAGGTTCTGTACGTGGTGCATTGGTGGGTTCGTTGTTGGTGGGTTTGGTCGATTCGTTTGGGCGGGCTTATATCCCGATCTGGATGTCCCAGATCTTGCCGCCCGAATATAGCGATTCGGTCAGCTCCAGCCTGGTCTCGGCCAGTATTTACATTCTTATGGCAATTGTCCTGCTGGTTAAACCCCGTGGGCTGGTTCCCGCACAAAGGTAAATAATAATGACCCGTAAATACATCATTGTCGGCATAATTTTTGCCCTGCTTCTTCTGGTGCCGCCGATCGCCAACGTCAGCGACGACACCTTTCTGGTCAGCATGGTGACACGCTTTGTCATCTATGCCTTGGCCGCAGTCAGTCTCGACCTCATCCTGGGTTATGGCGCGCTGGTCAGCTTTGGCCACGCGGCGTTTTTTGGTATTGGCGGCTATGTGGTCGGCATTATCGGTTTCCATATGGACATGGGCGACACCATTTTCGGCTGGGCCGGCAGCAACTCCGCGCTCATCATCTGGCCGCTGGCCATGATCATTGCCGCGCTGGTGGGTCTGGTCATGGGGGCGTTGTCGCTGCGTACTAGCGGCATCCAGTTCATCATGATTACGCTGGCTTTTGCACAAATGCTGTACTTCGTACTCGTCGGCCTGGTTCAGTACGGTGGCGATGATGGTATGTCCATCACCAACCGTAATGTCATCCCGGGTCTCGACATCGATGACAACGTCACCTTCTATTACCTGTGCTTGGCCATGCTGATTGTCTGGGTCTGGGTGTGCCGTCGTATCGTCAACTCGCCCTTCGGTATGGTGCTGCGCGGTTTCAAGCAAAACGAACGCCGTAACATCAACTTGGGTTACGCCCCGATGCGCTACAAGCTCACGGCCTTTGTAATTTCTGCGGCGGGTACGGGCCTGGCCGGTGTGTTGTGGGCTAACTATGCCCTGTATGCCAGCCCCGATATGGCGTCTTGGCTCAAGTCAGGCGAAATCATGGCCATGATTATTCTGGGTGGTATGGGTACTATTTTTGGCCCCATTATCGGTGCGGCCGTATATCTGGGTCTCGAGCAAGTGTTGACGGCCTGGACCGAAAACTGGATGCTTTTCTTGGGCCCGGTTTTGATTTTGGTGGTTCTCTTTAGCCGCCGAGGCATCTTTGGCTGGTTGGTCGGAGGACGCAATAATGACTAATAAACAACCCAAACTCGAAATCCGCAACCTGCGCAAGTCTTTTGGCGCACTGGCGGCTACCGACGACGTTAACCTGACGGTTTACGCCGACGAAATTCATGCATTGATCGGCCCTAACGGGGCCGGTAAAACGACCCTGATTTCCCAAATCAGCGGTGAGATCATGCCCGACTCGGGTCAGATCTTGCTCGACGGCAAAGACATCACCCGCGTACCGCCTCACGAGCGTGCTGCGGTGGGCCTGGCTCGTTCGTTCCAGATCAGTCAGCTTTATCACGACTTTACTGTCGAAGATAACGTGGCCATGGCGGTGCAGGCAGGCACTAACAAGCGATTCAGCTTGTGGCGCAACGCCCGTAAAGACGAGTCCCTGCGCAAGCCCGCTCGCGAAGCCCTGGAAAAAGTGGGTTTGGCGCATCGGGCCAACGAGCTCGTGTCCTCTCTGGCTCACGGCGAAAAACGTCAACTCGAACTGGCGGTGGCGTTGTCTCTGAATGCACCCGTGCTGTTGCTCGACGAGCCCATGGCTGGCCTGGGGGCTGAAGAGTCCATGCTCATGAAAGACATCCTGCTCAGCCTTAAGGGCCAGTACGCCATGTTGCTGGTCGAACACGACATGGACATTGTGTTTGCATTGGCCGACCGCGTGACGGTATTGGTCTATGGTCATCCTATTTTCACGGGGACACCAGACGAAGTCCGCGAGCACCCCGAGGTGCGTGATGCCTACCTGGGAAATGAATAATGCTAAAAGCTGAAAAAATTGAATCCGGCTATGGTCAAAGCAAGGTCTTGTTTGGCCTGGACCTTGAAATCCCCGATAAAACCGTCGTGTCGCTGATTGGCCGTAACGGCATGGGTAAAACCACCACGGTGCGTACCATCATGGGCATGTTGCCCTTGCGGGCGGGTACGATTCGCCTGGGTGACGAAGTCATCAATGGCTATCGTCCGCACCGTATCGCTCGCCTGGGTTGCGGTCTGGTGCCCGAAGGGCGTCACGTGTTCGGCTCGTTAAGCGTCTACGAAAACCTGTACGCAACGTCGCGCAACGATACCCAGGGCCCCTGGACGCTGGAAGCAGTGTACGAATTGTTCCCGCGGTTGTTCGAGCGTCGCACTCAGTCGGCACGTACGTTGTCGGGCGGCGAGCAGCAAATGCTGGCCATTGGCCGGGCGTTGTTGACCAACCCGCGTTTGCTTATTCTTGACGAAGCGACCGAAGGCCTGGCCCCTGTCATTCGTCAAGAAATCTGGGCTTGCCTTAACCGCCTAAAGCGCGAAGGCCAAACCATTTTGTTGATCGACAAAAACCTCAAAGAGATGCACCACCTGGTCGATCGTCACCACATCATCGAAAAAGGCCGTATCGTCTGGAACGGCACTTCCGACGAGCTGATGGCGCAACCCGATCTGGTCAATCAGTATCTGGGGGTTTAAGCGTTTAAGCGCTTATACGCTGCTGTAAAAAGGGGCTGGGGCCGAAAGGCGTTCAGCCCTTTTTGTTGTTGGCCGGCGTTGGGGCGTTGCTTAGCGAAGCCTCGATGAGGTCGGCCGTTTTTTGGTAATGCTGGGTCAGCAATTGGGTAGCGGCGTGTGTGTCGCGGCTAAGTGTAGCGTCGACCAAGTCGCGGTGCTCTTTAGAGACATCGCGCGGGGCGCTGTTTTTGTACAGGTCAACCAACATGGGACGACGGTAGCGTTCGGTCTGAACGTACAGCGTCATAGAAAACTCTAGCAGCCAACGCGAATCGCACGCGCTGATCAGGGCCTGATGTAGGCCGAGGTGGCGTTGTTCGACCTGGTCGTAGTAGGTCTCGCCCAATTCGCCATTGTTATGGCGTCGGGTTACCAACGACAACGTATGCAGGCTACCTACGACATGGGTTTCCCAGTCGTCGGTGCCGCGTTCAATCGAGCGCTTCAGTGCTTCGCAATCGATCAGAATGCGCGTGTTCATCGAGTCACGCATTTCTTTGAGCGACAAGGGGGACACCCGAAAACCTTTCAGGGCAGCCGCGTCGACAAGTCGTTCGCTTTGCAGTCTGTTTAGCGCTTCGCGCAGGGGCGAAAAGCTTAGCTGGTATCGGCCTTTCAAAAACTCAAGGCGTAGTGCCGAGCCCGGGGGCAAGGCCCCCGAGACGATGTCACGTTTGATCGCCCGGTAGGCCTGCTCGGCCAGTGTCACCGATTTCTCGGTGACACTGGTATCGAGCGAAGCCAGTTCAGTCAGGACGTTCATACCGACATCAATTAACGGCTTTCGTCGGCAGCTTCATCGCTGTCGTCATCTTCGAAGTTGACAGCGCTGTCAGCATCGAAGAATTGGGCAGCTTGCTGGGGCCGGCGGTTAACACGCAGGTCGAAGACATCGAAGCGGTTGTAGTGCCCGGTGATATCGTGCATTTGGCGAGGCTGAATGCACTTTGACAGGTCGACATCAGCGTAGACGATGCCTTCTTTGTCGATCAGGGGCTGTCCGACCACGCGACCATCGGGGCCAATCACGCCCGAAAAAGCGCTGTTTTCGCGGCGAAGCAGCGTTTCGGCTTGCGGGTGGGTAGCCTTGAATGTGTCGATGATTTCTTCGGATACGGTCGAGCACGACACAATCGTATAGACCTTGCCCTCGAACGAGTGCGCCATGGCGCGAACCTTGATGGCCTCGGACATGTCGTAATCGGGCGGTGCAACCGGCAGCGAAATATAGCTGGCGATGTGCAGCATTTCGCCTTGTGCGAGCAAGCTGAAACGCGCCAGCGTGTTGGTGTTTTCGCCGCAGGCCAAGCCGCCCACTTTGCCGATGGCGGTGTCGTATACGCGGAGCGAACTGCCGTCGCCATTGGCCCAGGTCAGTTTCTCGGCCCAGGTGGGTACCAGCTTGCGATGGCGACCCAAAATTTTGCCGTCGGGGCCAATGAATACCAGCGTGTTGTACAGCGTGCTGATACCGTTCTTGTTGCGCTCGTTGCAGCCGATGACGACGTGCACGCCATTGGCTTTAGCCGCTTGAGCAACGCGACGGATTTCAGGGCCGGGCAATTCGATGGCGCTACGCACCAGCTTCTCGAACCAGGGGCTGCCCTCGACGGGCGACATGAACCAGTTCCAGTAGGGGTAACCGGCAATGAAGACCTCGGGGAACGCGACCAGCTTGGCCCCATTGTCCGCGGCTTCTTTAATCAGCTGGCAAACTTTTTCGACCGTAGCGTCGGTATCCAGGAATACCGGGGCGGCCTGAACGGCCGCTACCTTGGTTTTAGGTAAGTTCAGCATAAGGATTACACCGCAACAACAGGGTTACGCAGCGAGCCAATGCCTTCGATGTGGCATTCGACAACGTCGCCGGGCCAGAGCCATTCTTGGGGCGTGCGGCCAGCGCCAACACCTGCGGGGGTGCCTGTAGCGATGATGTCGCCGGGCTCAAGCGTAATACCCTGGCTGATGTCGGCAATCAGTTCGTCGACTTTGAACAGCATGTAAGCGGTGTTCGAGTTTTGTTTTTCGACGCCGTTGACGGTGAGCCAGAGTTTCAGGTTTTGTGGGTCGCCGATTTCGTCGGCGGTGACGATGCAAGGACCAAACGGGGCGTAGGTGTCTTGGCCTTTAGAGTAGATCCACTGACCCGAGCGGCGGTTATCGCGTGCGCTGATGTCGTTCATGATGCTGTAGCCAAAGACATACTGCAGCGCGTCTTTGCGCTCGACGCGCTTGGCGCGTGTACCAATAATGGCGGCCAGTTCGCATTCCCAGTCCATTTGCTGAGTGATTTTTGCGTTGTGCTCGATCGCGTCGCCATTACCAATGACGGTGGTGGGCGGCTTCGAGAAAATGACGGGCTGCTTGGGCAGATCGGGCGACGTGTCGAGCGATTTTGCCGACTCAGCGACGTGCTCGGTGTAGTTCAGGCCGATACCGAAGATGTTTTTACGTGGGCGGGGGATAGGTGCCAACAGCTTGACGTTTTGTACGGGGATGGCCACGCCGACGGGCCAGTCTTCGCGGTAGGTGTTCAGCAGCTCGGTGGCGCTTTTGACAGCCTGGGGGCCCAAGTCAATGAAGTCGAGCATGTCTGCGGGCAAGTCGATGCCGGCGGCATCGCCCAGCCATTGCAGGTCAATGACCAGGTTGTCGACCAGCGCGCCCAGGCGGCTTTCTTCGTTGACAGAGCGGCGATAAGTAACTAAACGCATGAGTAATCCTTGAGTGAGTCAGAGTAAGAGGTTAGTCGATGATTTTTTGGTGACCGTCGTTTTCTTTGAGCGCTTCTTCGCGGTACAGGCCCAGCGAGTTCATGACCGGCATATCGTTGAAGCAGAACAGGCAGGCGTCTTCGCTGTTGCTGGCGTTGGCATGCTCGTGCATGGCCCACGACGGCACGCAGAAAATGTCGCGTTCTTGCCAGTCGAAGCGTTTGCCGTTAATGATGGAATAGCCCTGGTCCTTCGCTACCTGATAAATGAAGCTGCCGGTGTGACGGTGTGCTTTGGTGTGCTCGCCGGGACGCAGCATTTGCATGCTGGCGCCAATGGTTTGCATGACCGGGCCGCCGGTTTTGGGGTTGACGTAATTCATCAGCACGCCGTCAAAAGGCGAGCCATCGGTGACTTTGGCGTAACGGCTTAACGATTCGTAGGTCGGCGCCCACTCGTATTTAAGCAAGGGTGAGTAGCCATGCGACCATTTGTCGTTGGCGGGCACCAGGCCGGGGTTGGCCCAAGTGGCGGTGCTGTCATCGACAGGGTAAGTGACGGCTTGTTGCAAGTCGGGGTGGACGGCGTAGAAGTTGGCTTCCAGCGCGTTCATCAGGGGGATATCGAGGCCGTCTTGCCAGATGCAGGCGGTGCCGTCTTCCGAGACGCCATGCTCGTGCCACGTGCCGTTGGGCGTCAGAACAAAGTCGTTGGCGCCGAGGGTCATTTTGTGGCCGTCAACAATAGTGAAGGCGCCCTTGCCTTCCATAATGAAGCGCAGCGCGCTGGCCGAGTGAGCGTGTGCCGAGGCCAGTTCGCCCGGGTGCATGACTTGCAGGCCCGAATACAACCAGCCTACAGCAGCTGCAACATCGCGGCGGCCCGGGTTGTCGAGATAAATTACGCGGCGGCCGGCCTTTTCGGGCGACACCAACGATACCGATTTCAGGACGTGTTCGCGCAGCTCTTTAAAGCGCCACAGCACGGGTACCGAGCTTGATTGCGGGAACCAGGGTTCGATTTTATTGGCCACCGTCCAGAGGGCGGCAGTATTCATTTTTTCGAGCTCGTCGTAGTAAGCCAGCAGTTCGGGTGTATCTTCGACGTTGGCACGACCGAGAACGTCTTCGCGGAAATTGTTGTTCTCGCGGGCTGATGATTTCATGGTGTGACCCTCAGAGGTTAGGATTTTATAAAATAACCATAATTTTCGAAGACTATATTCGTTTTGACCGGGGATGACAAGCCGGTCACGCTACTTCAGGACAAGACATGGCTACAGACTGGACCGACCGGATCCGGCTTCGCAATCTGCGCTACTTGCTCAGCCTCGAGCAAACCCGGAATCTCAGCCATTCGGCAACAATGCTGAACACCACACAGCCGGGCTTGTCCAAATGGCTCAAAGAGCTGGAAGAGGACGTGGGTCTGACACTGTTCGAGCGGCATGCCCGGGGTCTGGTGCCCACGCCGCACGGGCAGGTGATGATCGAGCACGCTCGGCGTGTGCTCTCGCAGCTGGATCGGGCCGCAGTCGACATGATGACTTTGCGTGACGGGGTGTCGGGTCGGGTGGTGATCGGGGCATCGGGGGCCGCGGCATCGGTGGCTGCGCCATTGGCCATTTTGCGCATGGGCGAGCGTATGCCTGAACTGCGCGTCGATTTGGTCGAGGGCACCATGGATCGCCTGCTTATTTTGCTGGCGCAAGGCGATCTCGATGTCTTGATCGGACGCACCAGCAAGCAGGCGCATGATCATAGTCAGATCAGCAGCGAGTTGCTGTATGTCGAGCCGGTCGATCTGGTGGCCCGGCCCGGCCACCCGTTGTTTGCCCAGAAGTCGATCGGTTGGGAAGATGTTGAGCGTTATCGCTGGATTGTTTGGCCCCGGGAGACGCCTGTACGCAACGCCCTCGAGGCTGCTCTGGCGTCGGCTGGCAGGAAGCTGCCCAGAAATTACATTGAGTCCAATTCCGTCATCGCCAACATTACCCTGCTGACCAACAGTGATGCCATTGGTACGGCGTCGCATCGGTCTACGCAAATGTTGTCGCGCTTAAACTTGATTCGTATTGTGCCGGTCGAGTTGCAGGGTTTCGGGTCGGTATCGATGTATTGGCGAAATGACGAAATTTTCCCTAATACTATCGAGCGCGCGCTGGACTGCATACGCGACGTCACCCGCTATCACGAGGCAGACGAGAACGATTGAAGCTGTTGCAAGACGGTGTCGATGGCTGATTTTCGGTGCGCTTTACGAACAACGGCATGCACCTGAGTATGGATGCCGATGTCTTCGAGTGGGCAAAAGCTTAGGGTTTGCGCCCGATAGCGCCGCGTCGAGCCGGGTACGATAGCCACCCCTAGCCCGGCGCTGACCAGGCTGAGCTGGGCGGGAACCTCGGACACGGCGTGAATGACGTTGGGGGTGAAGCCTCGCTCCAGGCAGGCGTTGTATATTTGCTGGGCAAATTTCGATGTGTCGCGGCGCAGCATGATGAACCGCTCGTCGGCCAGTTGGTCGAGCCGGAGCACTGTCTGCCCACTCAAGGCATGGCCTTGCGGTAGCGCAACCCACAACGGGTCGGGCCATAGTGGTTCGCTGCGCAGCAGGTCGTCTTCGACGTATTGCCTCGAGATGCTGATGTCGATACGCTGTTCGCGCAGGGCGTCCAGTTGGTCGTTCGGTGCCATTTCGTTCAGCACAACATCGATGTCCGGGTAGGCGTGCGCCAGTTCACCAATGCACTGGGGCAATGGCCCTAAAAAATGCGACCCTGACAAGCCGATTTCGATGCGGCCGGCCAGCCCAGAATGGATATCTTGTACGCGCTGGGTGGCTTCTTTCAGTCGTGCCTGGATAACCCGGACGTCGCGCAGAAAGGCGACGCCTGCGTCGGTGAGCGAAACTTTGCGGCTGTTGCGCTCGAACAGCTTGACGCCCAGCTCGGCCTCGAGCTGGGCAATTTGCGCGCTGAGCGGGGGCTGCGATATGTGCAGGCGTTCGGCAGCACGCGTAAAGTTAAGCTCTTCGGCCAGTGCCGTAAAGTAGCGAAGTTGTCGAAGTTCCATGCCCAGGTGCAAAGGCCTTGCGTGGGGGTCGGGGCGGGCCTATAGCCTAAACCTGACTCTCAAGACGAAATTTGTATTGGTTTTAGTCGAAGAAATCAGCGACTATCTTAGCGCTAACTCATTTAAAAGGTGTGTTTTATGTCTCGTATCTACCGTATTGGTCAAATCGTCCCCAGTTCCAACACCACCATGGAAACTGAGATCCCCCTCATGTTGCTCAGCCGCGCGGCTCAGTTCCCCGAAGAGCGTTTCACGTTCCACTCAAGCCGCATGCGCATGAAGAAAGTGACCAAAGACGAACTCGCCGCCATGGACAAAGACTCCGACCGTTGCGCGCTCGAGCTGTCGGATGCGCAGGTTGATGTGCTGGGTTATGCCTGCCTGGTCGCCATCATGAGCATGGGCAAGGGTTACCACCGCGAATCGGAAAAGCGTTTGCATCAGGTGACTGTCGATAACGGCAACCCTGCACCGGTTATTTCCAGCGCTGGCGCCTTGGTCGAAGGTTTGCACACAATGGGTGCCAAGAAGGTCTCTATTCTGACACCCTACATGAAACCCCTGACACAGCTCGTCGTTGACTACATCGAAAGCGAAGGCATCGAAGTGCTCGACGCTGTTTCGCTCGAAATCCCCGACAACCTCGAAGTTGGCCGTCAGAACCCGCTGGCTCCGGCTGAGCATATCAAGCGCGTTAACACCGCCAACGCCGATGCGGTTGTATTGTCGGCTTGCGTGCAAATGCCGTCGTTCCAGTCGGTGCAGCAAGTTGAAAACAGCCTGGGCTTGCCGGTAACCACCGCAGCCATCAGCACGGTTTATCAAATGCTCAAAGCCTTGGGCCTCGACCGTAAGGTAGAAAATGCAGGCAGCCTGTTGTCCGGCCGTTTCTAAGCTTTAAATTTCGGGCCCGCGCAGACTGAGGTCGGCGGGCTCGGCACCATACCAGCGTCCATTGCTCAAACTTTCGGCCAACGTGGTCGTGATCAGGCGACGTCCTTCACGCAGCGCCTCTGAGTGTGACCGGGTCTGGTTCTCGTAAAGTGCCCAAGTAATATAGCTGCCTTTCAGCGGCGCCCACCCCATGTCTTCGCCAATCCACTGAGGTTGTACGGCACAACCCGGCAAGACCGTCAGGCCCAATCCTTTTCGGGCAAATTCCAGACATAAATTCAGCGTATCGGTTTCGACGGCCAATCTGAACCGAAGGCCGCGGCGGGTCAGGCTGTGCTCAACATATTGCCTGAGCGGGTTGCTGCGACCCGGAATGATCAATCGATGCGCATCCAGGTCATTGAACGTCAGCGGGGTGTCAGGCGTAAGACCCTGCTCGCGTGCGCCTGTGACGATTAGCGTGTCGCGCACCAGAGCCGTTTGCTGATAGCCGCCTGTGGGTGTTGGGTCGAACGGCATGATGCAAAGGTCGAGCAAACCGGCCGACATGTAATCGCGAAGCACGTTACTGACGCCTTCAAACACTCGCAGTGAAACATGTGGGTAAAGCTGCGACAGTGCGCATACGAAGGGCGAGGTGAAAACGTGCTGCCAGGCTTGCGGGATGCCAATGGCCAAGTGCCCCGCTGCCTTTTCGCCCACCTGTTCTTTTATAAGCGAGAACTGTCGCAACAAAGGCCGGGCGCGGTCGGCCAGCACTTTGCCTGCCTCGGTCAGCACGACGCCGCCATGGGTTCGGGTGAACAGTTCGCCGCCCATTTCATGTTCAAGCGCCGCGATATGTCGCGACAAGGCGGGTTGAGAAAGACTCAGGTCGGCAGCGGCTTTGTTGATGCTGCCTAACTCGGCAACGCGCAAAAAATAGTGCAGCAAATTTGAGTCCATGATCCCGCCGTTTTGGCTATCCGAAAATTGGATAACAAATATAGCATATGAGCATTATTCCCATACCCTAGCCCTGACTACCATGAACTTCTCTCGTGCAAACTAAGGTGGAGTCATCATGGGATTTTTTGTGGGTACCGATGTTGGCGGTACGTTTACCGACATGTGGGTGGCCGAACGGGGTGGCCATGCGCACGTCGTCAAATCGCCGACAACGGCAGATGTGATGGGCGGGGTGATCAATTGCGCTCATTTGGCGGCCCAAACACTGGGCCTCAGTTTTGAGGACTTCTGCCGTCAGATCGAGCGTTTTGGTCACGGGACAACGGTGGGTTTGAATGCGCTGCTGACCGGGGCATCGGCACGTACTGCCGTCATTACAACCCAGGGTTTTGGCGATACCCTTGAAATTGGCCGTATGCGTCGTCAAACCGCGGGCCTGACCGAGCTGGAGGTGTGTGATTGGTATCTGCACAATCGCTATGCGCCTTTGGCTTCCCGCGATATGGTGATCGAGCTTGACGAGCGTATTAATGCACGTGGCGAGATTGTTAAGCCCCTGAACGATGACAAAGCGCGCGAGGCCTTGATGGCGCTGCGAGACCGGCAGGTGCAGGCCGTTGCCGTTTGTACATTGTGGTCGTGTTTGAATCCGGCGCACGAGTTGCGCATCAAGGCGCTGGTTGAGGAGATATTGCCCGGCGCATTCATTACCTTGTCTCACGAGATATCGCCGGTTGTAGGCGAATACGCCCGGATGTGTACGACCGTAGCCAATGCAGTGTTGGGCCCGATCGCCGGAAAGTACCTGAACAAACTCGAGTCGACCTTGCGAGCTGCAGGCATGCAGGTACCCATCCTTATGATGACCAGCGCCGGCGGCGTGCTGCCGACACAGGCCATTTCCGACCGGCCTGCTGTGGCTATTTTTTCGGGCCCAGCGGGTGGCGTCATGGGTTCAATGGCCACAGGCGAGCAGCGCGGCCATCGCAATATCCTTGCTGTTGACATTGGCGGCACCAGTTTCGACGTGGGTGTCATCGTCGACGGCAAGCCCATGATGCGTTCGTCGATCAGTCTGGCGGGGGCCGATGTGAGCGTGCCTTCCATTGACGTGGCGTCAATTGGCGCGGGTGGCGGGAGTATCGCGTCAGTCGCGTTTGGCGACCTGACCGTTGGCCCACGTAGCGCAGGATCTAACCCAGGTCCGGCCTGCTATGGGCGCGGCGGCGTTGAGCCCACATCCACCGATGCCGATTTGGTCCTGGGCGTGTTAGATCCGGATTACTTCATTGGTGGCCGCATGAAGCTGGATATTGCCGCAGCTCGAACGGCGATTGAGCGACACGTTGCCCAGCCCTTGGGTCTGGACGTTGTCGCAGCAGCGTGGGGCATCCGGGAAGTGCTCGACAACAAAATGGCCGATCTGCTGCGTCATGTCACGATTGAGCGTGGCCACGATCCGCGCGATTTTGTTTTGTTTGCCAACGGTGGCGCTGGCCCTTCGCATGCCTGGGTGCTGGCGCGTGAACTTGGCTTGAATGGTTTCGTTGTGCCTGCGGCGGCAACGGTTCAATCGGCCTACGGAACGGCGAACAGTAATCTGGGCGTGACGGTCAGCAAGCCGGTCTATGTACGTATTCCGGGCGGAGCCCTGCCCGATGAGGTCGCGCTGACCGAGTTGACGGACTTGGTTCAAGACGCATTGACCGAAGCCGGTGTAGCGCTAGCTTCGGCCCATGCTTCAGATATTCATTTTGAAACCAGCGTGGCTATTCGTTATCGCGGCCAGGCACACCATTTGGATATCCAGGTGCCTGTCGATCAACCAGGTCGTCCATTCGATCTGGTGGCTTATCAAACGGCGGTGACACGTTTTCAGGAAACCTATGAAACGTTGTTCGGCCAGGGGGCGGGTTCGGCTCGCGCCGGCTTCGAGCTGTTGTCTATTCGGGTGATTGGGCACGGCGACTTGCCGGTGCCCGAGTTGACTCAACGAGGGATGACGATTGAGGCCGTTGGTCGCCGTCAGGTGGTATTTGATGACCCGGCCAGCCCCGTAGAGACGACGATTTACAGAACGATGCAGCCGCCCGCAGGATATGTAATTGATGGTCCCTGCATTATTGAATACCCCGGGCAAAGTGTTGTTGTGCCGCCCGGCGCACGTGCGCAGGCCGATGCCTGCGGCAATCTGGAGGTAAGTTTCTGATGAGTGCCTTGAATCCAATCACCTACGAGGTCATTCGCAATCGGCTCATTGCCATGACCGAAGATATGCGTGTCGCGCTGCAAAGTGCATCTGGCTCGCCAACCGTCACCGAAGCCTCCGATTTTTTTACCGGAATTTATCTTCCTGACGGTTCGTTCGCTTCCATGGGGTTTCAGGTGACGTTCCAGGCACCTGTAGTGGGCTCTTTGATTCGTCATATCGAAAGCCGCCCCTATTTCAAGGTGCGCGATGGCGATATGTTTATTGGAAACGACCCTTACATTGGGGCGTTGCACCAGAACGACGTTCAGCTTACCGGCCCTATTTTTGTTGATGGCGAGCTGGTTGCCTGGGCTGGCGTTGAGGCACATGAAACCGATGTGGGGGGCATGGACTTTGCCAGTTGGTCGCCTAAAGCGCGTAGCGTGTACCAAGAGGGTATGCGCATTCCTTGCGTCAAGCTGGTGGACCAAGGAGAGGTGCGCGAAGACGTGCTGGATATGATTCTGACAGCGTCGCGCCTACCCGACCAGCTAGGCTTGGATATTCGCGCCTTTATTGCAACGGTCAATGTGGCGCGTGATCGCATGACCGCGCTGGTCAGACGTTACGGCGCCAAAACCGTGGTCGGTGTTATGGAACGCATGGTGGCCGCGTCGCAAAGCCGACTGAGTGCGCGTCTGGCAACGTTGCCAGACGGTGTGTTTCATGCCGTTGATTATCTTGAGCATGACGGCCACGATAACGTGCTGTATCAGGTCGCGCTGAAAATGACCAAGACCGGGGAAAAGCTGCATTTCGACTTCAGCCAGTCATCCGAGCAAGCGCCCGGCTTTATTAACTGCACAAGAGCCGGGCTGGTTGGGGGCGTGACCGGCGGCCTGTTTCCCATGCTGGCATACGATATCCCGTGGAATCAAGGGCTCCTCAATTGCTGCGAAATCGAAGCACCTGAAGGGTTGGTGTGTACTGCACAGTTTCCGGCACCGGTGGGTTCGGCAACGGTCGAGACCATATGGGTGGTGTCCAATGTCGTCAGTGCCGCGCTGAACAAGATGCTTGCGGCCTCAGAGGTCTATCGTTCGCGCGCCCAGTCTGGCAACGATGGGACAATGGCGACGTTTAACCTGGGCGGACGAAATCAGTTTGGCGAAGTATTCGGATTGCACCTGATGGACCCGCTTGCAGGCGGCTCGGGGGCTTACGCGACCAAAGATGGGGTTTGCGCGGGTGGACCCATCAACGCACCGATGCCGTCCATTGCCGATGTTGAACGTAATGAGCAGGTCGCACCGTTGTTTTATTTGCATCGCCGAATGGCGCAGGATACTGGCGGCGCGGGCAAGTATCGTGGGGGGCGTTCGGCCGAAGTGGCCTTGACCCTGGGCGGTATCGAGCAGGCCGATGCGTTGATCATGACGCACGGTGCCGAGGTACCTAATACGCCGGGTCTGGCAGGTGGCTGGCCGGGTGCCACCGTTGTTCAGCGGTTTGCGCAAGCGGCGGTCAGTCAAGGTGTGCTCACGGGGGCTGGTGATTTCAGCCCGCTGGGGCCGAAGCCGGGGATGCGGTCGATGACCAACAAAGACGTCTTTTCGGTCACGTGGCAAGGTGGCGGTGGCTGGGGTGACCCCCTGGACCGCGACCTCGACGCGCTACAGTCAGATATCGCGAAAGGTATTGTGTCGGTCGCGGGGGCACGAGACATGTACGGTGCCGTGATTACCGACGAAGGCCGCGTCGACATACAGGCAACGCTGCGCAACAGGACGGGGTTAAAGCAGGCACGATTGGGTAAAAACGGCCCTGCTGCCCTGGTAGCGCCCGACAGCGATGCCGTTGAGGTTGGGCGGCTCACCGATAGCCTGCGCATACTTAAAGATATACGTGGCATTCATGTCGTGTCGCCTGCCAACCACATTCTTTGCAGCGGCTCTACAGCCTGGCGATCGGGGGCGGTATCGCGCAGGCATGAAAATGCACCGGCCCAGGCGTGTATTAACTTGCACGCCGATCTGGCCATGACCGAATGGTATTGTCCGGTAAGCGGCGCGTTGCTGGCGGTCGATGTGCATCGTAAAGATACTTCCCCGCAAAATGACGTGATGTTGCAAATTTAGGCTGGAATCAATACCTTGCGTATAAAACGTCTTGCTTTAATTAGCAAGGCGCCATATACTAGAGAACTTGCTGGCTAATGGCCGGCAAACCCCCATAAAGTAGTACCAGGCTAAAGCTGCCTGCGAAATTGGGTGTTTACCTTAAACGGTAAATGGCAATAACCGGTAGCTTTGGCAATTTAGGCAGATTTCAACCCAGGGCTTGGCAACAAGCCTGACGGGACCAAAACTGGTCAGGCGGTTTACCAATGGTTGGTAAGGCAGGCTTGGCTAAGTTGGCACAGGAAAAATCATGATACAAATGCAGACCACGCTGGACGTGGCCGATAACACAGGTGCACGCTCTGTCATGTGCATTAAAGTGTTGGGCGGCTCCAAGCGCCGTTATGCCGCTATCGGCGACGTTATCAAAGTTAGCGTCAAAGAAGCCGCACCGCGCGGACGCGTCAAAAAAGGCGAAATTTACAACGCTGTGGTAGTTCGCACTGCCAAAGGCGTACGCCGTAAAGACGGCTCGTTGATCAAGTTCGGCGGTAACGCCGCAGTTTTGCTCAATGCCAAACTGGAACCCATCGGCACCCGTATCTTCGGACCTGTTACGCGCGAACTGCGTACAGAGAAGTTCATGAAGATCGTGTCCTTGGCCCCAGAAGTGCTGTAAGGAGCGACAATGGAAAAGATCCGTAAAGGCGACGAAGTCATTGTGTTGACCGGTCGCGACAAAAAGCGCCGCGGCACTGTGCTGCAGCGCGTCGATGCCGACCACGTTCTGGTCGAAGGCATCAACGTTGTTAAAAAACACGTCAAACCCAACCCTATGGCGGGTTCGCAGGGTGGCATCATCGACAAAACAATGCCCATTCATATTTCGAATGTCGCGTTGTACAACCCCGAGACCGGTAAAGCCGATCGCGTGGGTATCAAAGAAGTCGATGGCCGCAAAGTTCGTATTTTTCGTTCCAGCGGCGCTGTCGTTGGCGCTAAAGCGTAAGGGGCGACAAAATGGCTCGTTTACAAGAGTTCTACCGTAGCAAGGTCGTAGCCGACCTGCAGGCCAAATTTGGCTACAAAAGTGTCATGGAAGTGCCGCGCATCACCAAGATCACCCTGAACATGGGTGTATCCGAAGCTGTGGCCGACAAAAAGGTTATTGAAAACGCTGTTGCCGATCTCACCAAGATCGCCGGTCAAAAGCCTGTTGTCACCAAAACACGTAAGGCTATCGCGGGCTTCAAAATCCGTGAAAACTACCCCATTGGTTGCATGGTCACCCTGCGTGGTCAGCGCATGTACGAATTCCTCGATCGTCTGGTTACCGTGGCTCTGCCGCGCGTACGCGACTTCCGTGGTATTTCGGGTCGCGCCTTCGACGGCCGGGGTAACTACAACGTTGGGGTGAAAGAGCAAATCATTTTCCCCGAAATCGAATACGACAAAATCGACGCAGTTCGTGGTCTGAACATCAGCATCACTACTACTGCCCAGACTGACGACGAAGCCAAAGCGCTGCTTACAGCCTTCAGCTTCCCGTTCCGCAATTAAGGGGCGATGACGTGGCTAAACTTTCACTGATTAATCGCGACATTAAACGCGCCAAGCTGGCCGAAAAATTCGCTGCCAAGCGTGCAGCACTCAAAGCCATTATCGACGACCAGTCGAAAACTGACGAAGAGCGCTATCAGGCACGTTTGCAACTGCAAAAACTTCCTCGTAACTCGAGCCCGAGCCGTCAGCGCAACCGTTGCGTTGTTACTGGCCGTCCTCGCGGTGTTTTTGCCAAGTTCGGGCTCACCCGTCACAAGCTGCGCGAAATGGCGTTGCGTGGCGAAGTGCCTGGCATGACTAAAGCTAGCTGGTAGGAGAAAACACCATGAGCATGAGCGATCCCATCGCCGACATGTTGACCCGCGTTCGTAACGCACAAATGGTCAACAAAACGTCGGTAACCATGCCCTCCTCGAAGCTGAAGGTAGCTATTGCTGCCGTGCTGAAAGACGAAGGCTACATCGACAGTTTCCAGGTCACCGGTGAGCAGGCTAAACCTGTTCTCGAAATTGGCCTTAAATACTACGCCGGTCGCCCGGTTATCGAACGCATCGAGCGCGTATCGCGCCCCGGTCTGCGTATCTATAAAGGTCGCAGCGCAATTCCTCAGGTCATGAACGGCCTGGGTGTTGCCATCGTTTCGACCCCCCGTGGCGTCATGACCGACCGCAAAGCACGCGCTGCGGGCGTTGGCGGCGAAGTACTTTGCTACGTAGCATAAGGGGAATCATATGTCACGTATTGCAAAATATCCTGTTCAACTGCCTAAAGGCGTTGAAACAACTATCAATCCCGACCAGATCGTTGTCAAAGGTCCTCTGGGCACACTGTCCCAGACCCTGACCGGCGACGTCAAGGTCGAACTCGAAGACGGCAAACTGACGTTCGCAGTGGCCAATGACTCGCGTCATGCCAAAGCAATGTCGGGTACGGTTCGTGCCCTGGTAGCCAACATGGTTACCGGCGTGAGCAACGGCTTCGAGCGTAAACTGAACCTGGTTGGCGTGGGTTTCCGCGCTCAGGCTCAGGGTACTGCGCTCAAACTGCAACTCGGTTTCTCGCACGATATCGTTTACGAAGTACCCGAGGGCATTAAAGTCGAATGCCCGACCCCGACTGAAATCGTGGTCAAAGGTGCAAACAAACAAGTCGTTGGCCAGGTAGCTGCTGAAATCCGTGCGTATCGCGAACCCGAACCCTACAAGGGCAAAGGCGTGCGTTACTCGGATGAAACAGTCATCCTCAAAGAAGCCAAGAAGAAATAAGCGCGTAGGCAAGGAAGAATTATGGACAAAAGAATCTCCCGTTTGCGTCGTGCGGTTGCCACTCGCCGGAAAATCGCCGAGCTGCGCGTACATCGCCTGGCTGTGCACCGTTCGAACTCGCACATTTACGCCAACATTATTTCGCCGGAAGGTGACCGCGTTCTGGTCAGCGCCTCGACGCTCGAACCAGAAGTCCGCAAAGAAATGGCTAACGGCGGTAACGTCGAAGCCGCGACTTTGGTGGGCAAGCGTGTTGCCGAGAAAGCAAAAGCAGCTGGTATTGAACAAGTTGCTTTCGACCGCTCGGGCTTCCGTTATCATGGCCGCGTCAAAGCGTTGGCCGACGCCGCGCGTGAAGCCGGCCTGAAATTCTAAGCAAGGAATTGTCAAATGGCTAAAGCACAAGGCAAGAATACCGCCGACAAAGAAAATGACGACGGCTTGCGTGAAAAAATGATTGCGGTCAACCGCGTCAGCAAAGTGGTAAAGGGTGGTCGCACCATGAGCTTTGCTGCGCTGACCGTTGTTGGTGATGGCGATGGCCGCATCGGCATGGGCAAGGGCAAAGCCCGCGAAGTTCCCGTTGCCGTTCAAAAGGCTATGGAACAGGCCCGTCGTGGTCTGCACAAAGTACCGCTTAAAAACGGTACTTTGCACCACACCGTAGTAGGTAAGCACGGTGCGTCTACCGTTCTCATTTCGCCTGCGGCAGAAGGTACCGGTGTTATCGCCGGCGGCCCAATGCGCGCTATCTTCGAAGTGATGGGTGTTCGCAACGTTGTGGCCAAGAGCCTCGGTTCCAGCAATCCTTACAACTTGGTTCGCGCCACGTTGAACGGTCTGCAAGCCTGCTCGACACCTTCCGACATCGCCGCCAAGCGTGGTAAGTCGGTTGAAGAAATTCTGGGGTAAGTCATGACGACACAGAAACAAATCAAAGTAACGCTCGTGCGCTCGGTTATTGGCACCAAGCAGTCTCACCGCGAAACCGTTCGCGGCCTGGGCCTGCGTCGTGTCAACAGCAGCAGCGTGCTGGTTGACACCCCCGAGGTCCGTGGGATGATCCGCAAAGTGGATTACCTCGTGACTGTCTCGGAAGCCTGAAAGGAATCGAGATGTCAGAAACACAATTAAATACGTTGCAACCTGCTCCTGGTAGCAAGCATGCCAAGCGCCGCGTAGGCCGTGGCATTGGCTCGGGCCTGGGTAAAACAGGTGGTCGTGGTCACAAAGGTCAAAAATCGCGTTCGGGCGGCTTCCATAAAGTCGGCTTCGAAGGCGGTCAAATGCCTTTGTACCGTCGTTTGCCCAAGCGTGGCTTCACGCCACTGGGTCGCCACTTGCACGCCGAAGTCCGTTTGTCCGAGCTGCAAAATCTGCCCGTCGACGACATCGACGTCCAGGTTCTGAAGCAAGCCGGTGTGGTTGGCCAAGGCGTTCGTTACGTCAAGGTCATCAAGTCGGGTGAACTCTCCCGCAAAGTCACACTCAAGGGCGTTTCGGCTACAGCGGGTGCTCGTGCCGCTATCGAAGCGGCCGGCGGTTCGCTGGCTGAATAAAAGGGGTAACGGGTGGCTAAAGCTCAGGCACAGAGTAAAGCAGGTCCGCGCTACGGCGACTTAAAACGCCGTATCGTGTTCTTGTTGCTCGCCCTGGTGGTTTACCGGTTGGGTACGCATGTACCCGTCCCGGGCATCAACCCAGACGCATTGGCCGAAATGTTCCAGACGAACTCTGGCGGCATTTTGGGCTTGTTCAACATGTTCTCGGGTGGCGCCCTCGAACGTTTCTCGGTGCTTGCACTGGGGATCATGCCGTACATCTCTGCATCTATCATTATGCAGCTGATGTCATCGGTGGTGCCTACGCTCGAGGCCATCAAGAAAGAAGGCGAAGCAGGTCGTCGCAAGATTACCCAATACACACGCTACGGAACGGTGCTTCTGGCGCTGGTACAAGCGGTGGGTATTGCGGTTGCGCTCGAATCCCAGCCCGGTTTGGTCATCGACCCGGGTATGGTATTTCGCTTTACCGCAGTGATAACGCTAGTTACCGGCACCATGTTTGTCATGTGGCTGGGCGAGCAAATCACCGAGCGCGGTCTGGGTAACGGTATTTCCATCCTGATTTTTGCCGGTATTGTGGCGGGCTTGCCCAGCGCATTGTCGGGTCTGATGGATCTGGTACGTACCGACGCCATGTCGATTCTGTCGGCCTTGTTCATCCTGGTTCTGGCCGTTGCCGTAACTTACTTCGTTGTCTTCGTCGAACGTGGACAACGTCGTATTACGGTCAACTACGCCAAGCGTCAGGTTGGCAATAAAGTGTACGGTGGTCAAAGCTCGCATTTGCCGCTCAAGTTGAATATGGCGGGTGTTATCCCTCCCATCTTCGCTTCGTCGCTTATTTTGCTGCCCGCCACGGTAACCAGCTGGTTCTCGGCCAACCCTAGCATGAGCTGGTTGGGCGATCTGGCTGCAGCCCTGTCGCCTCAGCAGCCGCTTTACATTACCCTGTTCTCGGCTTTAATCATTTTCTTCTGCTTCTTCTACACGGCTCTGGTGTTCAACAGCCGCGAGACTGCAGACAACCTGAAAAAGAGTGGTGCCTTCATTCCAGGTATCCGTCCAGGTGATCAAACTGCGCGTTACATCGACAAGATCCTGATGCGCCTTACCCTGGTTGGTGCTATCTACATTACCCTCGTGTGCTTGTTGCCCGAGTTCATGCAGATGCGCTGGAATGTTCCGTTTTACTTCGGCGGCACTTCACTCTTGATTATTGTTGTGGTGACGATGGATTTCATGGCTCAGGTTCAGTCCTACATGATGTCCCACCAGTACGATTCGCTGCTCAAGAAGGCTAACTTCAAGGGCGCGGGTTTGCCTATGCGGTAAAAAAAATGGCAAAAGATGACGTCATTCAGATGCAGGGTGAAGTAGTCGAGAACCTGCCCAACGCAACTTTTCGTGTCAAGCTCGAAAACGGTCACGTAGTGTTAGGCCATATTTCAGGCAAGATGCGCATGCATTACATCCGGATTCTGCCGGGTGACAAGGTCACAGTGGAGCTCACGCCCTATGATCTGTCGCGTGCCAGAATTGTATTCCGCTCTAAATAAGCGGCCCGGCTTAAGGAAACTAGGAGTCAACCATGAAAGTAATGGCATCGGTAAAACGAATTTGCCGTAATTGCAAAGTTATCAAACGTCACGGCGTGGTACGTGTTATCTGCACCGATCCCCGTCACAAGCAGCGTCAAGGCTAAAGCCGAAACGTAACAGATTTAACAAGGAACAGTCATGGCCCGTATTGCTGGCATCAACATTCCGCCGCACAAACACGCCGTAATCGGTCTTACCGCAATTTTCGGTATTGGCCCGACCCGTGCCCGTCAAATTTGTGACGCGTCCGGCATCGAGCACTCGAAAAAAGTGAAAGACCTCACCGATGAAGAGCTCGAGCGCATTCGCGAACAAGTAGGCTCGTTCACGGTCGAAGGCGACCTGCGTCGTGAAGTACAACTTTCTATCAAACGTCTGATCGACCTGGGAACCTACCGTGGCCTGCGCCACAAGCGTGGTCTGCCAGTGCGTGGTCAGCGTACCCGCACCAACGCACGCACCCGTAAAGGGCCGCGTCGCGCAGCTGCTTCCCTGAAGAAATAATCGAGGACTAGAAGATGGCGAAAGCAAATAGCGGCGCTTCGCGCGTACGCAAAAAAATCAAGAAGGTCGTGTCGGACGGCATTGCGCACGTTCACGCTTCTTTCAACAACACAATCATCACGATCACCGACCGTCAAGGCAATGCCTTGTCGTGGGCGACATCGGGTGGTGCCGGCTTTAAGGGTTCGCGTAAATCGACCCCGTTTGCCGCACAGGTCGCTGCCGAATCGGCAGGCCGTACCGCGCTCGAATACGGCATCAAGAACCTTGAAGTCCGTATCAAGGGCCCAGGTCCTGGTCGTGAATCGTCGGTGCGCGCGCTGAACGCTCTGGGTATCAAGATCACCAGCATCTCCGATATCACACCCGTTCCGCACAATGGCTGCCGTCCGCCCAAGCGCCGTCGCATTTAATAGGAAGCATCATGGCACGTTACATTGGACCTAAATGCAAACTCTCGCGTCGCGAGGGTACCGACCTCTTTCTGAAAAGCGCCCGTCGCTCGCTCGATTCCAAATGCAAGATCGAATCGAAGCCTGGTCAACACGGCCGCACTTCAGGTGCCCGTACGTCTGACTACGGTCTGCAGCTGCGCGAAAAGCAAAAGCTTAAGCGTATGTACGGCGTTCTCGAGAAGCAATTCCGCAAGTATTTCGCTGAGGCTGAGCGTCGCCGTGGTAACACTGGCGAGACCCTGATTCAGTTGTTGGAATCGCGCCTCGATAACGTGGTATACCGCATGGGCTTTGGCTCGACACGCGCTGAAGCACGTCAGTTGGTTAACCACCGCGCCATCGAAGTGAACGGCCGTACAGCCGACATCGCTTCCATGATCGTGAAAGCCGGCGACGTGATCACTATTCGTGAGAAAGCCAAATCGCAAGGTCGTATTCGCGAAGCACTCGATCTGGCCGCTGGTATCGGTTTCCCCCAGTGGGTTGAAGTCGACGCCAACAAATTGACCGGTACATTCAAGCAAGCCCCTGACCGCGCTGATGTCGCTCGCGACGTTAACGAGTCAATGGTTGTTGAATTGTATTCGCGTTAATCTGCCGTCTGCAGTCTCAGACAACAGCCCACTTTTTGGTCTTTTCCGAAAAGTGGGCTTTGCAGTGTATTCCCCGCCGTGTGTCATATATTCAATGCACCCGGCGTTTCTACGTCCGTCAGCCTTATCGGTGTAACGAGCCGAGGGTATTGAAAAGGAATCTTTATGTCGTCACAAGCTTTGCTTAAACCCCGTTCTATCGAAGTCGAATCCGTTGGCAAGAACCACGCCAAAGTCATCATGGAGCCCTTCGAGCGCGGTTATGGTCACACCCTGGGTAACGCCCTTCGCCGCATTTTGCTGTCTTCCATGGTTGGCTACGCGCCTACCGAAGTACAAATTACCGGTGTCGTGCACGAATACTCCACCTTGCCCGGCGTGCGCGAAGACGTCGTCGACATTCTGCTGAACCTGAAAGGCGTGGTGTTCAAGCTGCACAACCGCGAAGAAGTCACCCTGACGCTGCGTAAGCAAGGCGCCGGTGCGGTATTGGCCAGCGACATCGAGCTGCCTCACGACGTTGAAATCATCAATCCTGACCACGTCATTGCCAACCTGACAGAAGAAGGCGTCCTCGAGATGCAGATCAAGGTTGAGCAAGGCCGCGGCTATGTGCCCGGTAACGTGCGCGCGCTGTCCGAAGACCGCCAGCACACCATTGGTCGCATCGTACTCGACGCATCGTTCAGCCCTATTCGTCGCGTCAGCTATGCCGTCGAAAGCGCCCGTGTTGAACAGCGCACCGACCTCGACAAGTTGATCCTCGACATCCAGACTAACGGCGTCATTTCTCCTGAAGAAGCCGTACGTCAGTCGGCTCGTTTGCTGATGGATCAGATCTCGGTGTTTGCCGCCCTCGAAGGCGCCGGCGAAGCCGCTACCGAGTCGACCGGTACCCGTGGTAGCAAAGAGCAGATCGACCCCGTATTGCTGCGTCCCGTCGACGATCTCGAACTTACCGTTCGTTCGGCCAACTGCCTTAAAGCTGAAAACATTTACTACATCGGTGATCTTATCCAGCGCACCGAAAACGAGCTACTTAAAACGCCTAACCTGGGTCGTAAGTCGCTTAACGAAATCAAAGAAGTATTGGCTGCACGCGGCCTGACACTGGGCATGAAGCTGGAAAGCTGGCCGCCCCTGGGTCTCGAGCGTCCTTAATACTGGCGGGTACGGCAGGCATCCGTTTTAGGTTGGCTGCTGTACCCGGCACATCGTTTTGCACGGCAGGCATTGGGCTTGCCGGGCTTTTTTACCAACAGCCCGCGGGTTAACTACCGATAGAAGAGCTGTTCAACCGTGTCATGTATCGGTAATGCCGGTGCAGGGCCACAAGATTCAAAGGAAATATCATGCGTCACCGTAGTGGATTACGTAAACTTAACCGCACCAGCAGCCACCGTTTGGCAATGTTCCGCAACATGGCCGTTTCGCTGATTACTCACGAAGCCATCAAAACCACGTTGCCCAAAGCCAAAGAATTGCGCCGCGTTATCGAACCCCTGATTACTCTGGGTAAAGAGCCCACACTGGCCAACAAGCGCCTTGCGTTTGCTCGCCTGCGTGACCGCGACGCCGTCGTCAAACTTTTCGCCGAAATCGGTCCCCGCTACAAAGAGCGCAACGGTGGTTACACCCGTGTTCTTAAAATGGGTTTCCGTCAGGGTGACAACGCCCCCATGGCTTACATGGAACTGGTCGATCGTCCTGAAGTCGAACAGGCTGAAGACGCTGAATAAGCGCTGATGCGAGTCTGGCAGGGCTTTGATTCTGCCGATTTTAAAACCCCGTTGCCGCAAGCAGCGGGGTTTTTTTATTGAAAAGTAGTTCAAGTTTCAACTTTTTTTAAAGAATCCGGGGAAAACCCTGCCCCATTCATGTTGTGGTCAGAAATAAAAACCAATAAGCTTCACAGGTGTTTCAGATTGAATGGAACGGGTGGCACATTTTCATCAATAACAATTTGCCGCCCTTCACTGAAATTAATTTCAAAGGAGTAGTACATGCTGAAAAAACTTGCATTAGGTTGTGTGGCCTCGGCCATGATGGCGCTGGGCGCGTCTGCCCAGGCACAAGAGCCCGTTCGTATTGGTTTTATCACCACACTTAGCACCCCTGCGGGCTACCTGGGTGAAGACGCTCGCGACGGCTTTAACCTTGCAGTCAAGCAAGGCGGCGGCAAGCTGGGTGGCGTAGCCGTTAATGTTATCGCTGAAGACGACGGCCTTAAACCCGCCAACGGCAAACAAATCGTCGACCGTATGGTGGCTGACGGTATTCGTCTGTTCTCAGGCCCTATTTTCTCTAATGTATCGACTGCAATCGTGCCCTCTATTACCGGGGCAGGCGGCTTCTTCGTGAGCCCCAACGCGGGCCCATCGCCTTTCGCCGGCTCGCGTTGCGATAAAAACTATTTCGTCACTTCGTTCGAAAACTCGGCGGTTCACGCTGCCGGTGGTGCTGCCGCAAACGAACTGGGCTACAAAAAAGTCGTGTTGCTTGCACCTAACTACCAAGCGGGTCGCGACGCACTCGCCGGCTTCAAGCGTTTGTACAAAGGCGAAGTTCTGGCCGAAATCTATACCAAGCTTGACCAGTCCGATTTCTCCATCGAAATGGCGCGTATCCGCGACATGAAGCCCGATGCTATTTATCAGTTCCACCCAGGTGGTCTTGGTATTAACTTCGCCAAGCAATATGCCGCTTCCGGCCTGAACAAAACCATTCCTATGGTTCTGCCTGTGTTCTCGATGGACTTGCGTATGCTTAAAGCCACTGGCGACGCAGCCGAAGGCCTGTATACCGTTGCATTGTGGGCGCCTAGCCTCGACGTTCCCGGTAATGCCGATTTCGTCAAGGCTTTCGAGGCTGAGTATGGCCGTACCCCAACCCACTACGCCGCTTTGGCCTACGATACCGCGAACTCTATTGGCGCAGGCCTGAAAGCCAACGGTGGCGATATGTCTAAAGCCGACGCCTTCCGCGATGCCATGCGCAAAGCCGAATTCCAGTCGGTTCGCGGTAACTTCGCCTACGACACCAACCACCATCCTATTCAGGACTACTACCTGATTCAGATCGTGCGTAACGACAAGGGCGAGCTGGCACCTAAAGTTGTCCGCAAAGTGCTCGAAAAGCACAACGACGTTTTTGCTCCCGAGTGCAAAATGAACTAAATAGCGGCTGATACAGCGTGGTACAGCCCGCTGCGTTCGTTGTTCGTTCAAAGCCCCGCGGCATTAGCTGCGGGGCTTTTTTGTTGGTGACTGGGCCAGCTCGGGCTGGCCTGATGGGCCTGAGTTAAACTTGACGGCGTTGCCCGTAGCCCGCGGGCTCGCGTAGCGAGCGCTCATGAGTACCGACCTGGTTGTAATGCTTACCAACGCCCCCGACACCCTGCTGGCCAAGCGCATTGCCCACTATCTGGTGGAAGACGGCTTGGCTGCCTGTGTGAACCTTGGCGCGCCGGGGTTGTCCATGTATATGTGGCAAGGGGTGCTCGAGGGCACCGAAGAGATCCCCCTCACCATAAAAACAACGCAGGCGCGTGTCCCCGACGTCATAGAAAAAATTCGTGAGCTGCACCCCTACCAGGTGCCTGAGGTGCTGGTTTTGCCCGTCATCGGCGGCCACGAAGCGTATATTGACTGGGTGCGTGCGCAAACGCGCCCAATCGACTCATAACAGCAGGACACCTCATGTTGTACAGGTTATACGCCCGGATCTTAATGCTGGTCATCGGGTTGCTGGCGGCTATCGGCCACATGGTCATGGCCCCGGCAAACGCACAAGAAGAGTTTCTTGATCCTGATGTCGCCTTCGTTATGTCGGCGGCCATGAACGGCCCGAACGAGCTGCGCATACATTACAAAATTGCGCCCGAGTACTACATGTACCGGACGCGTTTTGCGCTGGCCACTCAGCCCGATCCTGATTTGATTGGGGCTGTGGCATTCCCTCCGGGGTTGGTGAAGTTTGATGAAACTTTCGGGGAAGACCTCGAGGTCTACTACCGGCAAGTGACGCTGGCGGTGTCGCTTAAACCCGGGGCAACGGGCGCTCAAACGCTCGACATCACCAGCCAAGGGTGTGCCGACGCCGGGCTGTGCTACCCGCCTATTACCAAGTCCCTTACCCTCACGCCGGGCGAAAACGGCTATACCGTATCGGGGCCGGGCGCCACAGATGCAGTGCCCGAACCGTTGTCGACCATCGTCAATCCTGCCGACAAAACGTCGTTTACCGATGCCATCAGAGCCACTGATGTCGGCCTGGCCGGGTATCTTGCTCAGGCCGATGCCATCACGATTATTGCCCTGGCCCTGTTGCTGGGCGTGTTGCTGACCTTTACGCCTTGCGTGCTGCCCATGGTGCCTATTGTGCTGGCCGTTATTGCCGGCAGCCAGGGCGCGGGTGCTACGCCGGGGCGTTGGCGCGGCCTGTCGCTGGCGGCTGTTTATTTGCTGGGGGTGTCCCTGTTATATACCGCCATGGGCGTGGCGGCGGGCCTGGTTGGTGCGGGCCTGGCGGCCTGGCTGCAAACGCCATGGGTCTTGTCGGTGTTTGCACTCTTGCTGGCCTTGCTGGCCCTGGCCATGTTCAATGTGTATAACTTTCAGGCGCCCTCGCAATGGCAGTCGGCGCTCAGCCAGCGTCTGTCGCAGATTCCCGGTGGCCATTACGGCGGCGCGTTTGTCATGGGCTTGCTCTCGGCGCTTATTGTCGGGCCGTGCGTAGCGGCCCCGTTGGCCGGCGTATTGCTGTTTATCTCGCAAACGGGCGATTGGGTGTTGGGCGGCAGTGCTCTGTTTGCCCTGGCTTGGGGGCAAGGTCTGTTGTTGTTGGTATTGGGTGCGGGCTCCGGTGCCCTGCTACCCAAAGCCGGGCCCTGGATGGAAGGTGTGCGCCAAGCGTTTGGGGTGATGCTGCTGGCGACGGCGTGGTGGATGCTCAATCCTGTGTTGCCCGATAGTGTGATGGTTGCGGGTTGGATCATTCTGGCGATGTGGACGGCTATTATGCTGGGTATGTTCCGTCGGGTTGACGCGGGTGTCTGGGCATACTTGCGCAAGGCGTGCGGTGCCGTGCTGGCGGTTTGGGCTGTCTTGATGCTGGTGGGCGTGGCCGGCGGTACCTACAGCGTACTTCAGCCATTGTCTGGCCTTGCGGCGCTTCAGTCGTCTGGGCAGGCGACAAGCACTGGTTTGGCGGGCGGTCTGCCCGCATCCGGTAGCGGGGCGTCGAATGGCCTTGTGTCGGCAGGGCCAGCATCGGCAAATATTAAGTCGCAATTCGTCAAGGTGGCTTCGGTACAAGAGCTCGACCATTTGTTGGCCAATAGTAATCGCCCGGTGCTGCTCGATTTTTACGCTGACTGGTGCGTGTCGTGCATCGAAATGGAGCGCTTCACTTTTACCGACCCCACAGTTGCCCAATTGATGCAACAGTTTGTGCTGGTTCAGGCCGACGTCACCAAAAATACCGATGACGATCGTGCCCTGCTGCGTCGCTTCAGTTTGTTCGGGCCGCCCGGCATTATGTTTTTCAAGGCGAATGGCCAGCATTTGGCCGACGAGCGTGTGGTAGGTTTCATGAAAGCCACCGATTTTGCGGTAGTGCTGCAGCGGGCGTTAGCCGCAAATAAATAGTCTGACGTGTTTGATTAAGACCCGGGATGGGCGCTTTTGCCTGGCTGGGTGTTATTGCGTCTGTGGTTGCCGCGATAGGCGCCTGGCACCGCCTGTTGGCTTACACCTGCGCGCCGTTCATCTGGAATAGTTCGCGGTGCTCTTTTATGGCGTAGCGGTCGGTCATGCCGGCAATATAGTCGGCAATTGCGCGGGCCTGCTCGGCGTCGTTGTCGCGCCGGTACTCTTTTGACAATAACCGGGGCTCGTTCAAGTAGGCTGTGAACAGTTCGCGCACAATGCGTCGTGCCTTGGTCGTCATGCGCATCACCTGGTGGTGCCGGTACAAATTTTCAAGCAAGAAACGCTTCAGGGCGTCGGCCTGGGCCCGTACGGGCGGCGAAAATGCCGCCAGCGGCGGGCAGCGCCTGACGGCATCGGGGCTGTCGGGTTGGTGCTGTTCGATATTGGCCAGGGTGGTGTCGGTCAGGTCAATGATCAGCGTGTTGATCATGGCCCGTATCGTTTCGGCAATGACGCGTTTACGGTCGAGGTTGCGATAGCGGCGTGTGACTTGAGCATGATGCGTGGCAAAAATTTCTAGCATTTGTAGTTGCTCGATGGTAATCAAACCCGAACGCAGGCCATCGTCGATGTCGTGGTTGTTGTAGGCGATTTCGTCGGCCAAGTTGGCAATTTGCGCTTCTAACGAAGGCTGCTGCCGCAGCATGAATCGTTCACCAATGACGCCGAGTTGCCGGGCATGCTTTAACGAGCAATGTTTAAGGATGCCTTCACGCGTTTCGAAGCACAGATTCAGGCCATTAAACGCGGCATAGCGCTCTTCGAGGGTGTCGACCACGCGCAGGCTTTGCAGGTTATGTTCGAAGCCGCCAGCGCTGGGCGCCAGTTCGCGCATGCACGCGTTAAGCTCGTCTTGACCGGCGTGCCCAAACGGCGTGTGGCCCAGGTCGTGAGCCAACGAAATGGCCTCGGTCAGGTCTTCGTGCAGGCCCAGGTTACGCGCCAGGCTGCGGGCAATTTGCGCGACTTCGATACTGTGCGTCAAGCGCGTACGAAACAGGTCGCCTTCGTGGTTGATGAAGACCTGGGTTTTGTATTCGAGCAGCCTGAAGGCATTGCAATGAATGATGCGGTCGCGGTCGCGTTGGAACTCGGTGCGGCCGGCAGGTGGTGCTTCGGGATGGACCCGGCCTCGGGACTGTTCTGGACGACATGCGTACGGGGCCAACACCGCCATTCAAGCTCCTTATAAAACCGGGACCGCCGTTTTATGCAAGACGTCGCGCACCACATTCAGGGGCGCGCCTTGCACAACGGCCTGGCCTATTTTAGGCAGAAGCACGAAGCGCAGGTGGCCGCCCTCGGTTTTTTTGTCTACCTGCATCAGTTCGACCCAGCGCTCGGTACCCAGGTTGGGCGGTACGACCGGGCAGCCAATGGCATGGACCAGGTCGTGAACACGCTGGACACTAGCGGCATCGAGCCCGGTGGTGACCGCAGACAGTGCGGCTGCCTGCACCATGCCGCAGCCCACGGCTTCACCGTGCAACCATTCGCCATAGCCCATGCCGGCTTCAATCGCGTGCCCGAAGGTGTGACCGAAGTTAAGTATGGCGCGCAGGCCCGATTCGCGTTCATCTTGGCCAACGACATAAGCTTTAAGTTCGCATGACCGTTGGATGGCATAGCGAATTGCATCGGCGTCCAGTGCGCGAAGTGCATCGACATGGGCTTCACACCAGTCGAAGAATTCGGCATCGATAATTAAACCGTATTTGATGACCTCGGCCAGGCCTGCGGAAATTTCGCGTTCGGGCAGCGTGTGCAGCACATCGATGTCGATTTCGACCGCGATGGGCTGGTAAAACGCACCGATCATGTTTTTGCCCAGGGGGTGGTTGATGGCGGTTTTGCCACCGACTGACGAGTCGACTTGCGACAGCACCGTAGTGGGTACCTGTAAAAAGCGTACGCCGCGCATGTAGCTTGACGCGGCAAAGCCGACCATGTCGCCGATAACGCCGCCGCCCAGTGCGACCAGCAGGCATTTGCGGTCGAGGCGGTTTTGTAACAAGCCATCAAAAATGAGATTAAGTGTTTGCCAGTCTTTGTAGGTTTCGCCGTCGGGAAGCGTAATGGTAATGACTGTTTTGCCCGACTTTTGCAGGGCTGCTATTGCCCTTTTGGCATACAGGTCGCCTACTGTGGGGTTGGTGACGAGTGCGATGGCAGTGGCATCGGCGGGCACGCTTTCGTGAAGGTGGTCGAGGCGACCCGTGCCGATGTGAATGGGGTAATGCCCACCGGGGGTGGCAACGTTGACAGTTGTAGTCATGATGGAACAGGAGTTGATTTAAGCAGTTGAACCAGGGCGTCGGCGGCTTGGGCAATGGGCATGCTGCCCGTGTCGAAAGCGACGTGGGCGACTTCTTCGTAAAGCGGGGCGCGTTGGGTAAGTAATTCGGTTACGCGGGCGCGCGGGTTGGCGGTTTGCAACAGTGGGCGGTTGCGGTCTTTGGCGACACGACGGTAGAGTTCTTCGTCAGAGGCGCGTAGATAAACAACCACGCCACGTTCGGCCAGGAGGCGCCGATTTTGCGCCGCAAGTACCGCACCGCCGCCTGTCGCCAGTACAATACCCGGTTGCTGAGAGTATTCGTCGAGTAAAAGGGTTTCGCGTTTACGGAACCCTTCTTCGCCTTCGACCTCAAAGATATGTGAAACCGGCACGCCGCAGCGCGCTTCAATGGCTTGATCAAGGTCAACGAATTCGCGGCCCAGTATTTTGGCCAGGCTGCGCCCAATGGTTGTTTTACCGGCGCCCATCATGCCCACCAAAAAAATCGGGCGGTTGTGCGGCAAAGCCACCACGCAGGGTTCGGCAAGGTTGCGTGTCGTGTCGTTCATTTGTGTATTATCCCACTAGCCAACGGGCCAGTGGTCGCGGATGCTGCATTAAACTGTTACATAAACCTGAAGCATCCATCATAGTCTGATTCATCCCCGACTTAAAATCGCCCTTAAATGAGTTCATCTGCAAAATCTTCCAAAAACGCGGCCCCCGAATCAAGTCATTGGGTCCGGCGTTTTCTGATCAAAACAGCCGTGTTTTTTGCCGGCCTGGGCTTGTGTGGCGCATTGTTGGGGACGCTGGCACTGGCGTTGGCCTGGCCTAACCTGCCCGACTTGTCCGCCATGATCGATTACCGGCCGCGGGTGCCGCTGCGTATTTACACGGCCGACAAGGTCCTGATTGGCGAATTCGGCGAAGAGCGGCGCAATGTGCTGCGGTTCAACGAGATCCCCGACGTCATGAAGTCGGCGATTTTGGCGGCTGAAGACGACCGTTTTTACCAGCATAGTGGTATCGACTGGATGGGTGTGGGGCGTGCGGCGTTGGCGAATATGGTTAGCATGGCCAAAACGCAAGGCGCCAGCACCATAACCATGCAGGTGGCCCGTAATTTCTATTTGTCTTCCGAAAAAACCTACACCCGCAAGTTCTACGAACTGCTGCTGACGTTCAAAATCGAAGCCACCCTGTCGAAGAACGAAATTCTCGATCTGTACATGAACCAGATTTACCTGGGGCATCGTTCGTATGGGTTTGCGGCGGCGTCGCGCACATATTTTGGCAAACCGTTGCCCGACATCACACTTGCCGAAGCCGCCATGCTGGCGGGCATTCCGAAGGCACCGTCGCGGTTTAACCCTATTGCCAATTTGTCGCGTGCAAAATCACGCCAAATGTATGTGTTGGGCCGCATGCGCGACCTGGGCTATATCACCCCCGAAGAGTATCAGCAGGCGGCTGCTCAGCCCATTGTGCTGAAGTCGGCCCCTGGCACGCCTGCGGGCGGCTATGCCATTCATGCCGAATACGCGGCAGAGCTGGCGCGTCAGTTGTTGTTTACGGTTTACCAAGACAACATCTATTCGCGTGGGTTCAATATCTACACCACCATCGACTCAAAAGAGCAGCAGCAGGCCTACGAGGCCGTGCGCAACGGCATTCTTGACTACACCCGTCGTGCGCCTTACCCCGGTCCTGAAGAAACTATCGACTTGCCCGATGGTATAGAGAACAACGCCGAGCAGTTCGATGCCGTTCTTGAGAAAATCCAGGACAAGTACCGCGATAGCGACGACTTGCTGGTTGGCCTGGTGTTGTCTGCCGCGCCAGACAAGATCGTCGTAGCGCGTAGCCCGGAGCAAATTGTCGAGATCACCGACAAATCGGCCCTTAAGGTCGTGGCTCGGGGCTTGGCTAAAAACGCCAAGGCCGACGTCCGCATTTCGCGTGGTTCGGTGGTGTATGTTCGTAAAAATGGCGACGCCTGGGAGCTCTTAAATCGCCCTTCGGTGCAGGCAGCTTTTGTGGCGTTGCGCCCGCAAGACGGCGCTATCAGGGCCATGGTGGGTGGCTTTGACTTTGAAGAGCAATTTAATCGGGTGACGCAGGCGTGGCGTCAGCCCGGCTCGGCTTTCAAGCCCTTTATTTACGCCAGTGCTCTCGAGCGCGGCATGACACCTGCGACGCAGGTGTCAGACGAGCCCTTCCGTTTGACGGCCGAACAAACCGGCTCGAAGGCGTGGGAGCCCAAAAACTACGGCAATACCTACGAGCCCATGCTGACCCTGCGCGAGGGTTTGTATAAGTCCAAAAACATGGTGTCTATACGTATCATGCAAGCGGTTGGCCCGCAGTACGTGCAAGACTACATCACCCGTTTTGGTTTCGAACGTGCGCGTAACCCCGCAGTGCTGCCCTTGGCCCTGGGGGCAGGCGGCGTGACGCCGCTGCAACTGGCCGGTGGGTATTCGGTGTTTGCCAACGGGGGTTACCGGGTGCCGCCCTACCTTATCGACCGCGTGACCGATGCCGATGGCAAGGTCATTATGCAGGCCAAGCCTGTAGTGGCCGGGGACGCGGCTGCACGTGTCATTGACCCGCGTACGGCCTATGTCATGAATGACATCATGCGCGGTATTGCGCGCCAAGGTACGGCAGCGCGTTTGGCACGCGACCTGAAACGCCCGGATGTCGGCGGTAAAACCGGCACTACCAACGATTCTCACGATGCCTGGTTTGCTGGCTTCACCCCAAATATTGTGGGCGTGGCCTGGATGGGCTTTGATCAGCCGCGGTCGTTGGGCTCTCGCGAAACTGGGGGTGGCGCTTCGCTGCCGATCTGGCTTGATTACATGCGCGTAGCGCTTAAAGACCAGCCTATTGCTGAGCCCGGTCCGTTGCCCGAAGGTTTGACGCGCGAAGGCGGCGACTTTTACTTTGCCGAGTTCCCGCCAGGCAAGGCCGTGGCCCGGGTCGGTTTGCCGTCGCCTGAAGAGCTCATGCTGAATGGCCAGATTCCCCAAGGGGCTACACCGAGTGGTGCGGCGCCGGCTGGGGGGTCTGATGGCATTGGGGCGCTGTTAGATCAGTTGGGTGGTGGCGGTCCGTCGTATGGCCCTGCCCCCGAAGCGGCACAACCCCAACGTGTGCAGTTCTAGCCAATCTTTCGGGCGGTACCGCCCTGAAGGCTGGTGAGCTACCGGCGCAGCAAGCGCCGGTAGCCTAGCGCTCTTGGCGGGCTACACCACGACTTTAATAGGTTGCCCGCCGCAGGCTTCGGTGCAAATCTGTGAAAGTGCGTCTGCCATGTTTGGGCCGCCACGGGTATCGACCCAATGCGTGCCGTCGAAGCGGTAATGAAAGCCCCCGCTGCGCGCGGCCACCCACATTTCTTGCATGGGCGCCTGGCTGTTGATGACGACATGAATGCTGTTGTCGAAAATCAGCGTTAATACGTTGCCGCTACGATTGGCTTCGACGTCGATGTCATAAAGCGACATCCAGTCGTCAGACTGGCTTTCGATGTGGTCCAGGATGGCTTCACTGCGTGCAAGAAATTCTGTTTCGTTCATAATGGCTACCTGCAAAGCTTTTGGAGTATGAATTTATGCGCGCGACTTGTACATCGACAACCGCGGCATCGGTTACCCGCATTGTAGCCAGCATGGCCATGTTTTTGACGTTGGCTGCCTGCGGCTACAAAGGGGCGCTTTATATGCCGCCCCCCGAAGCCCCCGACCCAGCGCTGACGCAACCGCCACCAGCCCCACAAAACATGTCTGAAGGGCCTGCAACATCGCGTTAACCCTCGTATGTTAAAACTCCTACCGGCGTCTGATCATTGATATGATTAGACGCTGTTTTTTGTTAATTGTAATAAAAGCTTCACAATGACCGTCTCCCCCCATTTTGCGTTTCATCAGGGTGTGCTTCACGCCGAAAACGTTCCCCTGACCCTACTGGCAGAGCGCTTCGGCACCCCGCTATACGTCTATTCAAAGCAGGCGCTGCACGATGCCTGGGGGGCATATCAGCAAGCGGCTACCGGCCGTAATGTGTTGGTGTGTTATGGCATGAAAGCCAACTCCAACCTGGCGGTCTTAAACGAGTTTCGCAAGCTCGGGTCCGGCTTTGATATCGTGTCGGGCGGCGAGCTGGCACGCGTGCTGGCCGTTGGCGGCGATGCCGGTAAAGTGGTGTTTTCGGGTGTTGGCAAACAAGAGTGGGAAATGCGCGCCGCGCTCAAGGCCGGTGTAAAGTGTTTCAACGTTGAGTCCGAACCCGAACTTCAGCGCCTGGCCCAGGTGGCTCACGACATGGGTAAGGTGGCGCCTGTATCGCTGCGTGTCAACCCCGATGTCGATGCCCAGACGCACCCTTATATTTCTACCGGCCTGAAAGAGAACAAGTTCGGTATTGCCATCGAAGACGCGCCTGGCGTGTATCAGCGCGCATTGCAGCACGGCAGCCTCGACATTGTCGGGGTCGATTGTCATATTGGCTCGCAAATCACCGAGGTCAGCCCTTATCTCGATGCGCTGGACAAATTGTTGGTGCTTATTAAGCACTTGGCAGGCCTGGGTGTGAATATCCGGCACCTCGACCTGGGCGGCGGCATCGGGATTCGTTACACCGACGAGACCCCTTTGACGCCCAAAATGCTCCTCGACAAGGTGTTCGAAAAGCTCGATGCGCAAGGTTTTGGGCATTTGCAAATAGTGCTCGAGCCTGGGCGCTCGTTGGTGGGTAATGCGGGTGTGTTACTCACACGCATCGAATATTTGAAACATACCGATGCTAAAAACTTCGCTATTGTCGATGCGGCTATGAACGATCTGATCCGCCCCACGCTTTACGATGCATGGCATAGCGTTGAACAGGTTGTGACGCCGGTTGGCGGGCAAGTGCAAACCTACGATATTGTTGGCCCCATCTGCGAAAGCGGTGACTGGCTGGCCCGTAATCGTAGCCTGGCATTGGCGCAGGGCGATTTATTGGCGATTATGTCTGCGGGGGCCTATGCCTTCACCATGGCCAGTCAATACAATACGCGTCCGCGTGCCGCCGAGGTCATGGTCGATAACGACACCTTTACCGTGGTGCGCCCTCGTGAGAAGCTGGAAAGCCTTTTTGAACATGAAGTCGTACTTGATTAACGCAGCAAGCTCGGGGAGCAGGATGGTTGTATTTTGAGCGGCATGAAACCAGCACAAGACCAAACGCAGGCTAAGCCCGGCGAGACCGGCCTTGATCGTGTGGTCAGTGCATTTGCCGCATATACCGTCCCGTTCGTCGTCGTGCTTTTTGCGCTGGGTACGCTCATCTATTGGGGGCGAGTCAGTTATTTCGCCTCGGGTGCTTTTCAGGCCATTCCCATGCTCGAAGGCGTGGTGCTGGCGCTGTCTTTGGCCTTGTTGCTCGTCGCTGCCGCCAGTCGTAAATGGCTGTATGTGCTGTTCGCGGGTTGGCTTGTTGGTAATTTGCGGCTGACAGCCTTGTCCATGGGCTGGGATACGCTCTGGCTAGGTCAGGCTGTACCTCTCACCCTGGTGCCGCTAATGCGTGCGGTCACCATCGCGCTGTATTACATCCTGACTTACGCCCTGTTCACACAACTGTTCCGTAGCGAGCTAGCCCAAATTGGCCATGCGCGGTTGCAGGCGCTGGGCCGTTTCTCGGGCGTATTGTTGCTGGTGGCCGCATTGGCGTTGCCTTACGACCAGTTTCTGCCCGTCATGTGGGGCGTTGTGGGCGTTGCTATCGCCCTGGTTGCGTTTTTGCTGGTACGCGCCATTCGTTTAACCCGCTCTGTCGAGGCCGTTTGGTATAGCGTAACCCTTGCTGTTGTTATCGGCATTGGTTCGGGTGCCATGGGCCTGTTTGCGTCGGCGCTGCATGTCGATCTGTTTGACGACACCATCATGCATATTGCGGCCGCGTTTGTGTCCAGTCTGCTGATTGCGTTGGTTATTGCCAATAGCGAACGTAAAGAGCGTCATCATCGCATTAAGGCGCAAGCCGAACTGAGCCGGGTGTATAACGTCGCCCCGGTGGGTTTGTTTACCCTTTCCATGAGCGGTGCCCTGACCCGGGCGAATCCCGCGCTGTTGGCCATGCTGGGAGTAGCCAACCTCGAGGGCGAAAAGGCCTTATGGGAAAATCATTTCGGCCGCCAAGCCTGGATCAAGCTGGTTGATCATCTCGAGCGAGATGGCGAGGTTGAACTTGAAATGCAGAACCTGCGTCAGTCGCCCGACCAGAAGCGCAGCTCGTACCGGGTTAAAGCGGTTCTGGAAAATGACCAGATCGAAGGCTCACTGCAAGATATCACCGGCCATACCGATGCTATTTCGCAATTGCGTTTGCAGGCCAACCGCGACCCGCTTACCGACACCTTGAATCACCATGGCGTAGACGCCGAGCTGCGGGTCAGCCTTGAGCGCATGGCCGAGTGCGAGACGTACAAGTTGGGCTACCTTGAGCTGAACTCATTGAAAACCGTCAACAACCTGTACGGCAAAGCGGTGGGCGATGATGTGCTGAGGCAAATCTGCGATCGCGTTAAAGCAATATTAGGCCTGAACGGTCAAATGGGCCGGCTGACGGGCTCCGAGTTTTTGCTGTTTTTTACTAACGTTACCCTTGAGAGGGCCCGCGAACTGGCGCAGAAGATCATCGACGACCTTCTGGTTCGTCCGTTGATGATTGGCGGCGCGCCCTTCAAGTTCAAATGTTCTATGGGCTTGGTCGAGCTTGAGCATACTCAGCTCGAACCCGAAGATGCCATTGTGGTCGCCAAGCGTGCTGCCCGAATGGCGCGCAAGTCGCAAACCGGGCAGGTGCTGGTGCAGCGCCACGATGCCCGTCAATTGGCCGAGCAAGGCCAGGAGCTGCGGCTACTGCGCGAATTCAACAGTGGGTTTTCGTCCGATGGCCTGTCGCTGGTGATGCAGCCCATTATGTCGCTAAGCGACCCCTTTGGTTCGCTGAATTTTGAAGTCTTGCTGCGCAAGCACGACCGCAATGGCAAGCTGGTACCTACCGGAAAAATTATCGCGGCAGCCGAAGAAAGCGGCGTCATGAGTCAGATCGACCGCTGGGTGGTCAACACAACATTAAGCTGGCTTGACGAAAACTCAGGAAAACTCGACAACACTGCCTTTGTTTGCGTTAATTTAAGCGGCATGTCTCTTAACGACGAGCCCTTTGTTGAAGAGTTTTTTGCCACATTCGAGCGTTACGCCCATGTGGCCCGTAAGTTGCTGGTAGAAATTACAGAAACCGTAGCGTTGCACGATTTGGCCAGTACGCGCAGTTTTATTACGCGCTTGCAAAGCCTGGGGGCGCGTGTGGCACTAGACGACTTTGGCGCCGGTTACACGTCGTTTGCATACCTTAAGCAATTGCCGGCCAATGCCTTGAAGATCGATGGTGCGTTTATTCGCAGCATGAATGACCACCCTACCGATGTAGCCATCGTGCGCGCCATTGTGACCCTGGCGCAAAGCCTGAACATGTTCACCATTGCCGAATGGGCAGAAGATATCCCTACCTTGCGTACCCTGAAAGACTTGGGTGTCGACTACGTGCAGGGTTATGTCATTTCGCGGCCTCAGTCGCCCGACCTGATTCCTCATGCGTCCAGCAGCGCCGGCTTTATCGACGATCATAAAACGCGCCAGTTTGTGGGCTACTACGTACAGCCCAACACTGACGATTTCAGCCGAACGTTGTAGCGCTGGGTGACACGACCTGAGCGATAAAGCTACGTTCTATAAAGGCCGTGAAACACACGCGGTAGCAGTGCCACTACTCCGGTACGATATAAAGAGAAATAGCAACGCTAAGCCATAAAAAAGCCGGGGATACCCGGCCTTTTTGTTCATGCAAGTGGCGCGCCTGCGCCTGATGGAGCAGGCGCTTGATGGCGTGCTTACAGTTCGCCGTACGAGTGCAGCCCGGACAGGAACATGTTGACGCCCAGGAAGGCGAAGCTGGTAATGACCAGGCCCACCAGCGCCCAATAGGCAGCCATGGCGCCGCGCAGGCCTTTCATGAGCCGCATATGCAGCCAGGCCGCATAATTAAGCCACACAATAAGCGCCCAGGTTTCTTTAGGATCCCATTGCCAGTAAGTGCCCCAGGCGTCGGCAGCCCACAGTGCCCCCAAAATGGTGGCTACGGTAAAGAACGCAAAGCCAATCGCAATGGCCCGATACATGATGTCGTCGAGAATTTCGAGCGAGGGCAAGCTTTTGGCGATGGGGCCGCGAAACGCCAGAATAATGCCGACGATGACAGCACCCAAACCGAAGTAAAGCATCCAGGTGGCCGAAAGTTCGCGCGAACCGAACATGAGCGGCTCAGCGCACAGGATGGCGCCCAGCAAAAACAGTGGGATGAGCTTTTTACGCGACTTGGTTTCGCCGTGTTCTTTAACCAGGTAGGCAAAGCCCACCATGGCGGCCAGCGAGAAAGTGCCGTATCCGATGAAGTTAGCCGGTACGTGGATTTTCATCCACCAGCTTTTAAGTGCGGGTACCAACGGTTGTATTTCGAAGGCGTCGCGCGTGAAGGTGTACCACAGCAGGAAAATAACCGACGACGTGACCACCAGCAGCACGAAGCCCCCCAACGCGCGGGTGGCGTAGCGACGCTCGTAGTAGAGATAGAACAGTGCCGTGATAAGGGCGAACAGAACAAAGACTTCGTAGAGATTGCTGACCGGGATATGGCCGATATCGGGACCCAGCAAATGGCCTTCGCGCCAACGCACCAGCATGCCGGTAGTGCCCGCATAGACAGCGCCCCACGTTAAGGCCGTGCCCAGCCATGCTGCGGTTTTACTGAAGAACCCTGCCCAGTAGCAGACTGTGGCCAGCACGAACAGCGCACACATCCAGAGAATGGCGGACTGCGACGAAAACAGATACTTCAGGAAGAATACGGATTCGGCCCGCGTGATGTCGCCCTGGTCGATGGGCCCGCCGGCCGCATAAAGCCAGATGGCGAACAGTGCGCTGACCCCGGCAGCAATAAACAAGGTGCGCAACGGACGCCACAGCCACGCCATCCAGGCGACGCCGGGCACCGCGCCGACCAGAATGAACTTCTCGTAGATGTCCATGTTGTCGGGGAAGCGAACCAGCGCCCAGGCCGCGCCTGCGGCTAGCACCAGGAAAAACGCGATATCAGACCAGTCGGGTTTGCCGCGCAGCCCGCGGCCGTCGCCGCTGGCACTCATGGCGTCATCCCATGCAGGAGAAGAAACAGAAGTATCGGACATGGTGAGCCTCTTACGTAGACAGCTTTTTGATGGCTGCCTGGAATCGGTCGAATTCGTGGTTGAAATCGAGGTTACGGCGCTGGGATGTCATGGCGGCCAACCAGTGGCTGCCCGTACCCTGGGGTTGTACCCAGACCCAGATCCGGCGGTCGCGCACGTAGAACATTGAAAACACGCCAATAACCAGGAACAAACACCCTAAATATACGGTGTTTTTGCCCGGGCTGCGTGCCACCTGAAACACACTGGCTTCGATGTGGTTGAAGTTGGTGGGGGTAAGCAGTACGGGTGCGGGGTAGTCGGTCAGGTTAGCCAGGGCCAGCAAGGCTTGTTGCAGCCATTGGGTTTCGCGCGGGCCGTCGGTGCCTTCGTAGTCGATGGGCGCAAGCCCCCGTGCCGCGCGGTCGATATCGCGCAGTCGCGTGAGCGACAGCTGAATCATGGGGACGGCAAAGCTCAGGAAGCGTTCGCGTTCGGCGTCGGGTACACGCGCCAGAATGGCGTTGAAGCCGCCGGCAGCAAAGGCTTCGAGGGCGCCGGCCGCTGCGCTTTCCAGCAGCGCGCGTTGCTCGGGGTTGCTGGAATTTTCGGCGGCAAATGCCACCGCAGCTTCGTTGCGAAGCGCCGGATCGTTCAGGGCAGCGCGCAAGTCCATAAAGGCATTGAGCGAACTGTTGGTGTCGGCCGGAATGCGGATGTACTGGTAGTTGTCGGACGCGTTGCGACGCACTCCTGCCAGAAATACCGGCCCGCCATCGAGCACCATGGGCATCATGTAATTGTTGTATTCGTATGACTGGCCATCGGCACCAATAAGACGGTACTGGACGCTGGGCCCGACGTTGCGCAGGTTTTCTTGTCGGGTGCTGGTGGCGCTGCCCGTGACCGAAGCTACGTGCTCGAGCACGGCGCGGGGTTGCGGGTCGGCATTGACCTGCAGGTTTTCGACGTTGATGACGCGCAAGCCGGAGACTTCGAGGCGCAATGGCGTGGGCTGGGTGCTGGCATTAAGGGTGATGTCGGCGCGCTCGCCAACGGTTGACGATACGTCGAAGGTGTCGCGTGCCGTGCCGGTAAGCGGGAAAGCTTTGAAGTCGACGGAACTGCCGCCGTCGTCGAAGCTGGACTGATACACCGTGACGCCCTTGTAACGCAACGGTTCATTGACTTCGATTACACGTTCGAAACGCTCGTCGGTCTCGGGGTCGTGGACTTCGACGTAGCTTTTGAAGCTGCTGGGCATGCCCGTGGAGTAGTACTCGACATCGAACTTGGCCAGTTTGATGGAGAACGGCAGCGGCTGAACAAGAACGCCCTCGCCTGTTGACACGATGCCGTGACTGCTTTGGCCGCCTTCGGGGACCAACATGTTGGCCCGATAGCTGGGGTTGGCTGCCGATAGGCGCCCTGACTCGGGGACATCGGCAATGAGCATGTTTTCGGTGATGGGGGCCTTGCCGCCGAGCCAGACTTGCAGGCGGACCGGAAGCTCGCTGTCGAGAATACCGCCGACACAAATGACGACGATGGAGGCATGGGCAAAAATGTAGCCCAGTTTATTGGAGCTGCCTTTTTTGGCGGCGATCAGGCGGCTGTCGCCGTCGGTGCGTACTTTGACCTTGTAGCCTTGTTTTTCGAGCAGTTGCCGCACGCGACCCGTGCTTGCTTCGACCGCTTGCTGACTGTCGGTCTCGATCTTGTGATGAAAGGCGCGCAGGCTGCTGCCACGGACATGCTCGCGAAACGAGCGCATGTCTTTGACCATTTTTGGCGCATTACGCAGCAGGCAAAGTGATGTCGACACGACCAGAAAGGCCATGATCAGCAAAAACCACCAGCTGTTGTACACGTGCCAGATGGCAAAGACGTCGAAGAGCGAGTACCAGAATGGCCCGAACTGATCGATGTAGGTTGCCGAGACCTGGTTTTGCGGCAACACCGTGCCGATAATGCTGGCCACGCAAATGAACATGAGCAGGCTGACGGCAAAGCGCATCGAGCCCAGGAGTTCGAAGAGGTCGGTGCCCCACTGGCGCAAGGAGGAAGCTTGATTCACGGGATGCAATTCATAAAAAAAGGGGGCGCCGGTAAGAGCCCCCCCTATGTGACCGTTTAATGCAGAATTAGTTCTGCATAAAGCGGTTCAGTTAGCGCAGACCAGCCGCGTAGTCGGCAACGGCCGAAATGTCGGAGTCGGACATGCGGTCGGCGATGTCGTGCATCATGGGGCTGTTAGCGCGGTCGTTGCTACGGAAGAGTTTGAGCTGGTCTTCGAGGTAGGTGGGGTATTGACCTGCCAGACGGGGGAACTGGCTGGGAATGCCCATGCCGTTAGGCGAGTGACATGCCGCACAGGCGGGTACGCCACGCTCCATCAAGCCGCCGCGCCAGATGTGCTGACCGCGCTCCATCGAGCCTTCTTTAGTGGCTGTGGCCGCTTTTTCGAAGTCGAGTTTTTGCAGCGACAGGTAGTAGGCAACGTTTTTGATGTCGTCTTCGGACAGCGGTGTGGCGATGGCTGTCATGACCGAATTGGCACCGCCAGCGGCGCGACGTGTGGGTTGGGCGCCATCTATGCCTTGGAAGTCGCGCAGTTGCTTGGCGATGTATTCGTGGGCCTGGCCAGCCAGGTTGGGGTTGACGGGCAATGTGCTGTTGCCGGCTGCACCGTGGCACGAAGCACAGGCAAGAATGCCGCGCGAAGCGTCGCCGTTGGCGTAAAGCTGTTCGCCCTTGGCGGCGTCGGGTTTTGAGACGATAACGTCAGCCGCGTGGCTGACGCCAAGAAGGGAAGAGCCCAGCAATAAACCACTGGCCACAAGCATTTTGGAAAGCGTACGCTTCATGAAGACCTCGATGGATCGCGATTTAAAAATAGCCGCAACAGTTTCAAACCTGCAATTATACAATAGCGTTTAAATTAAACCTGATCAGGTACCGCCATTGTCTATTCTCCATCGTGCCGCGTTCACCACGTCGGCTGCACGCCTCGACCAACTCCCCGAGCCGGGCGCCCCCGAAGTTTGTTTCGTCGGGCGCTCAAATTGCGGCAAGTCGTCGGCCATTAATGTGCTCACCAACCAGCGTCGACTGGCCTTTTCCAGCAAAACACCGGGGCGCACGCGCCTTATCAATATGTTCGGCATCCCCGACCCCATCACGCAGGGCGAAGCCCTGGGATACTTGGTCGACTTGCCGGGCTACGGTTATGCCGCCATTGGCCGCGAGGCGCGCGAAGAGTGGGCCGACGTACTAGGCGGTTACCTGCACGAGCGCCAGTCGCTGGCCGGCGTTGTGTTGTTGCTCGACATCCGTCGCGGCCTGACCGAACTCGACCGACGGCTGGCGCGCTGGATCGCCCCTACGGGGCGTCCGGTACTGGTCTTGCTGACCAAGGCCGATAAATTCCCGTACGGGCAGCGTATCAAGGCTGTACATGCCATTAAAAAAGAGTTGGCCGATATCGGTACACTCAAGGCGATTCCGTTCTCTTCCACCCACCGCATCGGGCTCGAAGAGGCGGCCGCCCATATCGAAAACTGGATTTCTCCGCAGGTGGTGCCATGACCTCATTTCTTGTTAATGCCGATTTCCCCGCACATCGTCCGCGCCGCAATCGCCGCGACGATTTTTCGCGCCGTCTGGTACGCGAAAATGTCCTGACAACCAACGACCTTATTTACCCGGTTTTTGTTATGGAGGGCCAGGGCGTGCGCCAGCCCGTGCCGTCCATGCCCGGTGTGGTGCGCTACTCACCCGACACGCTGCTCGAGGCTGCACAGGCTTGTGTTGACCTGGGCGTACCCGTGCTGGCTATTTTTCCCGTCATCGACAGCGCCCTGAAGACCCCCGACGGTATCGAGGCGACCAACCCTGACGGACTGGTGCCGCGCGTAGTGGCCGAGCTTAAAAAACGGTTTCCGGAATTGGGTGTGTTGACCGACGTCGCGCTCGACCCTTACACCAGCCACGGGCAAGACGGCGTGATTGATGATGCCGGTTACGTGCTGAACGAGCCGACAGTTGAGATCTTGACACGGCAGGCCCTGGTACAGGCTCAGGCTGGTGTCGATATCGTGGCGCCTAGCGACATGATGGATGGCCGCATTGGCGCAATCCGCCGCGCACTCGAGTCGCATCAGTTGATTTACACCCGCATCATGGCCTATTCGGCCAAGTACGCCAGTGCATTTTATGGCCCCTTCCGCGACGCAGTCGGCTCGGCGGCTAATCTGGGTAAATCGAACAAAGCCACGTATCAAATGGACCCGGCCAATCGCGATGAGGCCTTGCGCGAAGTTGCCGCCGATATCCGCGAAGGCGCCGATATGGTCATGGTCAAGCCCGGCATGCCGTATTTAGATGTGCTGCGCGATGTTAAGCAGGCATTTGGCATGCCCACCTACGCCTACCAGGTCAGCGGCGAATACGCCATGATCAAGGCGGCAGCGGCCAATGGCTGGCTCGATCATGACAAGGTCATGATGGAGTCGCTATTGGCCTTCAAGCGCGCCGGTGGTGACGGCATTCTGACGTACTTTGCACTGGATGCCGCACGCTTGCTGCGTGAGCAGCAATAAGGGGCGCCGCCGGAGCGGCGGTGCCTCTTAATTAAAACGGTGGGTCGTCGTCATCGGCCGTTGCGGCTACCGCCTTTGTCGCTTTTTTGACGGCAGTTTTTTTGGCTGCCGTTTTGCTTGCTTTGGTAGCGGCCTTCTTGGCTGCTGTCTTTTTGGCCGCGGCTTTCTTTACGGCAGACGTTGTCGTGCTGGCATCTTCGGCCGCAGTCGCAGCAGCGGTTTTGCTTGCTGTTTTCTTCGCGGCGGTCTTTTTGGCACCGGCTTTTTCGGGCCGAGCTTCAAATTCGAAGCCGATTTTGCCGTTAGCCTGTTTAACTAAAAACGCCTTGAACTTGCGGTTGGTGCGGCTGGAGACAAAGCCGTCCAGCAAGTCGGTTTTGCCATCAGCCAGCAGCTTTTGCATTTGAGCAGCGGCAATTTCTTGCTGCAAAATGACTTTGCCCGATCGGAAATCGCACGACTTTTCGGGGCCGATGGATTTTTCGCACACGTAGTTCATGCCATGTTCGAACACTTGGCTACCGCATTTGGGGCAAGCCCCCAGCGGGGTGTGGCCGGAAAAGTCCACCGCTTCTTCGTTCTCGGCATCGTTCTGGCCGAAATCGAACTCAAGCTTGTAGTCGTCGGTAATGCGCAAAAGCGCGGCAAAAGGCCGCCCCATTTTGCTGATGAAGCCAGACAGCGGGCCCAGTGTGCGCTCTTTAAGCAGTGCTTCGACTTCAGGCACCTCGAAGGTGCGGCCACCCGGATGCTTGCCGATAGAAAAGTCGCAGGCGGTGCAGGCGTACCGACGATAGTTTTCTTTAACTACCCCACCGCATTTCGGGCACGGTGTGCTTAGCGTAGCGTAGTCGCCGGGCACGGTATCGCGTTCGTACTCTTTGGCGCGCTTGACGATGATTTGCGTGATTTGCGCAATTTCGCGCATGAATTCATCGCGGTCGAGCTGGCGTTGCTCGATTTGTTTCAGGCGTTGTTCCCATTCGCCGGTCAGTTCGGGCGATGTCAGTTCGCTAACGCCAAGGCCCGACAACAGCGTCATGAGCTGGCGTGCTTTGGCGCTGGGCACCATTTCGCGCCCTTCGCGGCGCAAATAGCCTTCGTTCAATAAACCTTCGATAATGGCTGCGCGGGTGGCTGGCGTGCCCAGTCCGCGCTCGGACATGGCCTCGCGCAGCGCCTCGTCATCGATCAGCTTACCGGCCCCTTCCATAGCCGACAGCAGCGTGGCCTCGGTAAAGCGGGCGGGTGGCTTGGTGACCAGGTCGCGGGCTTCGATCTCGTCGGTTTTGACTGTTTCGTTTTGGGCAACGGCCACCAGGTTGGTGTCGTCACCTTGGGCGTCGCGGCCATAAATGGCCAGCCAGCCAGGCGACACCAGCACCTTACCCTCGGTTTTGAAGTGGTGTCCCGATACCTCGGTAATGCGCGTGGTGACGCGGAACTCGGCCGCCGGGAAAAACACCGCCATGAAACGGCGCGTGACCATTTCGTAAATTTTGCTTTCGGCCTCGCTGAGGTCTTTGGGAACCTGCAGCGTTGGAATGATGGCAAAGTGGTCTGACACCTTCTTGTTATCGAAGATGCGTTTGTTGGGTTTGATCCAGCCCGACTTGTGCAACTGCTTGGCAAACGGCTGCATGCCGGCCGCTACATTGGACTGGGCTTCAGCCAGCGCTGCTACGGTGTCTTTGACCGTGGGCAGGTAGTCTTCGGGCAGATAACGCGAATCGGTACGAGGATAGGTAAGCGCTTTATGACGTTCGTACAAGGTTTGTGCCAGAGCCAGCGTGGCCTTGGCCGAAAACCCGAAGCGCGAGTTAGCCTCGCGTTGCAGCGACGTCAGGTCGAACAGTGCCGGCGACATCTGCGTGGTGGGCTTGGACTCTTCGGTGACTTTGCCCGGTTGGTTGCGGCAGGCCGCCACAATGGTTTGTGCGGCAGTTTTAGACCACAGGCGCGAGTCGCGCTGTTCGGGGTCTTGTTCGTTTTTGACGAATTTAGGGTCGAACCAGCGGCCGGGGTAAAACCCTGCAGCGGCCACAAATGTGGCGTGCACTTCCCAGTAATCGCGCGACTGAAACTTGCGAATACGTTCTTCGCGCTCCATGACGATGGCCAGGGTGGGCGTTTGCACCCGCCCCACCGGTGTTTTAAAGAAGCCGCCGTCTTTACTGTTGAAGGCGGTCATGGCCCGTGTGCCATTGATGCCCACCAGCCAGTCGGCTTCGGCGCGCGAGCGTGCAGCAGCCTCGAGGGGCTTGAGATCGTCGTCGTCGCGCAGCTTTTCGAAGGCCTCTCGAATGGCCGATTGCGTCATGGATTGCAGCCAAAGCCGCTTGATGGGCTTGTTGACGCCCGCGTATTGCACGATATAACGGAAAATCAGTTCGCCTTCGCGCCCCGCGTCGCAGGCATTAATGATGGCCCCGACATCTTTGCGCTTGAGCAGCTTGACCAGCAGTTTCAGGCGCTCGCTGGAGCGCTTGTCGGCCGGGCCCAGTTCGAATTGCGACGGGATGACCGGTAAATGGGCAAAGCTCCATTTGCCGCGCACCGGATCGTTGGGCGCGACCAGGCTCAGCAGGTGGCCGATGCTGGACGCCAGCACATATTGATCATTTTCGAAGTAATCCCCCTCGCGCGTAAACCCGCCAAGGGCGCGCGAAATATCAAGGGCTACCGAGGGCTTCTCGGCAATAATCAGCGTTTTAGTCATTGTGTTCCAGTAACTGCGGGTTGGCAGCAATAGCGCGGATCATACGAGGGGTGGCGGGCCCCGTGCAAGTGAAGATGCCGCGAATGGGCCAATTTTGCCACGCCGTGGCAGGCCGCGAATGGGCTCAATATATCAAATGTTGAAATCTGGCTCGCCAGTGTTGGGTGGCTTTGGCCCAGAAATCGGCCGTGCTGGTGGCGTCATTCAGGCTGTCAAAGCCCAGCCGGACCCAAGCCCGGTTCAGTGTGCGCAACGGGTTGTCGCAATCGAAAGGCTCGGCATGGTTTTGCTTCGATAGCTTTAAGCCGTGAGCGTCGAGCACCAGTGGGACATGCATGACGCGAGGGGGGGTGACCCCCAGTGCACGGGCCAGCAGTATTTGGCGAGCGGTAGAGTCAAGCAGGTCTGCCCCGCGCACAATGTCGGTCACGCCTTGGAAGGCGTCGTCGACCACGACGACAAACTGGTAAGCCCACAAGCCGTCGGCGCGCCGGATAATCACGTCCCCAACGTCGTGGGCCACATTTTGCTGTTGCGGCCCCAGCCAGCGGTCGTTGAAGGGCACCACGCCCGGCTCGACCCGAAAGCGCCATGCCCGAACCTGGCCGCCAAAAGGAATGCCGTTTCGGCACGTGCCCGGGTAAGGGCCTTTACCTACTTGCTGACGGGTGCAGCCGCAGCCAAATACCCGGCCTTGGGCCTTGAGGGTTTCGAAAGCCGCTTGATAGGCAGGCAACCGCTGTGATTGCCATACGGGTTCGCCATCCCAGTGCATGCCCAGGGCCTGCAACTGGCCCATGATGACCTGGTCGGCACCGGGTACAACGCGCGGCGTATCGATGTCTTCGATGCGTAAGAGCCATTGCCCGTTATGCGCTTGGGCATCGAGGTAGCTGGCCATGGCCGCTACCAGGGAGCCGTCGTGCAGCGGGCCGCTGGGGCTAGGCGCAAACCGGCCGATGTAGCCGGTTGGCACGGAAGGTACTGCCGCCATGCAGGTAGCGCCGCTTAGTGCGACAGCCGGGTGTGCTCGTCGGTGAGCAGTTCTTCGAGCACCAGGTGATCGACCTCGGCTTCCTGGCTCCAGAGCACCATGAGGGTGAGGATCTTGAGCTTTTCGAGGGGAATGGGCGATTCGGCCGCAGCTTCGGCGCGCTCGATGAGGATTTCGCGCAGCGCGGCCGGCAAAACCCCCGAGCCTTCGAGGAAGCTGATAAAGCCGATGGCTTCGGTGCCCAGACTTTGGTATTCGTGGTCGGTGTAGACGCGGGTGCTGTTGCTTTGAGGCACCTGTGATAACTGAACGCAGTGCTCGGTTGTTTGTGCCAACCCGTAGAGCCACCCCAGGGCTTCGTCGATGTCTTCGTGCTCGAACCCGGCGGCAGCCAGCTTGTGCGCCAGAACGTCGGCATCGGGGCAGGCTTGTGGGGTGTAGTAGTTTTCGAAAAGGTAGACGAGGATATCGTACATAAGGTGCGGCTTAGAGGAAAAATCGGTAATACCGGAATTCACTGTACGCGGTTTTTACGACCGCTGCAAGCCGGGAAAAAGACTGTAGGCAATACGCTGCGGGCGCGTTAGAGGCGGCACCCGCAGCGTGGATGTGGCTAGGCGATCAGACCATTTCGATAGCCATGGCGACGGCTTCGCCGCCGCCGATACATAGCGTAGCAATACCGCGCTTGCCGCCGGTTTTGCGCAGCGCGCCGACCAGCGTGGTGACCAGGCGTGCGCCCGATGCCCCAATGGGGTGGCCCAGAGCGGTGGCGCCGCCATGAACATTGACCTTGGCGTGATCCAGATTCAGTTCGCGCATGGCGGCCATGGTGACGACGGCGAAGGCTTCGTTGATTTCGTAGAGATCAACGTCGTTCGCGCTCCAGCCGGTTTTGGCCAAGAGGTTTTTCAGTGCGCCGACAGGTGCTGTGGTGAACCACTCGGGAGCTTGCGAGTGCTGGGCATGCGCAACCACGCGGGCCAGGGGTGTAGCGCCCAGTTTTTTAGCCGTCGATTCGCGCATCATTACCATGGCGGCGGCGCCGTCGGAAATGGATGACGCGTTCGCAGCTGTGACTGTGCCGTCTTTTTTGAAGGCTGGTTTAAGCGCGGGAATTTTTTCGGGCATGGCTTTGGCGGGGCCTTCGTCAGCATCGATGACAGTGTCGCCTTTGCGGCCGGCGACGGTCACTGGTGCGATTTCCCATTTGAAGCTGCCGTCTTCGGTGGCAGCGCGGGCACGGCGCAGCGATTCGAGCGCATACGCGTCTTGTTCTTCGCGTGTGAAGCTGTATTTGTCGGCGCAGGCTTCGGCAAATACGCCCATGGCAGTACCCCGCTGGTAGGCGTCTTCGAGGCCGTCAAGGGCCATGTGGTCGTACACGGTAGAGTGGCCGTAACGGTAGCCTTGGCGACCGCGCAGCAGCAGGTAGGGGGCGTTGCTCATGCTTTCTTGGCCGCCCGCAACGACGACGTCGGCGCTGCCGGCGACCAGCAGGTCGTGCCCGAACATGGCAGCTTTAAGCCCCGAACCGCAGACTTTGTGGATGGTCGTGCAGCCAACGCCCTGGGGCAAACCGGCGCCCAGCGCGGCTTGGCGAGCAGGCGCCTGGCCCTGGCCGGCTTGCAGTACGTTACCCATGATGACTTCGTTGACGGCGTCGCCGGAAACGCCCGCACGCTCGAGGGCGGCTTTAATGGCAATGGCGCCCAGTTCGTGAGCAGCCAACCCGGACAGGCTGCCCATCATGCCGCCCATGGGCGTACGGGCTACCGAGACGAGGACGATGGGGTCAGACATGGTTGTGCTCCTTGGTAATAAGGTAAGAGGTATGGACAGAATACTTTAGGTTTTAAATGTTTATTTAAGTGTTTATTCTAGCGAAACCTGAAAATTTTAGTGTTAACACTGAGTTAAGATAAATCCAAACATCAGATCAAAGTGAAATTTTTTACGTTGTACCGGAGACACCCAGTATGAACCCAAACGAACAAAAACTCAGCTATCCCATGGGCAACACGATGCCCGATCCTGGTCACGCGCTGGCCGTGGCCGATGGGGTGCGCTGGGTTCGCATGCCTTTGCCTTTTGCGCTCGACCATATCAATTTATGGCTGATGCGCGACCAGATCGACGGACGTGAGGGTTGGACCATAGTCGATACCGGGGTGTCTCGCGAACCGGTAAAGGCACTGTGGGAAGACATTTTCAATACCCAGCTTGAAGGTCTGCCGGTGCTGCGCGTGATTGTGACGCACATGCACCCCGACCACGTGGGCCTGGCGCATTGGTTGTGCGAACGGTGGGGCGTGCAATTATGGATGTCGATGACTGATTTTGCGATTGCCCGGTTGTGGTCACGCCCGGCGGCGCCGGGTGATGCTGGTGCGGGTGGCGGAACAGGCGGTCACATTGCGCTGCAGCACTTCTTGCGTCATGGCTTGCAAGACCCGCAAGCCCAGGAAAAAATCCGCGAGCGCGGCAAGTATTACCCCAGTCATGTACCCGATATGCCCGCCTCGTTTATTCGCATCATGAACGATGACCGTCTGCAAATCGGGGGGCGGGAGTGGCGCGTCATTATGGGTTATGGTCATGCGCCCGAGCATGTTTCGCTGTATTGCGACACCTTGAAGGTCCTTATTTCGGGCGACATGGTATTACCGCGTATTTCAACCAACGTCAGTGTGTTCGACTTCGAGCCCGAGTCCAACCCCCTGCCCTTGTATTTGAAGTCGCTGCGCGATTACGACGAATTACCCCACGACACGCTGGTCTTGCCTTCGCATGGTCGCCCGTTTGTGGGCCTGCACGAGCGTATCGCCCAGCAATGCGCCCACCACGCCGATCGGCTCGAAGAAGTGTATGCAGCCTGTGCCCGCCCTACCACGGCCGGCGAAATCGTTCCCATGATGTTCAAACGAGAGCTCGACCCGCACCAGTTGTCGTTTGCCATTGGCGAGGCGCTGGCGCACCTGCATGCGTTGTGGTTTGAAGGCAAGTTGAAACGGGTCTTTGAAGACGGCGTTTACAGGTTCAGTCACGCGTGATGCATGCTGCATGCAAGCTGGCGCAGCAGGTACTGCGCCGCTGCTGCGCGTTTTGGCGCGCCTAGGGGCGTTGCCCGGGTGCTTATTGCCGCCCTGCCATCAGCAGCCTGATGGCCAGGCCGACAAACACCAGGGCCGAGCCCCGGTTGATCAGCCGTTGCGTGGTGGCCGATTTTTGCAAATGCTGGCTGAACCAGCCGGAAAACAGCGCAATGCAGGCAAACACCACAAATGCGGCCAACATGAACAAGGCCCCCAAGCTAACCGTTTGCAACGCCACCGAACCGCGTGCCGGCGACGTAAATTGCGGCAAGAAGGCCAAAAAGAACAAGGACACTTTCGGGTTGGTCAGATTCATGAAAATGCCCCGCCGGTACAAGGCACCGTACGATAGTTGCGGCGGACGGGCATCGGCGCGGGTGCTGACGGGGGCACGCCAGGCCCCCCAGGCCAAATACAGCAGGTAGGCGGCGCCAGCCAGTTTTAATGCGGTGAATGCAGCTTCAGAGGCGGCAAATACGGCCGCCAGGCCGACCGCGACGGCCAGCGTATGACCGACCAGGCCAGTGCACAGGCCCAGCACCACCATCATGCCCGACGTGCGCCCCCACAACGCCGATTGCATAAGCACGAACAGGTTATCGGGCCCCGGGCTCAGCGCCAGCAGTACGGCGATGCCGAAAAAAGACAGAGCAAGATCGAAGGTCAGCATAAGGCGATCCGGGTCGGGGTGAGGTAGTATTGAACCGGCCGATGTTAAATCATTTCTGAGTCGCCAATGTCGTTCTGCCGACGGTTGTTTGCGCAATCGTTTGTTTGCCGGGCGCCAGCGACCGTTCTACATACTCATGAGCGCTTCAAAAAACCATCATCTCGATACCCTATTAATGCACACGGGCATGGCGCCTTTCGATCCGGCAACGGGCGCTGCGCCGGTAGCCCTGCCTTCTGTGCGTACCAGCACGGTACGCTTTGAAAGCCTTGATGCCCTGGCTAAAGCCCGTGCTACCCAACTGGCTGGCGACCGTGGCGTGACATATGGCCGCATTGGCATGCAAACCCACGAAGCCCTCGAGTCTGTGGTGTGTGCGCTTGAAAGCGCCGAGCGTTGCTTTCTGGCGCCGTCGGGCTTGTCGGCCATGACATTGTCGGTCATGGCGCTGCTGGGGGCCGGCGATCATATGCTGGTGTCCGACAGTGTGTATGGGCCTATGCGTTATCTGGATAAAACCGTCCTGAAGCGCATGAATATCGATGTAACCTACAGCCGCGCTACGGTCGCTGACCTCGAGCCATTACTGCGTCCGGAAACCCGTGTGCTGTATGTCGAGTCGCCCGGTTCGCTGCTGTTCGAGATGCTCGATATTCCGGCGCTGGCCAAGTTTGCGCAGCAGCATGATTTGCTGCTGGTGACTGACAACACCTGGGGGTCGGGCTACCTGTATCGTCCGCTGGAGCTGGGCGCCCATGTGTCCGTCATGGCGGGCACCAAGTACATTGGGGGTCATTCTGATCTGATGTTGGGGGCGGTGGCGGCCAACGACGCCGACGTTATTGCGCGGCTGAACCAGACGCACTATGCCATGGGGTATTCGATCAGCGCTGACGATGCCTGGCTGGCCTTGCGAGGGGTGCGCACCCTGCCCATCCGCTTGCGTCAGCATGCGCAAAATGCGCTGCAGGTGTGCCAATATTTGGCCGGCCGCGATGACGTCGTCAATATTTTCCACCCCGCCTGGCCGGGCGACCCAGGCCATGCGCTATGGCAGCGCGATTGCCATGGCTCAAACGGCATGATGGCGGTCGAGCTTAAGCTGACGCCCACCCAGGCCGAAACGTTTGTTAACGCCCTGACCTTGTTTGGTATTGGGTTTTCGTGGGGTGGCTACGAAAGCCTGGTGCAGTTGGTCGAGCCTGGCGCTATTGCCGTACACAGCTATTGGTCGAAATCAGAGAACGCCATTGTGCGTCTGCATATTGGGCTGGAAGATCCTGCCGATTTAATTGCAGACATTCAGCAGGCGTTGGCCGTTGCCGGGAAGTGACTTTTAATCTGGGGCGGCGCTGTTGCTCGTGTCGAATTGTTTATGGCATGAAAAAAAGGGCGCCGACCGGCGCCCTTTTTATTTGCGGGGTGCACGCCCATGCAGCCCCGCCAATACTGCTTATTTTGCCTGCAGCACTTCGTCCAGAAGCTTCTGGGCCTGGGTGATAGTGCCTTCGTAGCTGCCAGTCATGCTAGGCGAAGTGGTGTATTTGCCGCCAACGCCTAGGGTGGGTGTGCCCTGGATATCGTAGGCTTTTTCAAGCTCTTTAGCGCGTGCGACCTTGGAGGTTACGCCAAACGAGCGAGCGGCTTCTTCGTATTGCTTGGGCTCAATACCCTGGGTGGACAGCCACTGCGCAATGGCCCCGCTGTCATAAATACGCTTGCGTTCGGTGTGCAGTGCCTTGAAAACTTTGGGATGAAGGTCAAGACGGTCAAGGCTTTCAAGCACGTAGTACAGGCGTTGCAGGTCGACCATCCCGGCATTGAACGCAACGGGTACGCGGCGCAGGACGACGTTCTCGGGCAATGTCTTTTCCCATTTCTCGACCATGGGCTCCATGGTGGCGCAATGTGGGCAGGCATAGGAAAAGAATTCGAGCACTTCGACTTTGCCGGGCGTGTCGGACGGTTGTTCGGGCGTGACTTTGGTGAAGGCGCCTTGTGCGCTTGCCGAAAGGGGCAGCAACGCTGCCAGGCCTAGTGCGGCGGCAGAAAGCAGACGGGAAACAAAGGTGTTCAATGCCATGAGTAGTCCTGTTCAAAAGTAAATAAAGGCCAAGTGGTGGCGGGTTTAGGGCTTGACCACAGTGGTGTCGATTTTGGCGTTGGACAACGTAACGCGCGATCGGTTCATGTCGTCGATGCCTTTGTAAGGGCCGACCCGAACGCGGTACAGGGTGGTGCCATTGATTTGTGCCGGCTGCACTTGCGCCTGTTCGCCCAGCAACAAGATGCGCGCACGCATGGCCTGGGCGTCTGCCTCGGCCCTGAATGCGCCGGCTTGCAGATAGTAGGTGGTTTGTGTGCCGGGTGCCGGTTTTGCCGCAGGTGCCTTGTTGCTGCCAGCTGCTGCTGCGGGCGCTGTCGGGCGTGCGGTGTTTGCGGCTGGCGCTGGGGGCGACGTAGCGGCGTCGGGTGCCGCACGGGGTGCGGCAGGGCTGGCGGCTGGTGCACCCAGTGTGGTCAGCAACGCCCCGATATCGTCTTGCAGCGTAACCCCGGGTGCGCTGCCCGGTAACGCCTGCGGCGGTGTAACCGCAGCGGCGTCGGCCGGTGCACCCGCGCCACCTCGGCCCATGAGGGCTTGGTTGGGATCGGGGGCGTCGCGTACGTCGGGCAACTGTGTAGTGGGTGCAGAACGACTGAACTTGTCGGTAAATGGCATGGGCACCTGGGTAACAAACCAGGCGACCCCGGCCGCAATGGCCAGGCCCAGAATCAGCCCGAACAGCAGCGTGAACAGCGAGCTGCCTTTGAACATTGATGCGTTGGATTTGCGACTTTTTGCCATAGGTGCCGGTAATTACATCTTTTCGGGGGCCGAAACGCCCAGCAGCGCCAGGCCGTTGGCCAGCACCTGTTGCGTACCCCGGGCCAAGCGCAGGCGCGCCATCTTCAGGGCGTCGTCGTCGACCAGGACACGTTCGGCGTTATACCAGGCGTGGAAGTCGGCGGCACAGTCGCGCAGCCAGAACGCAATGTGGTGAGGCGCCAGTTCGTTGGCGGCCAGCGTGATGGCCGCAGGGAATTCGGCCAGGCGCTGCAGCAGTGCGAACTCGGTGGGCGCGACCAGGCGGCTGATATCGGCCGAGGCCAGCTGTGCGGCAGTAGGCGCCGATTGCGCGAGCATGGAGCAAATGCGCGCATGCGCGTATTGGATGTAGTAGACCGGGTTCTCTTCGCTTTTTGAGAGCGCCAGGTCGATATCGAAGACGAATTCGGAGTCGGCGCGACGCTGGGCCAGGAAGAATCGCACGGCGTCTTGCCCCACCCATTCAATCAGGTCGCGCAGGGTAACGTAGCTGCCGGCCCGCTTGGAAATTTTGACTTCGGCGCCGCCCCGCATCACCTTGACCATTTTGTGCAGGATGTATTCGGGGAAGGTTTTGGGAATGCCCATTTCCAGGCCTTGCAGGCCCGCCCGCACGCGTGCGATGGTGCCGTGGTGGTCGCTGCCCTGAATATTGATGGCGCGATGGTAGCCGCGTTCCCATTTGGCGACGTGGTAGGCCACGTCGGGCACAAAATAGGTATAGCCACCTTCTGACTTGCGCATGACACGATCTTTGTCGTCGCCGGTGCCGAGCTCGGTAGTGCGCAGCCAGAGTGCGCCTTCGTTTTCGTAGGTGTGACCGTTGTCGATCAGCGTTTGGACGGCTTTCTCGACGCGCCCGGAAGTATAGAGTGAGCTTTCGAGATAGAAGTTGTCGAACTTCAGGCCAAAGGCTTGCAGGTCGAGGTCTTGCTCGCGGCGCAGGTACGCGACGGCAAAGTGGCGAATGTCGTCGAGGCTGTCAAGGTTGCCGGTGGCTGTGACCTCGTCGCCATCGGCTGCCTTGACGGTTTTGCGCGCGATGAAGTCGTTGGCAATATCAAGAATGTAATCACCCTTGTAGCCGTCGGCGGGAAACTCGGGCGCGTCGGGGGCGATACCGCGTGCGCGCGCCTGTACGCTGATGGCCAGGTTATCGATTTGGTTGCCGGCGTCGTTGTAATAGAACTCGCGGGTAACGTCGTAGCCTTGGGCGGTGAACAGGCGGCATAACGAGTCGCCTAGCGCGGCCTGGCGTGCATGGCCGACGTGCAGCGGCCCTGTGGGGTTGGCCGAAACAAATTCGACCAGAACCTTCTGATGATTGGCGGGCTGGCTGCCGTAGCGTTCGCCTTCGTCTTGCAGCACCTGCAGGACGGCCTGACGCGCAGCAGCGGTCAGTCGGAAATTAATGAACCCGGGGCCGGCGATTTCGGCTGTCTCGATGAGCGCAGCGGTTTCGGGCTGCCCCATCAGCGCGTCGACAATCTGCTGGGCCAGTTCGCGTGGATTGCGGCGGGCCGGCTTGGCCAGCTGCATGGCGATATTTGTGGCTATGTCGCCGTGTGCGGCGATTTTCGGGCGTTCGAGCGTGACCGCAGGGGTGGCGTCGGGGACGACTTGCGAGACGGCGCGCGTAATAAGCGCGATAAGGGTATGTTGTTGCCCGGGAAGCATAAATAAGACGTGATGGTGAAAAGAAAAAGCAAGTTTGAATGATAGCGTGATTTGCCCGGCGCTGTCGTGGCGGTCGTCGGTCAGGGATTGTCTGGCGGGGGCCATGCCATTACCGTTTCTAGCCAGCGGGTATAGGCCGCCATGTCAACGGTAGCCACTTCTTTGCCGGCGCTGCGGCGCCAGTTGTCGTAGCGGTCGATAAAGGCTTCGGCGGCCGCCCGGCTGTCGTGGCCCAGGCGCGCATGCTGGTCTTGGTAGGTGTGCCACAGCGTGCCTGCAGCGCGGTCAAGGCGCCGGTCGCTGTCTTGAAGGCTGCGCAAGGTGGCGCTGCGTTCGTCGTGCAGGTAGGGAGCGGTGACTGCCGTGTCCTCAGGGCTGTCAGCCAGCACTATCCCGGCGGCACGGGCCTGCCACAGCATCCAGTTCAAGGCAACGTTGTGCAGGTCGCCCCGGCGGCTGGGTTGGCCCTGGCTGTCGTACAGTACGCCACCACCAATATCGGCATGGGCCCCGACAAAAGGGGCTTCGACCACGTTGCCGGGTTGCGTGTCGGCGGCGCTGGCCAGCGGGAACAGTGCGCGCCGTTCGTGTAGGGCGATGGCATGCGCTACCCACTGCCATCCGGCGTTCACGGTCAGGTCGTAGGCGGCGTTGTGCTGGCCGTTCAGGCCGAACTGGGCCACCGTGTCGAACAAGCCCATAAAGCGCAGGTCGACGCAAGCTGTGACTAGGCCGCGTTGAAGATCATGAAAAGAAAACAGCCCCTGGTTGACGTACTGACTGATCTGATTGCCGAAATGCCGGGCCATGGCTGCGCCGCGCGAATAGCCAATAATGTCGATGGGTATGACTGCGTCGGGCGAAGCGGGCGCTGCGGCAAGGGTATTCAGCAACGATTGCCACTGGGCCTCAATAATGCGGGGTGCACTGTAGGCGGTGACCGCATCCCAATCGGTATTGTGCGGGTTGCCGGGGCCCGGCTGGTAAAACACGGCATCTTCGGTATAGCGTTGGCTCAGGCGCCAGACGTTGGTGTGGGTGCTCATGTCGTTGCGGGTGCCGTCAAACGCAAACAGCATGAGGCCCAGAGGGTCAACGTAGCGGCGGGGTTGCCCACCCGCGTACCCCAGAGCCGAGTTGCCCGGTACCGGCCCCAGAGGGTCAGGCTCGAGATAATGGCCGAATTCGGCGTCGTAGGTACGTAGCAGGTTGTCGTGCCAACCGGTCGTGTCGTCAAAGTATTGGCCGGGTGCGCGCAGGTTGAACGACAAGCTTGGCGTTGCGGTTGCTGGGCGGTTAACGATAACGGCTCTGCCCCATGGTTCGTAGCGGGCTTCCCAAATAATTTCTTGCTGCGCGTTGGTGACCCAGCGCGGCGTGCCTGTCAGGTCGGCTTGTACGTAAAACAATGCACCGTCGGGGTTGGCCGCCTGGTAATCGATGAAGCCAATCGGGACGTGGTGAGCATAGATATAACGCCGGGAAACAGGCGTCTTCGGGGCCATAGCATGCGAGCCATGGGCACTGTTAGTGGGTGTGGGCACGGCGGCGCTTGCTTTGGCTGGCCAGGTTTCTGCAGCCAGACGGCGGTCAAGAAACCAATAATGCGTGGTGCCTGCCGGGCCGCTGCGCCGTATGCGCTGGCCGAAGGCGTTGTGGGCGTAGCGCACGTCAAGCCCTTTGTCATCTTGTACTGCTTTCAGACGTCGGTCTGGGCCGTAAGTTAGCTTTCGGTCGCCAATGGTTGCAGGCAGGCCATCGGCGTTGCGGGTGATGCGGGGGTACTGCGTTTTGGGCAGGGCCGGCGTGTGTATGGCAGCGGTAGCGCCATTGTCGTCATGGGCATACCAAAATAGCTGGGCGGGCGTGGCGGTTGCCGGGCGTAAGTGCCCAGGATGCGCAGACCGTGGCGTTTGTGGCGCGTACAGCGCTGCGGCAATCAATTGTGAGGCCCGGTCGTACGCGTAGATATATCGCGTAAAGGGGGCGTGGCCCGCTGCTGGCGCGTTGCCCGCTGGCTGAAAAATGTCTTCTATGACCACCCTGCCTTGCGCGTCGTGCCGGTAGTGATGCGCCCGCAATATTTTTCGGGTTTCAGCACCCCCCGACATCAACAACCAGCTTTCGTTGGCCCGAAGCACAGTCAGGATATGGACCCCATTGCCAAATGAGTACCCTTTGGCTTGCTTCGCATTGCTCGTGTCTTTGGCGTTGGCGATAACTGCGTGCCGCTGACCAGAGCGCGTTTCCCAGGTAACAGTTAAAAGCTGCTGCCCCCAACCCCATGCGTAGTGCAATGCGCCACCTTCGGCCAGGTCATGACGAATCAGTCGGTGTTGTGTGTCGTACGCAAAGCGCTCTGTGAATGATTCGGGCCCGTGATCTGAACGGGTGAGCGTCCGTGCCGCCAGTCGGCCTTGCGCATCGTATTGACGGCTGTCGGTCTCGTTTGGGTGGCGCACCAGAGTCAAGTGCCTGCCCTGCCATTGCAGGTGCGTCTCGATGGCGGGTGTCTGCGCGTCTTTCTGGGCCAGTAGACGTGTGGGCCGTCCCTGGGCATTGTGGGTGTATTGCCAATAGCTGCCGCCGGCGAACCGGCGTTGCAGCGGTAGCCCGTGCGCGTCGTATACCAGGGATTCGGTACCCGTCAGGCTAGAAAGCCAAGTGTGGCGCTGCCCCTGGGCGTTGTATTTCAATGCCAGCCCGGCCCAACCCGCATGAGCGGGGGCAATTGCGCGTAAGCGTTGTCGGGCATCGCGTTGCAGCTTGGTGCCGTTAACCTGTGCCAGTTGCCCCAAACGGTCGTAGCTAGCTCGCGTACCGGGAGCGGGGCAACCCGGGCAGCCCGCCCCCGTAACGGCTGTCAGCCTGGCGATTTGCCCCTGCACATCAAAGTGGATTTGGGTGGTGCTTTCGGACGGATCAGCCCGCCAGGCCGGCGGTGAGCGCGCAGGGGGCGAGGTACTGATGCGCTGCACTTGTGTACGTTGCTGTCCAGGGCGTGTCTTGAAGTAGGTGACGGCGTAGGTATCGTTTTGATCGGTGTACCGGACAACCTGCCCACTGGCGTTATAAGCCCAGCGACCGCCCCGGTGGCGGGCGCCCAGGGGCGGCGCGCCGATATTGTCGATGCCGGTTAGCGCATAGGCGTTGCCCGCTTGTTGGGCCGGGTCGTAGTGATATTGCCGCCGCGATCCGTCGGGCCGCTGCATGGAAGTCAGCCGAAGATGAGGTTCGTCGCCTGCACGTTCGTAGTCATAAACAAACCGTCCGACCGGGCTATCGACCGTATGCAAATAGGCCCGGCCTTCGTGAAGGCGGTATGCGAAATGTAGGGTGGTGTCGCGTGGTGCGGCGTTGGGCCGACCTTGGGCTGGCGCGGTTGGGCTTGTGACGGTGACGCTTTTGATGGCCTGAAGGAGTGGCCCGGCGGTGGCGTGTCGTGCAATGTGCAGGGTGATGCCGTTGAGCTGTGTGATGTGGGTTAGCCAGCCGGCAGCATTAAAGCGTAGTTGTTGCTGGTTGGGCCACACCCACAGCCAGCCGTGGGCCTGCATGTGCAGTTTTCCATGGGCGGGTGCGGTAAAGCCGCCGCCCTTACGCACCAGGCGTAGCCGGGCGCCGCTGGCCTGGGTAATGATGGCAATATGGCCAAATGACTGTACACGGATGTCGTAGTCAAGGTGCCAGCCTTGGCCCATGAACGACCGGCGACGGTCATTGGCACTGTAGTGGCGCGTAAGTGCCGGCTGGGGGCGACCAAACCCGGGCAGCCAGTCGGTTTCATATTGATATTTATTGCCGCTGGCCAGGTCGATGGGGTTGCCTGCGCTGGCATTGACACCCGGTTCGACGGTGGGTGGGCTGATGCTGCCCGGCGCCGCACAGGGGGTGGCGTTGGTGGGCGTGCTGCAGGTGCCGTCATGCCCTTGCGCCAGACTTGTCCCGGCCACCCAAAGAAACACGAGTGCCACGGGCAGATAATGCAGGCGCCGCAACCCCGTGGCGATGAAAAATTGCCGCATATCCGCCCCTTGTGATTGGTTCGGTTATTGTGCGGCTTGGCAACCCGAAAGACTTGGGGTAGTGTATGAATATAGCCATGAGGAGAACTACCATGCTCGTTGTATTTCGTGCAAAGCCGGCCGCTGAGGTCTTGATGTTTGCCCAGCATGCCCGCGACATTCTCTCTGCCGCAGGGCGCCACTACGATACGCTACCCGAACGTGGCGTACTGACCGCCGCTCAGCTCGACGACCTGATTAAGGGGCTCGAGCACGCCATTTCTCATGACACCGCTTCGCCGTTTCAAGACGAAGACGACGAAGAAAACGATGTCAAAGAACACCCCATATCGCGGCCGGTCACGTTTCGTCAGCGCGCGTTTCCGTTAATGGCCATGATGAAAATGTGTCGAGACCAGAACGCCGATATCACCTGGGAGCCGGCGCCGGTCTGGTAACCCGCCTTTTAATTTGAGCCCCCAAAAAACAAACCCCGCTGCAAAAGCAGCGGGGTTTGTTTTTATGCGTAAGCTTTTTTAAGCAGCAACCTTGGCGGCCTGAGCTGCCATGGCGGCGTTGCGGTTGACCGCGCTTAAGATGGCCAGGAATGACGCGGTGACGATGTCGGCGTGAACACCTACACCAAAGCCCGGGCCGGCTTCGCCGACGCGCACTTCGACGTACGATGCCGCGCGGGTATCGGTGCCGATGCCAATGGCGTGTTCGTGGTAGTCGAGGATGCTGACATCCATGCCCAATGCATTGACGAAGGCCGAAATGGCGCCGTCGCCCTGCCCCTTAAGGTGGCATACCTTGCCATTGTGTTCGAGCTCGACTTCGATGGCAAAGTGATGACCAGCTTGGGCGCTGGGGTCGCCGGTAATACGGTGACGTACCAGTTTCCAGGGTCGTTCGAGGTCAAGGTATTCAGAGCGGAACAACTCGTAGACGTCGTCGGCGGTGACTTCGCGGCCGGTTTCGTCGGTCACGCGTTGAATGGCGCGGCTGAATTCGATTTGGAGGCGACGAGGCAAGACCAAGCCGTGTTCTTGTTCGAGCAGGTACGACACACCGCCTTTGCCCGATTGGCTATTGACGCGGATGACCGCATCGTAGCTGCGGCCCACGTCGGCCGGGTCGATAGGCAAGTAGGGGACTTCCCAGAGGGCGTCGGCCTGTTGCTGTGCAAAGCCTTTTTTGATGGCGTCTTGGTGCGAGCCCGAAAACGCGGTAAAGACCAGATCGCCTGCATACGGGTGACGCGGGTGTACCGGCAACTGGTTGCAGTACTCGACGCAACGACGCACTTCGTCGATATCGGAGAAATCGAGGCCGGGATGCACGCCCTGGGTGTACAAGTTAAGCGCCAAGGTGACCAGACATACGTTGCCGGTGCGTTCGCCGTTACCAAACAAGCAACCTTCGACACGGTCGGCGCCGGCCATGACGGCCAATTCGGCGGCTGCAACCGCAGTGCCGCGATCGTTGTGCGGGTGAACGCTCAGCACAATGCTGTCGCGGTTTTTAAGACGCTTGCTGATCCATTCGATTTGATCGGCATACAAGTTGGGCGTTGTAGCCTCGATGGTGGCCGGGCAGTTCAGGATGATTTTGGATGCGGGGGTTGGGCCCCAGGCCTCGACCACGGCATCGCACACTTCAAGCGCAAACTCGGGTTCGGTGGTGCTGAAGACTTCAGGCGAATATTCGTAGCGCCAGGAGGTTTCAGGGTGTTTGCCTGTGTAGGCCTTGACCAACTGCGTACCTTTTACCGCCAAGGCGCGCACTTCGTCTTTGGTCATGTTGAACACAATTTTGCGGAATGCAGGCGCGCAGGCGTTGTACAAGTGCACAATGGCTTGCTTGGCGCCGGCGGCCGCTTCAACGGTGCGTTCGATCAGGTCTTCGCGCGATTGCGTCAGCACAATAATGGTGACGTCGTCGGGGATACGGTTTTCGTCGACGAGCTTGCGGACAAAATCAAAATCGGTCTGCGAAGCGGATGGAAAGCCAACTTCGATTTCTTTGAAACCGATTTTGATCAATTGTTCGAAGAAGCGCAGCTTGCGCTCGACGCTCATGGGCTCGATGAGCGATTGGTTGCCATCGCGAAGGTCGGTGCTCATCCAGATGGGGGGCGCCGTGATGGTTTTGTTGGGCCAGGTTCGTTCAGAAAATTCGTGCGCGAACGGCACGAACGGACGGTATTTGTCGGAGGGGTTCGAGAGCATATTGCACCTGTTTCACTAAGTTTGTTGCTGCGCGTTACCCGTAAACATCGAATGAAGATTCGGCATCAACCCAAGGTTGGTAAATAACGGATAACGAAATACGGAATGGGGGCGTGGCTGAACGGCTGCCGGACTGCCACATGACGCTAGGCCCGGCAACCGATCGGTAGCAGCAGCGATAGCGAGAGAAGGGAGAGTGTGCTAGCCGTACCCGCAACCAAGCCGGCAACGGGGTTGCCGGTAGTGTTAAGAGGGGTAAAGGCCTGGGTGTTCATACCCCATAGTCAACCATATTTGCGCCAAATTGGCAAGTGTGGGCTAGGGGCCGTTGCGTGACAGCAGGGCGGCATGTTCTCGCGAAAGCTGGATTTTCGCGGCTCTGCCGCTGCGCAGCTCGGTGGCGGTTTGTTGCAGGTCTCCAACAGTAATGGGGAAGCGCGGGTCTTCCCAAACCCAGCGCAGCACAGTCAGGGCGGGTTCGGACAGCTGCGCGGCCAACCCGGCAATGACGTTGGCGTTGACCATGCGGGCATCGACCCGGCGCCTGCTGCTGCGCACAAAAGACACCAGAAAATAGGCCATAATAAGTGTGCACAGCGCTGCCAGCGCCCACCAGAAGAACGGGTTATAGCGCTTTAGCATTTGCGTAACCGGCCCGCCCAAGGCTTCAAGCCCCGAATAATCAATACCTCGGCCAAAAGCCACTAGGCGTGTCAGTAGTTCGAACCACAGCACGGCCACGACGACCACCACCACGGTACACACGATTTTGTGCGTTGCGGTAAGTTTGAGCAAGGTTTGACGTAGCGCGGCATGGTCGCGGGCGGTGGGCTGGTAGGCTGGATCTGTTTTCATGCGGGCTATTTTACCTATGCAATCGCGACATTCGTTAGAACTGCGGCAACACCAGAACCTGGCCCTGACGCCGCAGCTGCAGCAGTCGATCAGGTTTCTGCAGTTGTCGGCCCAAGACCTGGAGCAAGAAGTGGCCCAGGCGCTTGCTGACAACCCCCTGCTGGAGCGCGAGGGGGAGTACGACGCCGATGATAGCGAAGCCCGGGCCGATGCGCCATCGGATGAATACGTAGACGACAGCCCGCTGACGGCAGGTGTTTCGGGAACAGGGCGTGGCGATTTCGACGATGATGGCGGCCCGGAAATAGGGCAGGCGGTCACGTTGCGAGACCATTTGGTGCAGCAGCTGCGCCTCACGCGGGCAGGCAGGCGGGACCAGGCTCTGGTAGAGCTTTTAATCGAAGAGCTGGACGAGAACGGTTTGCTGGCGGTGTCTCTGGACGACGTGCGGGGGGTGTTGCCCGACGAGTTGGAGGTAGACGAAGATGAGTTGCTCGCCGCCTTGCGCTTGTTGCAGTCGTTTGATCCGGCAGGTGTGGGTGCCCGCTCAACGGCAGAGTGTCTGGTTTTGCAGTTGCGTCAGCGCGCTGCGTACGACCCGGAGGTGATGGCGTGCGCGATGGCGCTGGTTACGCAGCACCTGGATTTGCTGGCTCAGGGCAATGCCGCCCGTCTGGTGGCTGCTTTGGGATGTTCGCCCGACATCTTGCGCCAAGCCCATCAGCTTATTCTCACGCTCGACCCAAAGCCTGGGCGGGCCTGGTCGCAAAGTGTGGCGGACTATATCGTCCCTGAGCTGGTGGTCATCAAGAGCAAAAAGGGCTGGGAAGCGCGCTTGAACGGCGCGGCTGTGCCGCGTTTGCGCGTGAATCCGGTCTACGAGCAATGGGTGCGCGAAGACCGGAGCGGAGCAGACCGTTCAGAGATACAGGCGCAATTGCAGCAGGCGCATGGTCTGGTTAAAAGTGTCGCGCAGCGGTTTGAAACCGTCTTACGTGTGGGGCAATTTATTGTTCAGCACCAGCAGGCGTTTTTCGACAAAGGTGTACAGGCCATGCGGCCCTTGGTGTTGCGCGATATTGCCGAAGCCCTCGAATTGCACGAGTCCACGGTATCGCGGACGACACGGCAAAAGTACATGCAAACGCCCTGGGGCGTGTTCGAGCTGAAGTACTTTTTGGGTACCGCCCTGGGCGGTGAGGGGCTGGCGCCGGCGACGTCGGCCACGGCTGTGCGGGCCATGATCCGCGAGATGGTGCGCGCCGAGCCGCCCGCCAAGCCGTTGTCTGACGCCAAAATTGCCGATAAGCTCGCCGAGAAAGGCGTCGACGTTGCTCGTCGAACAGTGGCTAAATACCGCGAACTAGACGGCATCGAGCCGGCATCGGTGCGTAAGGCGCGAGCCAGTATGTCGGTCTGACCTGGGCCGGGGCTTTTGCCTGACTGTCGTGCTGCATGGGCGGCTGACGGGTTGTGTCTGCCCGCACGTCAGGGCATAACGGGTTACAAAATTATCGGTTTTTGTCGCATTCAGGGTATTGCACGCACAAAGAAACTAGATGATAATTGTTCTCATGTTCATTTGTATCTGTAACGCTATCACCGAGCGACAAGTCAAGGCAGCCGTTGCCGCTGGCGCTCACAGCATGTCCGACCTGCAAGCGCAGCTTGGGGTGGCGTCATGTTGTGGCTGCTGCGCAGACACTGCAGCCGAATACTTGCCAGGGGGCCGTCAGGCGTCGCATCAAACGGTTCATCCGTTGGGCGATCTGGTCGAACCCGCCGCCAACGACGCGGCACCCGCAGTATTCGTCGAAGTCATTGCCTGCCGGGCCTGACCCAGCGCCGCGCTCAATGTAACAGTCCCCGGGCGGTATGCGTCCCGGTGGTTGTTTTCTTCGCGTCTTTAATGAAATTCTCATCATGGCGTGGTAGCCTTTAGGTCTGCCCCCTCCAGGAGAAAAACATGAAAGGCGACGCCACCGTAATCCAGTTTCTAAACAAGCAGCTCAAAAACGAGCTGACCGCCATCAACCAGTATTTTTTGCATGCCCGTATGCTCAATCATTGGGGCTTCGATAAACTGGGCAAGCACGAATACGATGAATCTATCGGCGAAATGAAGCACGCCGACCGCCTGATCGAACGCATTTTCATGCTCGACGGCCTGCCCAATCTGCAAGATCTGCACAAACTGCTTATTGGCGAAGACGTTCCCGAATTGCTGGCCTGCGACCTCAAACTTGAGTCGGGCGCACAAGAGACCGTTAAAGAAGCCATTGCGTATTGCGAGTCAGTGCGCGATTACGTCTCGCGCGATCTGTTTCAAGACATTCTCGACGACACCGAAGAGCACATCGACTGGCTTGAAACCCAGATCGAACTGATCGACAAAGTCGGCCTGCAAAACTATCTGCAGTCGCAAATGAGTCACGACGCGTCGTAATTACGTGTCATGCCAATAAAAAAGCCGCCTAACCGGGCGGCTTTTTTGTTAAAAGTTTTTGGCTGGGCAATCTTCGACTTTGCCCCAGGCATTATTGGGGGTGCAGTACTTGTTGCGGGCTGCCCAGGCGCAACTGGGGCGGTCGAAGAAGCTTTGCGCATTGCATGCCTGCAGGTCGGATCGCAACTGCGCCAGCCAGGCCGAGGGGTGGCTTCCTTGCTGGGCAGGCAAGCTGCCGGTATTGTCGAGCGCAGGAGCGGGCGGTTGGTCGGGCATCTCGACGGGCTGTAGCGGTGTCCCCGATTGCCCGCCTTGTTTGCCAATAGAAGAAATCAGGTCGCCGACATCGGCGATGCCCATCAGACGCCCGCTTTCAAGGGCGGCAATTTGCTCGGCCTCGGCCATTGTGATGCGCGTTGTGGCAATAGAAATAACGTTGGACGCCAGCAGGTTGGTGGGGTTCTCGTTGACGACTTCCCAGGCGACCGATTCGAACGGCTCGGGGATGGCCAGACGCCCGCTGACCAGAGGCTGCGGGGGTTGAGCCGAAAACGGCCGGCCATCGGCGTCGAGTACGGGAACCGGGGCGATTTCAGGGCGACCGGGTGCCGCAGATGCCATGGGGCCGTTGGCCACCAGCCATTCGCCCAGGCGCAATCCGCCCCAGGCCGAGGCAGCCATAAAAAGGGCCAAAATGGCAAAAATGAAACGCCAGGACATCCTAAACCTTGGTAGCTGAGTTATCCGAAGTATAAAACGTTCGCTTCTAACCGAACGTGAACACATCTATTCAAACGTAAAAACAGGCTGAAAATTTGAACTACTTTGTAAACACCTGGCCACCATGTTCGCGCATGGTATGGAAGGTAATGTCGGGGTAAAGCTCTTGTACCACCCGCAGCTGCGCTTGCGATGATGCCAGAAATGCGGGCGCTTCGACCACGTCGTAGGCAATATTGCCCGCGTTGTTGTCGATGAATTTCTGCAACGTTTTGGCATCGCTGGCGGTTATCCAGCGCGCCAGACTGTAGCGCGACGACATCATCCGGGCTTCAACGCCATACTCGGTTTTGAGCCGATGGGCCACGACCTCGAACTGCAATTGGCCCACTGCACCCAACAGCAAGGCGCCGCCGGCGGCAATGGGCCGGAACACCTGAATGGCGCCTTCTTCGCCCAGTTGCGTCAGGCCGGTACGCAATTGCTTGGTACGTAAAGGATCTTTGACTTCAACGGCTTGAAAGAGTTCGGGGGCAAAGAAGGGCAGCCCGGTAAACTGCAGGTTTTCGCCTTCGGTCAGGACGTCGCCCAGGTGCAGTACGCCGTGGTTGGGGATACCGATAACGTCGCCGGCATAGGCCTGTTCCACCAGTTCGCGTCGTTGCGACAAGAATGACACCACGTTGTTGGGGCGAATTTCTTTGCCGGTGCGCGAAACCTTGAGCCGCATCCCCCGGTTGAATTCCCCCGAGCTGACGCGCACAAACGCCACGCGGTCGCGGTGGGCCGGGTCCATATTGGCTTGTACCTTGAACACGACACCGCTGAATTTGGGCTCATCGGGTTGCACTTGACGCTGTACGGCTTGGCGCGGGCCAGGTTGCGGCGCCAGGTCGACCAGGGCATCCAGCACTTCTTGTACGCCGAAATTGTTAATGGCTGACCCGAAGAAGACCGGGGTCTGCTTGCCGGCCAAAAAGGCGGCATGGTCGAACTCGGGGGCCGCGGCCTCAATCAGTTCGATTTCGTCGTTGGCTTTGGCAAAGGCATCACCAAAACGTTGGGCGATTTCAGGGTTATTGCGCCCTTCGATCAGGTCATCGTCGTCGTTGCGGCGCTCTTGCCCGGCGCGAAACACGCGCATGCGGTCGCGGCGGATGTCGAACACCCCCCCGAACGAACGACCCATGCCCACCGGCCACGAGAACGGCACGGCATCCATACCCAGGTGCGCTTCGATTTCGGACAGCAGATTCAATGGCTCTTGGACTTCGCGATCGAGCTTGTTGATGAACGTGATGATGGGGGTGTTGCGCGCGCGGCAAACCTGCAGCAGGCGGATCGTTTGGGGTTCGACGCCGTTAGCGGCGTCAATGACCATTAGCGCCGCGTCAACGGCCGTCAGCACCCGGTAGGTGTCTTCCGAGAAGTCTTGGTGCCCCGGGGTGTCGAGCAGGTTGATCACGCAATCGCGGTATTCCATTTGCATGACCGACGACGCGACCGAAATACCCCGCTGCTTTTCAATTTCCATCCAGTCGGATGAGGCATGACGGCTGGCTTTGCGTGCCTTGACGCTGCCGGCGATTTGAATCGCGCCTGCGAATAGCAGCAGTTTCTCGGTGAGCGTGGTTTTACCCGCGTCGGGGTGGGAAATAATCGCAAAGGTGCGCCGACGGGCGACTTCGTTGGCAATAAGGGATGACATGAATGAGTGAGTGCGGTTGAGCGCCGTCGCGCCAGGCGACGGCATGGGCAAAGCAAGCCCCCATTGTAGCCGGGGTTTGTCAGGGCTCAGTAAAGGCCTGGCTTATGCCCTCTAGCAAGGGGCTGGCCAAATAAGAGAACAGCGAGCGTTCCCCAGTGAGTATGGCCACGCTGACGGGTACGCCGGGCAGCAGCGGGTAGCGTAGTGCATGGTTTTCGAACGCTAGCGCTGCGGGCCTGATGCGTACCCGATAGTACGGTGTCTTCTGCTCGTCCATGACCGAGTCTGGGCTGATGTCGACGACCTCGCCTTGCATGGGGGTGTAGCCGCGGGCCACAGACGACATCAACTGGATGCGCGCGGGCTGGCCTTCGTGCACCATGCCCACGTCGCCCACGGGCAGACGCGCCTCGATGAGTACGGGCTCGTCGGCGGGGACCAGCGTCATCAGGGTGCCCCCGGGTTGCAGTACGCCGCCCTGGGTCACAATATTCAGCGTCAGGACGACACCGTCTATGGGGGCCCGCACTACCGAACGCGCCTGGCTATCGGTAAACTTGCGCTGACGCTCCTGCAGCTCTGTGCGTTGACGCTGCACATCGGCCAGCTCTTTCTGTAAGCCCTCGGTATCGCCCGACCCCAGTGTTTCAAGCGCCGCACGTTCTTGTCCAAGCGCGGCCTCAACGCGTCGCAGCGACGCTTCGATTTCGAGCAGGCTTCCGCGCGCCTGCTCTTCCTCTTTTAGCAGGTTAAGGTGTTCGTAGCGGTTGGCCAACCCTTCCCGCATCAGTCGGTTGCTGATACCGATCTGTTCGCGTAATAGTTTGAGTCGAGAGGCGGTGCTGGCTTGTCGGCTCTTCAATTCGGCCTGCTCGGCCAAGCGCTGTTCTATTTTTTGTTTTTGCTCTTCAGAAGAAGAGCCCAGCCGCGACTTCTGCGCCTTGAACAAGGCGCGCGCTAGTTCGACCTGTTCCGGAAAGCGGGTGGTCAGGTCGTCGGGGACCGCGAAGTCGTCGGCGTCGGCCAGTTGTGCCTCTAGCCGCAAGGCGCGAATTTGCAGCCCGGCGATGGCGGCTTCCAGCTCTCGCATTTCGGCATCGTTTGCGACGCGTTCGATTTCGGCCAGAGGCTGATTAGCCGTCACACGTTCGCCCTCGCGCACCAGAATGCGCCGGACAATACCGCCCTCGAGGTGCTGTACGGTTTTGGTTTGACCGGCATTAATCACCTCGCCAGTCGAGTGACTGGCAATGTCCAGCGTGAACAATAAAGACCAGATCAGCAGAACGAGCAGAAACAGACCCGTGAATCGAATGGTCATCCGACTGGACACAATTTCGTCGGTTGGCAAAGCCGGGTCGTCGCTGCGGGGAAGCAACAGGCGTCCCAACCACTGCGTTAGCCGGCTTTTCGACAGGCGCTCAAGCACAGGATGGGGTTTGGGCCCGGTCTGTGTGGCCGATTGCAGTTGCGCGAGCGTTTCAAGGGCGTCTTCGTTGCTACCGACTGTGTCGGTGCCTGCCGCCGCGCTCAGATCGGCGTGTTTTGTTGTGTCGGGGCGATTGGATGTCATGTCGCCGCTCCGTCCAGCGTGCTGCGTAGCGTTTTGGGTGTGGGCTTGGCGCCCAGGTCAACGACGGTTTGTGCGGCCGACACAATGAAAGATTCGTTACTCATGATCAGCAGAGTCCTGCCTTCGCGGGACAGGCGGTTCAGCAGGGCTGCCAGGGCTTTGCATCCCTCGGCGTCTACACCTTCAGAAGGGTCGTCAAGAATGACCAGTTGCCCTTGACCCAGCAGCGCACGCACCAGCGCCAGACGGCGTCGTATACCCACCGGAATGGTCGCGCCAGCGTTTCGCACAGGCATGTCCAGCCCTTCCGAGCCGGCTTCGATAAACCGGCCAATGGCCAGTTCGCGGCACAAAGCCAGAATGTCGTCATCGGTGGCGTCGGGCGCCAATACCACCAGATTCTCGCGCAGTGTGCCGTCGAAGAAGGCGGGTTCTTGTGGCAAGTAGGCAATTTGGTGGCGCCACCAGTCGGGCGCTGCTTGTCGCAGGTCCATGCGGTCGGCCAGAAGACGGCCGCGCGACGGCTCGAGCAGGCCAGCGAACAACCGGGCCAGTGTCGTCTTGCCGCTCCCGTTGGCGCCGCTGAATACCGTGACATGGCCGGCCGGTATATTCAGCCAGAAGTGTTCGAATATGGGGGTAGGTTGTCGGGGGTAGGCAAAGGCAAGATCTTCAAGGGCCATTGCGCCGTTGTACGTCGATAGCCGCATGCCGTCAGCGCGTTCTTTGGGAATGCTGCACAGTTGCCGGATCAGGCTGAGCGCCCGTTCGCCGCGGCCAATCTGCTCGCCCAGCCCAAGGGCGCGGGTCAGCGCGGCTAACGCGCGGCTGGCCAGAATATTGGCTCCGATCAGGGTGCCCACGTCAAGGTGTCCGGCCATGACCAGCTTCGCGCCCAGCCCCATGACCAGCATACTCATTAGCAAAGTGCCGGCGTAGGCGGCGTTTTGCATGATGTTCTGCAAGCGGTTGGTTTCTGCCCGTACTGCTGTCAACTCTTCGACCAAGGTGTCCCATTTTTGGGCCAGCGGTGTTGCGGCCGAAAACACCCGAACCATTTCGCCGTGTGTGGTCAGCGCATGCTGATGGCCGGCCAGTTGAATGCTGGCCTTGCTTTGGGCCTGCATGGGGTCGCCAAGCCGTTGCTGCGCCATGAGCGAAACCACGGCCACGGCGGCCATCAGCAACAGCGCCAGTACCGCCAGCACCGGGCTGATCAGCGCCAGCACGCACAAAAAGACCAATGCAAAAGGTGCGTCGAGCAGGGTAACCAGATTCGGCGCGCCATACACTTGTTGCAGAGTAGATTGCCCAGCGATGATTTCGCGCCGGGCTGCGGCGGGGAGCTGATCCAGCAAGCCATACTGCCCGCGCGCGGCACTGTCGAAAATCTCGACGGATAAGTCGCGGTCGGCCCGCGCGCACAGCCATTGCGCGATTTTTAATCGTGCCCCGCGCAATACCAGCTCGAAAACAACGGCAATCAGTGCGCCCAGGGTCAGGCTGATCAGGGTGGCGTCGACACCCAGGGCCAGATAGCGATTCAGTACCTGAATACTGTAAAGCGAACTGGCCAGCCCAAGTAGGTTGATCAATAGAGACGACACCAGCAGTTCGTTGCGTAACTGCCGGTGCCGTGAAAGACGCTTGAGAAACTCCTGCATTACGTACTTTGCGGTTGAATAGTGTCTTCGGGAAGGGTGTGCGCCGTCGGCTGGTTGGCCATTTCGGCCAGGGCCACCATTTGACTGCCATCGACGCCTGCAGCGGTGTCCGCGTCGTAATACAGTCGCGTAACATCACCGTCGGAAATCAGGAAGAAGGCCGCGCCGGTGTGATTGCCCCCGGTAATCGCCGCTTCCAGTTCGTCGAGCTCACCGTTGTCGCCGGTGCCGAACCGGAACTGGCCGGGTGCAAAACTGATGCGATAAACATCGGCATCGGCTTGGGCGGCCAGTTGGTTGAGCGTGGTGAGCACGTCGGTGTCGTAACCCTGAGAGATGGACGACAGCGAGGTCAGCCCGCCGAAATTGCTTGGGTTGAAGGTGATGGCATCGACCCCGGCCTCGAAGTCGAGAATCGAGTCCATACCCTCGGTGGGCGATTCGTAGTGGAAGCGGTCAGCACCTGCACCGCCTGTCAACACATCGGCCCCCATGCCGCCGGTCAGCACGTCGTTGCCCGCGCCGCCCAGCAACGTGTCAGACCCGTTACCGCCGAATAGTTGATCGTTGCCGCCCAGCCCTTGCAGGGTGTCGTCACTGGCCGTGCCTCGCAAGACATCATCGCCATTGCCGGCCACATCGTCATTAACCAGGGTTGTGGTGGTCGATACCAGTGCGGTGGTGGCGTCGGCCGTACGGGTGACAACAATGTTCAGCGACTCGTTGGCTTCGACCCAGTTGTCGCCTTGCACCGTAATGCTGAACGTGAGTTCGGTGGCGTTTGGTGCGAACGTCAGCACGCCGGACGGCAAAGTCCCGCCAGCCAGGTCATCGCCGTCAGCCCCTTGGTTGGCGCCCGAAAGCGCCTTCCAGTAGAAGGTTTCAGATTGGTCTGACGGGTTGCGCGTAAGGGTGTAAGTCAGCACTTGGGTGGTGGCTGCCGCGCCTTCGGTGACACTGGCCGGGCCGGTCAGGGCCAGCCCCAGATCGTCATCGCCAATAACGCCGCCGATGCTGCTGCTGCCGCCCGCCAGGGCCGGGTGCGTGAACGTAATGTCAAAGGCTTCGTTGCCTTCGCGTTCGGTATCGCCCCTGATAGGCAGGCTGAACAGCATTTCGGACACGCCTGCGGCCAGCGTAATGGTGCCGGTTAGCGGGATACCGAAATCGCCGGCGTTTACGGCGCCCGAAATAGCGTAGTTGATGGTGATGGCCTGGTTGTCGGGGCCGGCGCGCAAGATGCGATAGCTTAAGGCATTGTTGTCGCCGGGCTGGCCTTCAGGTCGCTCGCTGTCCAGCGCAATAATGGTCAGGTCGACATCGTCGCCGACAATGGTGGCCCGTGCGGTACCTTGCAGCGGGTTCACAATGGTGCCGGGTGCGGTGGCGTTTAACGTCACCGTGAACTGTTCGTTGGCTTCGCCGATGTCATCGCCGTAAACCTCGATCTCGATGGTTTTGCTGGTTTCGTTGGCGGCAAAAGACAGCGTGCCGCCAGGCAATACGCCACCTACGAAATCGGCTGCATTGGCCGGTTCTGCCCCCGTGCCGCCAACCGACCAACTGATGTCGGCGGGCAGGTCGGTAGCCCCGCTGCGCGTAATAGTGAAGCGGAATACGGTTGTGACGCCGTTGCTGCCTTCGTCTAGTGCGCTGTCAACCGCAACCACCGAGAACTGACTGTCGTCATTCAGTATGGTGCCGCTGGCGTTGGGGGTAATGATGGTGATGTCGACCGGGTTGTACAGCACCACATCAAAGGTCTGATCAGCGCCCAGCGTGCTGTCACCGGCGACCTGAACCACGATGTCTTTGTAGGTTTCGCCCGCAGCAAACGTGAGCGTGCTGCCGGGGTAGGCGCCGCCCACGAAGTCGCCGGCATTAGCGGGGTAGGTGCCCGTGCCTTCAACGCGCCATTGCACCGAAGCGGCGCTACTGGCATCGCCCACACGCTCTACCCGGAAGGTGTATTCGGTGGTCTGGCCGTCATTGCCTTCGTGTTTGTCAACGTTGCCCAGCGGCGTAATCACCAGGCCGGTGTCGTCGTTTTGAATGACGGTTTCGGCCTGGCCTTCAAGAATGGTGGCGCCTTGGGCGTCGGACAGTTGCACCGAGAAGGTTTCATCGCGTTCGCCGTCACCGTCCTGAGTGACGTAAATCGTGATGGTCTTCGATGTTTCGCCTACCCCGAAGGCCACGACCCCTGATGGGTAGAACCCCCCGAAGTCTTCGGCATTGGCGACAACGCTGCCCGAGGGGATGACCTCCCAGCGCACGCTGGACGTCACGCCGGTGTTTCCGCTTCGGGTGACTGTAAAGGTGTAGGGCGTGCCGTCTTCGTTGATACCGGCGCTGCCTTCGGCGATGCCGCTGGGGTGGTCGGCACGAATGAACAGGACGGGGTCGTCGTTACGTACAACAGCATCCACACGCCCGCCATTGACGCTGGTGTCGATGGTTGAGCCAAAGCTGGGGTTGGTCAGCCAGACCTGGAAGCCTTCGTCATATTCGCCCAGAACGTCGCCGCGGACTTCGACGGTAATTTCTTTGAAAGTCTCGCCATCGGCGAATGTGACGGTGCCCGTGGCATTGACCAGCTCGTCGGCAGACAAGGCATGACTGCTGCTACCGGCGGCGTTCCACTGAACGCTGGCTTCGCCGGTGGCGCTGCCCACACGATCAATACGGAATGTAAATTGGGTCGTGCCCACGTCGCCTTCGGGTTGGTCGGCAACCACGGCCACCAGTTTCAGCAGGTCATCGTCGTCGGTGATGGTGCCGGTGGCATTGTTGTTGACGACATCGGCATTGGCGGTTGCGTTCGATAACTGCAGAGTGAAGTTTTCGTTGCCTTCGTAGCTGCCGTCACCGTTAAGGTCGATGTAGATGTCTTTGACGGTTTCGTTGGCGGCGAAAGTCAGTTGACCCGACGGCAGTACATTGCCGGCAAAGTCGGTGGCGGTGGCCGTGCCGGCGATAACCGCCCAGTCGACCGTGGTTTCGCCCGACAGGTCGCCGGTACGCGTGACGGTGTAATGCAGGCGGCCGGCGCCGGCGTTGTCACCCTCAACGATATTGCCCACAACAGCGGTAACGGTCAGGTCGACATCATCGTTACGAATCGTGCCTGTGGCCGTGGTGGCGTCGGGGTTGAGGGTACTGCCAGCACCCGGGTTGTACAGTTCGACCGTGAAGTCTTCGTCCAGTTCGACGGTGCGATCACCGGCGGGCCGTATCGTAATGACTTTGGTGCTTTCCCCATCGGCAAACGTAACCGTGCCGGTATTGGCAACAAAGTCGTCGGCATCGGTCGTGCCGTGCACAATACGCCAGTCAACAGTAGACGTGCCGGCCAGGCTGCCGGTACGCGTGACGGTGAAGGTCAGTTCGCCTGCCGTACCCGAGCCTTCGGCCCCGTCGGGGGCCGTAGCCGTAATGGCCAAAATGTCGTCGTCATTGGCAATGATCGCATCAACACTGGTGTTGGCAAATGTGTGGTGCAAGCCATCGTTGGCGTCGTCGGGTACCGAGATGTTCACGGCAAAGCCCTGGTCGGCTTCCAGTACGCTGTCGCCCGAGACCCAGACGGTAATGGTTTGGGTCATTTGGCCCTGGGCGAAGCTGACCACTCCTGACGGGAAGGCCTCGCCCGCGAAGTCGTCGGCATCGGCCGGGTGATCCCCTTGCGGGGACACCGTCCAGGTCAGGCTGGTGGGCCCTTGGCCCCCCGTGCGGGTGATCGTGAAGGTATAAGCAGTGGCGCCGTTGTCGCCTTCGACCGGTGTCGAGGCCGGTGTCAATGTCCATTCAACATCGTCGCTAACGACCGTGCCTGTTGCCGAGCCCGTCACAATCTGTGAGCCCGTCGAAGCGTTGCTCAGGTTGATGCTGAAGCTTTCGTCGGGCTCGACGTCGCGATCGCCCAGTACGGTAATGGTGATGGTTTGGCTGCTGGCCCCGTCGGTAAACGACAGCTGGCCCGCAAGTGTCTGGCCGGCCTTAAGGTCGTCGTTTGTCAGTGCGCCTGGGTTAAATGCCCAGTCGACAGTGCTGTTCAGCGCCAGGTTGCCGGTGCGCGTCACGGTAAAGGTGTAAACGGTTTCGATGCCGTCATGGCTTTCAATGTGCCGGGCGTCGGTCGCGACGATGGCCAGCGCCACGTCGTCGTTCACGATGGTGGCGTCGGCCGTGGCGGTTTCAAACACGACGCTGTCTGGGCCGGTCAGCGTCAGGCGGAAGCCTTCGTTGCTCTCGGCCTGGTAATCGCCCTTGACCTGTACCCGGACTTCGGCGGTTTGTTGGCCGGGAGTGAAGGTGACTATGCCGGTTGTAGCGGCAAAGTCGTCTGCATTGGCCGGGTGGTCACCCACACCTGCGACCGACCAGTTAAGGATTTGGTTGCCGTTTAAATTGCCGGTACGTGTCACGATAAAGACAAATTCGGTCGTCCCGGTACCGCCTTCGTCTAGCGCCGGCTGTGTCGGGGCAGCCACGTTAAAGACAACGTCGTCGGCCCGAATGGTGCCGCTGGCGGTGGCCTGGTCGATCGTCACGCCGCTGGCGGGGTTGCTAAGGGTAACGGTAAAGCCCTCGTCGGCCTCGCCCAGCAGATCGCCGCTTACATCAACAGTAAGGGTCACGCTGGCTTGCCCGGCCGGCAAGGTAAGCGTGCCAGAGGGGAACGAACCGCCGAAGTCATCGGCGTCGGCGGCGTGTAGCCCCGACCCGGTAATGGCCCAGTTGACGGTTTGGGCGCTGGTCAGGTCGCCGCTACGTGTCACCGTAAAGGTAAAGGGTGTTGTGCCGCTGTTGCCCTCGGCCTTGTCGGCCGAGGCGGCGGTAATACTGATGGTCGAATCGTCGTTGACAATGGTGCTGCTGGCCGTGCCTGAACCGGCCAGAATTTGTCCGCCAGAGGGGCTTTCCAGCGTAATGCTGAAGGGCTCATCGGCTTCTTGGGTGCTGTCGCCGTTGACGTAAATGGTGATGGTTTTGCTGGTTTCGTTGGCGGCGAAACTGACCGTACCGCTGGGCAGGCCGTTGTTGTTAGATAAAGCGTCCAGCGGCGTCTGCCCATCGACGCTATTGAAGTCGGTCGCATTAACGGCGCTCAACGCCGAGCTCAGCTTCCAGTTCACACTGCCGCTGCCGCTGGTATCGCCGGTACGCGTAACGGTAAACGTAAACGCCGTCGGGTTCGCGCTGCCTTCGGCCTTGTCGCTCTGGCCCGCACTGATGGCAAAGGCCGCATCGTCGTTGACAATCACGCCCGTGGCCGTGTCGGTGGTTATGATGTCGCCGGTCGTACCAGTACCCAGTGTGATCTTGACAGAATATGTTTCGTCGGCTTCGGCGGTGTTGTCGTTGTTGGGCGTAACGGTAATGGTTTTGGTCAGTTCGCCCGGCGCAAAGGTGACGCTGCCCGATGTGGTTTGCCCGGTGAAATCGCTGGCGTTGGCCGTCCCGTCGAATACCAGCGACCAGTTGATGGTTTGCGACTGTACGGTGTCGTGGGTGCGGGTAATCGTAAACGTACGCGACCCGCTTTCGGTGGTGCTGCTGTTGTCGGCGGCAATCGAAAAACTGCTGTCGTCGTTGCTGATCGTACCCGTGGCTGATGTATCAATGCGTTCGGTGATATCCGAGCTGAATTCACTCAGTTCGATGTGGAACGTTTCCAGTTGCTCGGGTGTTACGTCGCCGGCAATGGTGATTGAAATGGTTTTTGTCGTCTCGTTGGCACCGAATGACAGCGTGCCGCTCGTTGCGCCAACGAAGTCGTTCACGTCGGTGGTACCGTTGAGCAACGTCCAGTTCATGGTCGATGTACCGGTGGTCACGCCCGACCGGGTCACCGTGAAGTTCATTGTTTGGTTGCCGTCGGTTTCCGTGATGGTCGCGTCGGCAATGCTGATGCCGGTGTCGTCGTTAACGGCGGTAAGTGTGGCGCTGTTGACGCTGATATCGCGCGTTTCGTTTGGGCCGTCCAAGTGTTCTTGTACAAGTACTACCCTGAAAGTTTCGTTAGGCTCAACAACGCCATCGCCACGCACGGTGAAGTTCAGGCTGCCGCTCATGACGCCATTACTGAAATAGACGGTGCCTGACGGCAAGCTGCCGCCGAAGTCGGCTGCCTCGGCTGGGTTGACTCCTATGCCCTCGACCTGCCACTTGACCCAACCTGTACCCGTATAGCCGCTGCGGGTGATATTAACCGTGTAGGTTTGTGTTTGACCGGTATCGCTTTCGTTTTGGCTGGCGGCAACCGGGCTAAGCGCATAGCTGGTACTCGACTCTAATATACGCCCGGTGAACGTAACACTGGTATTGGTGCTGGCCAACGTGCTGTCGATACCGAAGCGCACGGAAGAGCCATCGACATCACCCGGTGCAGTCAAAATGATATTGAAGTTTTCAATGGCCGAAGCGTCAATGCCGTCTCGCGCCAGAATGTCGCTAAGTGATACGTTGTACCAGCTAGAGCCGCCCGCGAGCGTGAAGCTGCCGGTCATTTTGCCGGCGGTAAAGTCGGCGTTTTGTGTTGTGATGTTGGTCAGGGTGTAGTTGATGACCAGGTCGTGATCAAGTCGGCCAGCGCGTACCATGGTGAAGTTAATGGGTTTGCCTTCGTAGGCATCAATGGTGGGCAGCGAATTGTTAAATGATCCCACCCAAAGGCGCACGTCGTCGTTTTTGTAGGTGACCGATACGCTGTTGTTGCTCGGGTCGGCATTGCCTGGGCCGTAGCCGTCTGACCCCAAGAACTCGGTATAAGCCTGAGAGGCAGGCAACACGCTAAAGTTCAGGGTGTTGTTTTGGGTTTCGATAATGGTGTCACCTGCCAAAGTGACCGTCACCGTTTTGGTAGTTTGGCCGGCTTCGAAGCGTACTTCGCCGTAGGTAGTGTTGTAATAGCGCTCAGTGACATTGATCGCATCGCCGCCGTACGACTGCACCTCTGCCCCGCCATACCCACCTGACCAGTTGATATTGTCGCCGGTCAGCTTCCACACCACCGTGGTGGGGTAGTCCAGCGCTCCGTCACGGCCGTCAACTTCGGCGCGTGTTAGGGTGAAGGTGATGGTTTTTGTGCTTTCAGTGCCTTCATACAGTTCGGTCGTGTCGCTGGTCACCGAAACTAAAGGTTCAGGCTCATTATCGTAAACCGTGCCGGTCGCTGAACCCGCAACAGTGCTGACGGCCGCGGTTTCACCATCGTGATTAGTTTCGTCGTCGTTGATGTTGTTGGCGTCGCTCAGCGTTAGGGTGACCGCCTCCCGCCAGGCTTCCGTCCAGGCGTCGTTCAGGGTGTGCAGGGTAACGGTATGACTGGTTTCGCCATCAACAAACGTGAACAGGCCGCTGAATGTGCGTGAGTCCGGATCCCAGGTGTAGCCGCCGTTGCTTGCGCTAAGTGGCGTGTCTGCATCTAAGTCGGAGCGGTCGAGCTTGTACCACGAGCTCGGGTCGGTATTTCCGCCGTTGTTATCTTCTGTGCCGGGCAGCGTAATCGTCCATCTGACCGTGTCGGTACCTCGCTGGTCGCCATCACGGGTAATCGTAAAGGTCAGGTTATCGCCTTCGGTGACCGTGCCTGTTGTGACGTCGAAGCGGGTGTCGTCGTTGTTCAGAACGACGTAATGGCCGGTGTACCCTGTGCCTGAGCCCACCTGGATGCTGCTGCCTGGGCTGGCCTGCGTTAATTGCAGGGCGAATGACTCATCGTCTTCGCCGATATCGTCGACTTTGGTGTAAACCGTGATTGTTTTGCTGTTTTCGCCATCGGCGAACTGCAGCCTGCCGTACGGAATACCATTGCCATTCAGCATAACGCCGTTGGGTTGGGTACCGAAAAAGTCATCTGCGTTAACTGCAGTGAAGCCACTCCCGCCCGGGGAGATTTGCCAGTCGACCCACGCGTTACCTGCTGAAGAAATTGTACGAACAACAGTAAAGGTGTGGGCGATATAGCCGTCGGCGATACCGGTGTCTGGCTGGTCCGTTATAGTGTCGCCTTCGTTTCGCGTAGCGCCGCCTGTGCTGATGTAGAACTCGGCTTCGTCGCGCAGGATGCTGCCGTCAAGGGTAACCGAGGACGTGCTGCGGTCGATAGAGGACGTGCGCAGTTCGTCTATGTTGCTGGGGTTCGAGAAAGTGACGCGGAATGACTCATTGTTCTCGATGGTGTTGTCGCCGGGAACGGTGAAGGTCACGGTAGCGGTTGAACTGCCACTGGCAAAAGTGGCAATGCCGGAAGGGAATGTGCCGCCAAAGTCGGTACTGTCTGCCGTGTATACATAACCGGTTCCACCTACGGCCCAGTTGACTGTCGATACTTTATTCAAGTCGCCGGTACGGGTTAAAACCAGCGTGTAGGTCGTGCTCTCGCCCGCGATTTTTTCGGCTTGCGAGGCGTTGCTTTGCCAGGCGACGGTTACCATCGTGTCGTCATTGACGATGGTGCTGCTGTAACTGCCGTTGGCGCCTATCGAACTGCCGGCGCTGGGGTTGCGCAAGACGACCTGAAACGCTTCGTCGGACTCTATGCTGCCGCGGTAAATGCCATCTGCCAAATCCAGGCCAGTGTCGCCATAGGCCTTGACGGTAATGGTTTTGGACGTTTCATTAGCTGCAAAACTCAGTGTGCCGCTGGGCAGTAACCGTCCCGATCCATCGTAAAAATCATAGCCATCAACGGCGCCGCTGGGTACGTACCAGTCAACGGTAGAGCTGCGGCTGGTGTTGCCGGTGCGCGTAACGGTATAGGTAAATGATGGGCCGCTAGTACCAGCGTCGCCCTCGACTTGCGACGAGGTGCCCGCGGTAATGTTGTACTCAACATCATCGTTCTGCACGACGCCCGTCGCGCTGGCCGTACCCAATTCGGCGCCGCTCGACGGGTTCTCGAGAACAACCTTGAGGTTCTCGTTGCTTTCAAGCGTACTGTCGTTTTTGATGCGTAGCGTAATGGTTTGGCTAGTTTGGCCGTTGGTGAACGTTAGCGTGCCCGAGGGCAGGTCGGTGCCATTGAAGCTGACGCCACCGGGTTGTGTAGCGTAAAAGTCGTCTGCAGAGACCGAGGAGGCGACCGTGGGGTCAACACGCCACTGCACGGTGTTGGTTTGCGCTGTAAAGTCGGCCCGGTTTACCGTGAAGGTGTATTCGGTGTAACCGTTGGGCGTGTCGCCTTCGGCTTTGCTGGCCGATTGCGCCGCAATACTGAACGTGGCGTCGTCGTTGGTAATGGTGGTGCTGGCGCTGGCCGTGCTTATGGTGCTGTTGGCCGGTGGGTTTGACAGCGTGACCGTGATGTTGCCGTCGGTCTCGACGGTCGAGTCGCCCTTGAGCCAAATGGTAATTTGGGCGGTCGAGTCGCCTGCCGCAAAGTTGACGGTGCCGGTCGTGGCTTGCCAGTCGTTCAGGTCAGAGGCGTCGATGCCGCCGCTGCCGGTAAAGGTCCAGTTCAGAGAGCGTGCGTCGCCGGTGTAGCCGCTGCGGGTAACGGTAAATGTGACTTCTTTGTCGCCGGTGTTGCCTTCGGCGGTGGTGGCGACGTCGGCGGCAATGCTGAAGACGGCGTCGTCGTTCAGTACTTGCGTGGTGGCACTGCCCTGGCCGGCTTCGATGGTACCGATGCTGGGGTTGGACAGGTTAATGCGCAGGTTTTCGGCGCTTTCGATAGTGGTGTCGCCATTAACGCGAACGACAATGGTTTTGCTGCCTTCGCCGGCACCGAAGCTGACTGTACCCTGGGGGATGCCGCCCACCAGCGTAACGCCGCCTGGCTGGGTGCCGTAAAAATCGCCGTTCGATAGGCTGCTGGCCACACTGGTATCTACGGCCCAATTCACCGTGCTGGGTGCGGTTGTGACCCCGCTGCGCGTAACGGTAAAGGTAAATTCGGTATACGCTCCGGTCGTACCTTCGAATGCGGCTACGGGGGCTGAAATGGCGTAGTTGGTGTCGTCGTTGGTAATGGTGGTGGTGGCACTACCCGCACCCTCGGCGATGATGCCGGCGCTGGGGTTGCTTAGCGTCAGCGTGATGGTTTCGTTGCCTTCGACAGCCGTGTCGCCCTTGACGGTGACCGTCACGGTTTGTTCGGTCTGACCCGCAGCGAACGATAGCGTGCTTGCGGGCAGGCCGTTTATCACGTCGTCCATGTCAAGGCCGGCGCCGCCGGTGACCTGGTAAGCCACGGTTGCGGCGGCGCTGGTATCGCCGCTGCGGGTAACGGTAAACGTCAGGGTTTGGCTGCCCGAATTACCTTCAGTCAGCGTGGTCGGTGCCGAAACGGCAAAGCTTTGATCATCGTTTTTAATGGTGCCTTGCGCGGTACTGTCGATAATGGTGATGGTGCCGCCGCCCGCAAGCTGCCCGTTCGACAGCACAACGTTAAAGGTTTCGTCGCCTTCAACCACCGTGTCGCCGTTGACGTAAACCGTTACGGTCTGGCTGGCCACATCTTCGCCAAAACTTACCGTGCCCGATATTGCGTCAAAGTCGCCGGCCAAGTCCTCGCCAACCGGGATGCTCCAGTCAACCGTGGCGGCTGATTCAAGATTACCCGCCCTTGTCACCGTAAACGTAAACGCGGTTAACCCTGACTGCCCTTCAGCCTTGACAGCGTCAAGCGCAGCAATCGAAAAGCCCAGGTCATCATTCAAAATGACGCCGTTGACTGAGCCGTGCACCAGTTGGGTGTTGGCCGGCGCGTTGATCAGATTGACGGTAAATACTTCGTCCAGCTCGATGGAGCCGTCTCCGGCGACTTGCACTGTGATGACGGCAGTGGTTTGGTTTTCGGCAAACGTAACCGAGCCCGAAGGCAGGCCGTTGTTGTTGCCCAGCGCGTCTTGACCGGTGGCGAAGTCTGCCAACGAGGCAGCAGCACCGCTGCCGGGCAAGCTAACCTGCCAGTCGATGCTGCCGGCGGTCAATTCGCCGGTTCGGGTAATGGTGAAGGTGTAGCTGGTGGTGCCGGTGTGCCCCTCATTCTGACTGACCGGCGTCGTGCCTAATGACAACCCGGTGTCGTCGTTGGTGACCGTGGTGGTTGCCGTGGCCTGGGTGATGTGGGTCTGTGCCTTTGCCGGGTTGCTGTCGGGGTTGGTCAGGGTAACGGTCAGGGTTTCGGTGTCTTCGACCGTGACGTCGCCTTTTAGCGTGAACTCAAGCGTTTTGGTGGTTTCGCCGCTGCTAAACACCAGGTCGCTGGTCAAAGGGGTGCCGTCGATAAAGTCGTCGGGCTGCAAGCCTGTGGCTGCCCAGCGAATGGTCGCGGCGCTGTTGGTGTCGCCGCTGCGGGTTATGGTAAAGCGCAACACTTGCGTGGTGTTTGCATCGCCTTCGGTCACGCTGGTCTGTTCGGCGGTAACCGCAAAGCCAATGTCATCGGCCACAATGCTGCCGTTGACCGTACCCACCTGAATGTCGGCACTATTGCTGGCGTTGCCTAATGCAATGTAGAACGCCTCGGTGTTTTCGATGCTGGTATCGCCCTTTGTGCGCACTTCGATGACTTTGCTGGTCTCGTCGGGTGCGAAGGTGATCGTGCCCGAGGGCAAGCCGCTGGCATTATTCAGGCCGTTCTGGCCCGCAACGAAGTCATCGGCATCCAGGCCCAGGCTTTGCGCATACAGCGTCCAGTCGACAGTGGTGGTGCCGGTAAGTACGCCGCTTCGGGTCACCGTAAATTGGTGAACGACCTCGCCACTGTCGCCTTCGGCCAAATTGCTGCTGGTCAGCGCAATGCGCAAACCGGTATCGTCGTTTTGCACAACGACGTCGGCCGTGCCTGTGCCAATGGTCGAACCTGTCGATGGGTCGTACAGTTCGAGACGCAAGGTCTCGTCGCTTTCCATGAAGGTATCGGCGCGGACATTGACGGTAACAGTCTGGCTGTCTTCGTTCTCGGCAAAGGTTACAACACCGCCAGGCAAGGCGCCGCCGGCAAAGTCTTCGCCGTTTACGGGGTTTTCGCCGGTACCCACAATACGCCAATGGACGTCGCTTTCGCCGCCCAGGTAACCGGACCGCGTAATGGTGAAGCTGACGGGCGTGTCGGTGCCGTTGCCCTCGATGACAGTGCCTGCGTTGGCCACAACCGAGAACACGCTGTCGTCGTTCAGAATTTGCCCGGTGACGGAGCCATTTGAAACGGTTGCGCCGTTGTTGGGGGCGCCCAGGGTAATGACAAAGTTTTCATCGGGCTCGAAGTTTGAGTCGCCGGCGATAGTGAAGGTGATGTAAGCGGTATCTTCGCCGCCATAAAAGACTAACGTGCCCGAGGGCAGGACGCCGCCTACAAAATCGGTGGCGTCTACCCCTTGTGTGGCGCCAGGCGTCAGGCTCCAGCCGATAAGGTCTTCTCCGGAAAGGTCGCCTGTGCGCTGTACGGTGTAAGTGACGGTGCGAGCGCCGTGTGTTTCCAACACGTCGGGGGTGTCGACAAGGTTGAAAACGACATCGTCGTTGGTGATCTTCCCGCTGGTGCTGGCCGACACGATCTGTGCGCCGGCGTTCGCGTTGCTAAGCACAACGCGGAAATCTTTGTCGGCTTCGAGTAGGCTGTTTGGGCTCAGCTGCAGCGTAACGGCTTTACTGGTTTCGCCGGGGCCAAACGACAACGAGCCGCTAAAGGCGGTGCCATCGACAAAGTCGGCGGCACTGGCCGGGTTGCCGCCCTCGAACAGCAAGGCCCAGTCAACCGTCGTGTTGTGGCCCAGGTCGCCGGCGCGTTCGACGCGCAAGATGATCGACTTTGGCGCGTTGGCATCGCCTTCGGGGCCGGTCAGTGCTGCGGCATCGACTGTCAGCGAGACGTCGTCGTTGCGTATCACGCCGTCGGCGCTGTTTTGCGTAATGGTCAGGCCAGGCGTGCTGGACGTAATAACAACCTGAAGCCCTTCATCGAATTCGTAGGTGCTGTCTGGGGTAGGGCTGAACGTGATGGTGGCTGTGGCTTGCCCGGCTGCAAACTGCACGACGCCGGACGGCAGCGTGCCGCCGAAGTCGGCGGCGTCGACCGGGCGTCCGGTACGGCCGGCCACCTGCCATTCAACCGTGGCCGGAATCGATAATTCGCCGGTTCGGGTGAGCGTAAAAACAAGCGGTGTCCCCGTACCGTTGCCTTCGCGAACGACGGCGCTGGTGGCGGTGATGCTGACAGCCTGGTCGTCGTTATTGATAGCGACGACCGCAATGCCGACATCGACCTGCGCGTTGGCGCTACCGGGCACCAGGCGCATCGACCAGGTTTCCGAGCCTTCGATGGTGGTGTCTCCGTTCAAGCGGACTTGCACGGTTTTACTGGACTCGCCTGCCGCAAAGCTAACGGTGCCGTTGAGCAACTGGCCACTGGCAAAGTCGGCGGCGTCGGCGGGCAATTCGCCCTGGCCTTCAATGACAAAGTCAATGCTGCTGGCTGCACTGGTATTGCCAGTGCGGCTGATGATGAACTCTTGAATGCCATCGGCGCCGTTGCCTTCGGCAGTAGAGGCGGTGACAGCCCGGATGCTGTAGACCGATTCGTCGGTGCGAATCGTGCCGTAGGCTTCGCCATTAATGATTTGTGCGCTGTTTGTGGCATTGAACAACACAATGCCAGAGGTTTCGTCGCTTTCGGCGATATTGTCGCCTTGTACTTGAACGGTAATGGTCTTTGTGTATTCGCCGTCGTTAAAAAATACCCGGCCGCTGGGCATGCCGTCGGACAACGACAAGCCGTTTTGGCCATTGGCAAAATCGCTGGCGTCGGCGGCGTGGGTGCCTACGCGTACAAAACGCCAGTCGACGCCCGATTCGCCCATCATCTCGGCCGAGCGCGTGACGGTAAACGTGACGTTGGTGGTCGTACCGGTAGCGCCCTCGATGACATCGGTGGTGACGCCGCTTAGGCTAACGCCGAAGTCGTCGTTGGTAATGACGGTGCTAGCGGTGGCGGTGTCGATGCGCATATTGCCTTGCGCATTGGTCAGCGTCACGGTGGCGGTTTCGTCGGGCTCGATGTCGCGGTCGCCCCGCAACTGCAAAACAATGTCTTGCGTGTCGGTGCCGGCAGGGAACGACAGCGTGCCACTCAGTGCGCTGCCATCGACCAGGTCGGCCGCATTAATACCGCTCACTGCCCAGTCGACGGTGCTCTCGCCGCTGTCGTTGGTGCGGGTAACCGTAAATTTAAGCGTCTTGACACTGCCGGTATCGCCTTCAAGTACAGCCGCTTGCTGGCTTTGTACCGAGACCCAGCCGTCGTCGTTGGTAATGATTGTGTTGGCGCTGGCCTGCCCCAGCGTCAGGCTGGCGCTGGGGTTGCTGAGCGTAACGGTAAGTGTCTCGTCGGGTTCGACGGTGCGGTCACCGGCAATGCTGATGGTGATGGTTTTACTTTGTTCGCCATTGGCAAACGTGACGGTGCCCGAGGGCACGGTGCCGCCGAAATCGGCAGCATCGAGGCCGCTGGCGGCCCAGTTGACGCTGCCCGTGCCATGCGGGGTGCTGCGCGTGATGGTAAAGGTGACATCGCGAGTTTGCCCCGCATCGCCTTCGAGTACGGCGGATGCAGACGGGCTGATGCTGACGGTACCGTCGTCGTCGATAATGCGCGTTTGGGCTTGCGCCGTGCCCAGGACGTGATTGGTGGATGGGTTGCTGAGAGTGACCCCCAGCGTCTGGTCGCCGTTGATTTGGTAGTTACCGTTAAGCGTCACTTGCACCGTGGCTATTAACTGCCCGGCAGAAAACTGTACGACCCCGCCAGGCAGGCTGCCGCCAAAGTAGTCGGCCGACACGCCGCTCACGGCCCAACTAACCTGCCCGTCGCGCACGGCAACGGATCGGCTGACGGTGAACAACAGCGTGGTGGTAGCGCCGGTAGGCCCTTCGAGGACACTGCTTTGTACGGCGCTGATATTGACGGTGGCCGTGGGCGGTGTATTGTTGGCTGGAGGCGCTGGCGGGGTTGGTGTGAATGCTGGAATAAGGTTGGCGTTGTTGATGAAGTTATTGAAAACGCCAATATTGCCGCCGCCTACGCCGCCGGTGCCCAGGTTGCCCAGGCCGTTGCCAATGCCCGATGTGTTGCCCGGCAGCAGCCCAGAAGCGCCGTCGGCGGTCAGTGAGGCCAGCTCGACAGGCGTGCCTGGGGGCAGAGAGCCCGCGCCGGTGCTGTCTCCGGTAAGGGCAGTGCGCTCGGGCGCCGGTGCCTGGTGGGTAAACGACGGGCGGTTATTGAGCGTCAGCCCCGTAATTTCGGGGCGGACGGTGCTGTTAAACGGGTTGGCAAAGCCAGGGCTCGATGCATTCGAGCCGGTACCCACGGTCGTAATGGGGCTGATCGGCCCACTGAAAATGTCGCTGACGTTTGAGGTTGGCCCGGTGTTTCCCGAGGTGCTGTCACCCGTTCCAGAGGCCGCCACTGTGGTGTCGGCGTTGAACTGGTTGGTTTGCCCGAGGCCCGGTTGGCTGGTGTTGCCTGGCAGATTGCCGAATACACCGCCGGCGGCCAATGACTGTGCCGCATTGAGCGCCGCCGCCGGGTTAAATGCGTTTTGGCTGATCAAACTATTGAACTGCTGCAGGGTTTGCTGCGCCTGGTCGGCCGGCAGGCCGGCAGCGGTCAAAATGGCCTGCGCTGCATTGAGCGCGTCGGCCTGACTGCTAATGCCGTCTGGTGGTGTGCCGTTTAAAAAACTGTTAAGCAGTTCGGCCGCGCGTACAACGGCGTCGGCTTGGGAAGTAGTAAGTTCAGCCATGATTCAAACTCAGCCGTTGGGCAATGCAGCAGTTAACAAAGATTCAGCAGGAACAACAATGCCGGGTTCGCGCAAAATGTTCGGCGACAGTCGGCCCACGGCGCGCAGCAAGCGGTAAGCCGCAATGACTTCGTCGATGCGCGCAACGGTCGCATCGCTTTGCGCATTCAACAGCGATACCTCGCCGTTCAGGATGTCGAGCAGCGAGCGGCGACCCATTTCGCGCTCTTTGCGGGCCAGGTCAAGGAAGTTGCCGGCAATATTGACCTGATTGATCAGGTGTTCGGAACGCAAACGCGAGGTTTGCCATTCGGACCACGCGTTCAGCGCCTCTTCACGGGCCTGAACACGCACGTAATCGGCCTTTTGTTTTGAAGACACAATGGCCTGGTCGGCAGAGCGGCTGACGTGGATGGCACGCATGCCCAGATCAAATTGCCATTCAAGGTTAATCATGGCGCGCGTGTCGTCGCGGCGGCCGCGCGACCCGTCGTAGTCGTGGTTGCGTGCCCGACGGACATCCAGGCTAAGACGCGGCATCAGCTCGTTTTTGCGGGCGACATCACGTTCGGCCAGCGTAACGTTGGTGCGTTGAATGGCGGCCAGCACATCGGGGTTTTGCATCGCAATACCTTCGATGATTTGCTGTTGCGATGTTGGCATCAAGGCGACAGGAATATGGATGGCCTGAAGCGTTTTGATGTTGACGGGCGCAGTGCCGAACACCGTTTCGTAGCGGTGCAGTGCCAGGCTGAGCATGCGCTCGGCGCCGACACGGCGAGCCTCGGCGCCGGCCAACTGGGCTTTGGCCTGAAGCACGTCGGTGGCGTAGCCCCGGCCGGCCTCCATACGGGCGTTCTCAAGTGATGTCTGCTCTTTGATACGGGCTTCGGAGGCCTTGGCAAAATTTAGGGCTTGCGAGGCCTGAATCAGCTGAAGCTGGGCTTCGATGGCGGCCAGTGTCAGGTTCTGTCGTTGCAGTTCGCGTTCCGCTTCTTCTTTGAGGACGACCGCACGCGCCGCATCGACGCGGGCATTGGTGTATCCAAAGTCGGTAATAAGCTGGTTAAGACCCACACTCGTTTCGGTGGGGTCGTAGTGCCCGCTTTCACCTTCTTGGCGCTTTAAATGCTGCTTGCCGGCGCCGGCACGCAGGGTAAGTTTGGGGTAGTAGCCGGAGCGTTCGACCTTGACCTGCTCTTGGGCGGTGGCCACGTCGGCGTCAACCATTTGTATAAGCTGGTGCTGCTTAAGAACGCGGTCGAGTTCGTCGGCCAGTGCTTGAGCATTGACCTTGCCCGTGTGGGCCAACAGCGGAGAGACAAATAGCAACGCCGCACCAAGTTTTTTTAGCGCAAAAATTTTTTTGGTCATATTAGGCAGGCCGGCCAGGCCGAGAGAGAAAATAGAGACAGAAAGACAAACTTTGAAATAATTCTGGGTCAATTTACCTAGGCCGACAAGCACAAAATAAACTCCTCTCAAAATCTGTTGTGTGCCGCCAAAATCCTCTCAAAATCGCTATGATTTGTATGACATAAGCAACAAAAAACGCGCCAATTTGGTGCGTTTTTTTAGGGTTGTGTGTTTACTGTTCTAGCGCTTTACGCAGCTTCGAGGCTAGTTCGCTACGCCTGTAGGGCTTGGCCAAAAGGTGTACGCCCTGGTCCAAACGGCCGTGGTGAACAATGGCGTTTTCGGTGTAACCCGAGGTATACAGCACCTTAAGCGCCGGACGCAGCGCCATGGCCTGGTCGGCTAATTGGCGGCCATTGATGCCGCCAGGCATGACTACGTCGGTGAACAGTAGGTCGATGTCGCTATGCCGTTTAATAATGTCTAGTGCGGCCTGTCCGCTAATGGCTTCGGTGACCCGGTAACCTAGGCCTTTTAGTTGGGTGACCACATGGGTGCGGACCAGGTCGTCGTCTTCGACTACCAAAATGTGTTCGTTGCCGGGTACTACCTTGCGGGCAGGTTCGAAGGTGTCGTCGATGCCCGTCGGGTTGGCGCGGGGGAAGTACAACCGTATCGTCGTGCCTTCGCCGATTTCCGAATAAATTTTGATGTGTCCACCCGACTGCTTCACAAACCCATACACCATCGACAGCCCCAACCCGCTGCCTTTGCCGGCGGGCTTGGTTGTGTAGAACGGCTCGAAGGCCCTGGCGATAACGTCGGCTGGCATGCCCGTACCTGTGTCCGATACGGAAATCATCACATACTGGCCGGGTTTGACGTCCGGATGGGCTTCGGCGTAAGCATCGTCAAGGCGGGCATTGGCAGTTTCGATGGTCAGCTTGCCGCCATCGGGCATGGCATCGCGTGCATTGATAGCCATGTTTAATAGCGCTGACTCGAGCTGGCTGGGGTCAACTTCGGCCGGCCATACGCCGCCACCTCGCACGAGCTCAATATCTATGTCTTCGTTCAGGGCGCGTCGAAGCAGCCCTTCGATGCCGCAGACCAGCTTGTTGGTGTCGATGACCTTGGGCTCTAGCGCCTGGCGCCGCGCAAAGGCCAGTAGCCGGTTTGTCAGCTCGGCGCCGCGTTCGGCCGCACTGGCCGACATTTCGGCAAACAGCCGCAACGACGGCTGGTCGTCGAGCGACTCTTTAAGTAGCTCGGCGTTACCCAGAATAACGGTCAGCAAATTGTTGAAGTCGTGAGCAACGCCACCGGTCAGTTGCCCAATAGCCTCCATTTTTTGCGACTGGTTCAGGCGTTCGGCCAGTTCGCGTCGTTCGGTGATGTCGCGAAAGTACACCGCCAGCCCCTCGGAACTAGGGTAGGCGTTGATTTCGAACCAGGTTTTCAGGGGGGCAAAATACAGCGAAAATTCGACGGCCGTATTGTCGGCAATAGCTCTTTCGTATTCAGTTCTGATAATGGACTCGGCCGCCTCGGGGAAGGCTTCCCAGACATTGCGCCCGATCAGGTCATCGTACTTGCGATGCAGCAGGCGTTCGCCCTCGGCGTTGATATAAGAAAAACACCATTGCTTGTCGAGCAAGTAAAACGCATCGCTCATGCTGTCGAGGGTTTGGGCCAGGCGCTGGGCCAGCATAAGTGATTGCTGGCGCGCCTGGATGTCGGCCGTGATGTCTTGCACCACACCGTTGAGCAGTCGACCATCGGGCGTTGTGGTCAGTTCGGCAATGCCGCGTATGTAAATGATTTTGCCGTCGGGCCGCACGATGCGATGGTTGAGTTCGAACGTGGGAGCCGGATTATCGAGATATTCTGCGACATAGGCGTCGAAGGCGGCGCGGTCGTCAGGGTGAACGAGCGCAATGTATGTCTCGATTGAGTGACCAAACTCGGTGGGCGTTTGCCCGAACATCGTGTAGATGTCGTCGGACCAGACGATCTCATTTGTATCGATATTCAATCGCCAAATGCCTAGCCCCAGCAGGCGCTGAGCCATACGCAAATTGGCTTCGTACTCTGAAAGGCGTGCGTTGGTTTCTTTAAGTTCGCGGGATCGCACCAGAATGTCGGTGGCCAGCTGCTTACTGTGACTTTCGATTAAATGAACGTTTGCGGATTCGGCGTCTTCATCGTTAGGACTTTCGGCCAGCCGCACAAAATCGGTGACGTCTTCAACCCGGTGAATGATGTAGGCCACATTGCCTTCGTAACCGAAAATGGGGCTGTTGACGACACTCCAGAACCGTTCTTCAAAGTCGCCGCCCTGTTCGGGTGGGCGTGGGATGGGGTAACGCTGCACCGCCATGCTGTCGGCCTGACGGCTTTCTATGACGCGGGTCAAAGAGCGCTGAAGGGTGGTCACGCCGTCTTGGTCGGCGTCGTTCGGGTCGGCCGGGAAGGCGTCGAACAAGTGTCGGCCTTTGATGTCTTCGCGCTTGCGCATGGTGGTCGCAAGATACTCGTCGCTGGCCGATACTATCGTCAGGTCGTTGGCGTCGAGAACCATGAACTTGCCGGGCAGGGCTTCGACAAAGGCTTGAAGATGCGTGCTGGCTGTGACGTTGCGAATGACGACCAGTCGCGCGTGCGCGCCATGGTAGGCCAGAGGCTGCGACAAGACGTCGGCGTATATGATTTTGCCTGCCTTGGTGCGGTGGCGCCACATATTGCCTGCGCCCCGTTGCCCTGCAACTTGTTTGACGATGGCCAGCAGGCGGGGCACGTCTTCAGGCGGCCTCATGGCCGCAATGGTCATGTTCAGGAATTCTTCGTTCGTGTAGCCATAGACCTCGGAGGCAGCGCGATTGGCTGCGAGGATGCGCAGGCTATTGGGCTCGTAAACGAGCATGGGGTCGGGGTGGTTCTCGAAAAAGAAACCGATTTCTTCAGGCATGCTGCGGCCCCGGTGAAGGACAGAATATGAAAACAGGTGTTACCGATTCTATCACCGGCTCTTGCGCCGTAAAGCGCTTATAGATTGGGTGTTTCCCTAGATTTTTGGTGTCATGCAAAAAGGGCGCATTAGGCAGTGCGTATGGCTTGCCTAATGCGCCCTTCAGGGTTTGGACGCTATTGATGCTTCTGTTGACCGCAGACGATGGCGGCTAAGCGTGCATCGTGACCGAGTGTTAGCTGCCCGAGCGGGCGGTGTTGAACCCAGCGTCGCCGGAACGTTGCGAACGGCCAGTGTTGGATCGGTTCCCGCCATTGCCGGCCGGCCTGCCCGCGCCGCTGCGGGCGTTGGCGCCGGGGCGCCCACTGCCAGGTCGCCCGTTGCCCGAGCGATCGCCGCCAGGCCGACCGCTGCCTTCAGCGCGGCCACCGGTGTGTCGCCGGCCTTGTGCCGGGCGAGGTGGGCGTTCTGGGGTGGTGTCGGGCTTGACCATGCTGGGTGTCCAGCCCTCAATGGTCGTGCGTTCAATGGGGCGGCGGATCAGTTTTTCAATGGCTGTCAGCAATTTGATTTCGGTCTTGTCGACCAGTGACAGTGCGGAGCCTTCGCTGCCTGCCCGGCCGGTTCGGCCAATGCGGTGAACGTAGTCTTCGGGCACATTGGGGAGCTCAAAGTTGACTACATGCGGCAGGTTGTCGATATCGATACCGCGCGCGGCGATATCGGTGGCTACCAGCACGGCGACTTTACCGTCTTTGAAACCAGCCAGCGCGCGGGTGCGTGCGGCCTGACTTTTGTTGCCATGAATAGCGGCAGCCGATAGCCCGTCTTTGACCAGTTTTTCGGCCAAGCGGTTGGCGCCGTGTTTGGTGCGCGTAAATACCAGCACCTGGTGCCAGCCGCTTTCGCGGATGATGTGGCTAAGCAGGTCGCGCTTGTGTGATTGCTCGGTAATGACGACGCTTTGATCCACCAATTCAGACGCGGTATTACGGCGCGCGACGGAAATTTCCTGGGGGTCGTTCAGCACGCCTTTGGCCAATTCGCGGATTTCGTCAGAGAACGTGGCCGAGAAAAGCAGGTTCTGGCGTGTTTTAGGCAGCAATGCCAGAACACGGCGAATGTCGCGAATGAAGCCCATGTCGAGCATGCGGTCGGCTTCGTCCAGGACCAGAATTTCAACACCGGAAAGATCGATGGTTTTTTGCTGAGCGTGGTCCAGCAGGCGGCCGGGTGTGGCCACCAGAATATCAACCGGCTTGCGCAATGCTGAAATTTGCGGGTTGATGTTCACACCGCCGAACATCACCATAGAGCGCAGCGCGGTGTGTTTGCCGTAGACCTGTACCGACTCTTCAACCTGGGCGGTAAGCTCGCGGGTTGGGGTAAGAATCAGGCAACGGGGGCGCCCGGCCTTCATGTTGGTCAAGGGCGTGTTTAACAGACGGTGCAATATGGGCAGGGTAAAGCCGGCGGTTTTGCCGGTACCGGTTTGCGCGGCAGCCAGCAAGTCACCGCCTTTAATCACTTGCGGTATGGCTTGAGCTTGAATAGGGGTGGGTGCGGTATAACCAGTATCGTTAACGGCACGCAAAAGGGGTTCAGCCAACCCAAGGTCGGCGAAATTTACAGTGGTAGACAAAAGAAGGGCTCCGGCGACAGCCTGTCGTGAACGACACCAGTCTGGGCGGACGAGAAAACGGCCTGCAAAGGCGGCCGATAAATGAGCACCAGACCGGCTGGCCGGGTGCGGCGGGCATGTTTTGCCTCGCAACCTGCACGGTGACTGGCTCGTCGTGCAGGCCAGTATTGTAGCCCATATATGGGTTAAGCTTTTATTTTTGCAGTATTTTAGGACGTCACCGATGAAACGCGCACTGCTTTGGTTATTCATGCCCTTTATTACGCTGCTGCTGTCTGGCTGCGGTTACAACGAAATCCAGCGCCTCGACGAGCAGGTCAAGGCAGCCTGGTCGCAAACGCTTAACCAATACGAGCGCCGGGCCGAGTTGGTGCCCAAGCTGGTTAGTTCGGTCAATGCTTATATGGTGAACGAGCGTACGGTGCTAACCGACGTTACCGAAGCGCGTGCACAAGTCGGCAAGGTTCAAGTCACAGTCAACGACCTGTCGAACCCCGCCGTCATGCAACAGTTCGAGCAGGCTCAGGCGCAATTGTCGTCGGCCCTGTCGCGCCTGATTGCAGTGTCAGAAAACTACCCCCAGCTAAAAAGCGACGGCTTGTTCCGCGACCTGATGACTCAGCTTGAGGGCACCGAGAACCGCATTGCCGCCGAGCGCGGCCGCTACGTGCGTGCCGTGCAAGACTACAACGTCTACATCCGCCAATTCCCAACGTTGCTGACAGCCAAGTTATTTGGCTACGGTGTTAAAGAAAACTACGGGGTCGACCGCCAGGCCGACATCATGCGCAACCCCGAGGTCAAGTTCGACGTGCCTAGCGCGGCAGCGCCGGCAGGTAACTAAGCACTCCCATGATGGCGCAGGTTAATCGCCCGGGCGGCAGTGGTGGGTTTGGCCTCAGTCGTTGGCTGATATGGTTTGGGGCATTTATCTTGACGGTCGTGCTTGGCTTCCTGGCTTCCCCGGCATTGGCGCAAGACGCCGCCGTGCCGCCGCTGCAGGCGCGCGTCACCGACACCACCGGTACGCTCGACGCCGCTACAGTGCAAGACATCGAAGCACGCCTGGCGGCACTAGAGCAGCGCAAGGGGGCGCAGATTGCCGTCTTGATGGTGCCCACCACGGGGACTGACAGCATCGAGCAATACGCGTTGCGTGCATTCGAACAATGGCAGTTGGGGCGTAAATCGGTTGACGATGGCATTTTGTTTGTCGTGGCCAAAGACGACAGGGCTATGCGGATCGAAGTCGGTTACGGGCTGGAAGGCGCCGTGCCCGACTTGTTGGCCGGCCGCATTATCCGAGAGCAGGTCGTACCGCGTTTTCAGGCCGGCGATTTTGCCGGTGGGGTTTCGGCGGGTGTCGACAGCCTGATCCTGCTGGTCGATGGGGAAGATCTTCCACCGCCGGAAACAAGTGCGGCATCGGCCGATGAAGAATCGGCAGAACTTTGGGGCGCGTTGCTTTTGCTGTTTTTCTTTTTTGCTGCACTGCCTTGGGTGGCTGCGCCTTTCACCGGCATTGTGCTTTATGTCGCGTGGGGCAATATCTTTATTGCCCTGGGCGGTGCGGTCGTAGCCTTCTTTGTCAGTCGTGCGTTGCGTGCCTGGATAGATAAAAAGGGCGGCGGCAAGGGCGGGCCCGGTGGGGGCGGCATGCGCCGCCGTGCCGGTCGTATCGGCGCAGCCGGGGGCTTTGGCGCTGGCGGCTTCGGCGGCGGCTTTGGTGGCGGTGGTTTTGGCGGGGGCGGTGGCAGCAGCGGCGGTGGCGGCGCCTCGGGTCGCTGGTAAGCCGCATAAAAAATGTCCGCTGTCAGGTATTTCTTGATGGCTGGATCAGTCCGAAATAAAACTACAAATTTCGGACGACGCATTGTTAAATGTCCGAAAAAGATATATAAATATCGGACAGGAGGGGCAATGTCCGCACTCAAATCTCACATTTCCGCTCTGATTGAAGCGGCTAAGCCCGGGCGGGTTTGGGTACCAACCGACTTTGCACAGTTGGGCAGCCGTGATGCTATCGACAAGGCTCTGCAGCGCATGGTGCAGGCGGGCGAGTTGCGTCGCATCGACAGAGGCCTATATGACAAGCCCAAGATCAATAGCCTGACCAAACGTCCCACGACCCCAGACTACCGCGCCGTGGCGGAAGCCATCGCCCGCCGCGATCACCTGCGATTGCTGGTAGATGGTATGACTGCCGCCAATGATCTCGGTTTGACCGACGCGGTACCCGCTCGCGTAACCATCCATACCGACACCCGCCGACGTGCGGTTCAACTCGACAAGCTCACCATCGAGTTCAAACAGACAGCGCCCAGTCGTCTCTACTGGGCGGGACGCCCGGCCATGCGCATCGTGCAGGCGCTTTACTGGTTAAAGGACACTCTGACTTCTGAGCGTTCTTTCATTCAGGGAAAGCTGACTAACGTGCTCGCCGATCCCGTCCATGGTCCGGCGATCCGCCAGGACCTGCTCGATGGTTTCAATGTATTGCCGGCGTGGATGCAAAGCCTGATCCGAGAGCTACCTGGGTGTGACCCGCAGGAAACAAGGGCCGCAACACCAGAAACTCTCGACACCAAAAAATCTCAGCCTGCACGCCGCCGCGGGGCCAAACACGGGGAGGCCTCGTGAACCCAGCATTCAGTACCATCATCACAGCTAGCGACGCCGAGCGGCGAGACTTGTTTCTTGGCGCCTCAGTCCGCCTCGGTACGGCGGTTCAGAACATTGAAAAGGATTTCTGGGTCTCTTGGACACTAGATGCACTGTTCAATGGCCTGGGAACGGGTGGCCCCCGCCTGCTGTTCAAGGGCGGCACTTCGCTCTCCAAGGCCTTCGGTCTGATCTCCCGCTTTTCCGAAGACATCGACATCACAGTGTTTCGTGATGACTTGGGGCAAGGTGCCGAGGTTGCTGATCTGGATGCGCTGAGCGGCAAGAAGCGCCGTGCGCGTCTCGAAGCGATCCGCAAGGCGTGTCAGGCCTATATTGCAGAGTCATTGATCGCGCAGTTCACTCATCTCGCGGCATCGCTCATTCCCAAGAGTCGCTTTCGGCTGGAACTCGATCCCGACGACAAGGATGGTCAGAGTTTACTGTTCTGGTATCCCTCTGTCACAGCCACCACCAGCAGCTACATACGCTCAGCGGTCAAGATTGAGGCCGGTGCCAAATCGGCACTTGATCCGCATGTCGCGGCTTCCGTCACTCCGTACGTCGTGACGGACCTGCCCGACCTGGACTTGACCGTGACGAACGTAATCACCGTGAAACCCGAACGCACCTTCTGGGACAAGGTCATGATCTTGCACGGGCTACGCCAGTGGCATGACCGTCGCGGTGAGCTACGGTACGGTGGGCAACGTGTTTCGCGTCACTACTATGACGTGCATCAGCTGATGCAGGCACCGTTAGCGGCTGCCTGGCAGGAGGATCACGTTCTGGCGACCGACTGCGCCAACCATGCGAGGCTGTTCTTCGGCAGTGCTGATTTGGGGCTCGGCAGTGCAGTAGCGGGCACATTTACCCTTACACCGAATACGGCGATGCGAGAGGCGCTCAGAAAAGATTATGAAGCGATGGCAGGCATGATTTTCGGAGATATTCCTCCTTTCGATGCGGTGCTGCACAGCGCGGAACAATTCGAGCAGATCGTCAATGGTGCCTCAATCGCCGCACTCTCCGCAGAAATGCGGCGCTAGCGCTAGAGTCATCCTGAAATAAAAAAACCGGCTAGCCAAATGGCAGCCGGTTTTTTTAGCGCTTGCGATTACGCCTTGGTATAGGCTGTTTTTACAATCGTGAAAAACTCTTGCGCATAACGACCTTGCTCGCGCGGGCCATAGCTTGAGCCTTTGCGGCCACCAAACGGCACATGGTAGTCGACCCCGGCGGTGGGGACGTTGACCATCGTCATGCCCGCCTGAATAGCGCGTTTGAAATGCGTAGCCCGTTTCAGCGACTGCGTGCAAATGCCCGAACTCAAGCCGAATTCGGTGTCGTTGGCCAGCGCTAATGCATGATCGTAGTCGTCGGCTTTAATAACCGTGGCCACAGGGCCAAAAATTTCTTCGCGCGAAACGCGCATGTCGTTGGTGGCATGAGCCAGCACGGCCGGGCTGAAGTAGTAGCCAGGTGTTTTGCCTTCGAGTGTTTGCCCGCCGCACAGCAATTGCGCACCTTCATCTTGCCCGATTTTGACGTAATCCAAGTCTTGTTGAAGTTGCGATGCATCGGCTACGGGCCCGATTTGGGTGTTGGCATCTAAAGCGTGGCCCACGCGCAATGCTGCCGTGCGTTTGGCCAGCGTGTCGGTAAATTGGTCGTAAATGCCTTTCTCGACAATGATGCGGCTGCTGGCGGTGCAGCGTTGGCCTGTCGAATAAAAGGCCCCCTGAATCGCGCAATCGAGCGCGGTTTCGAGGTCGGCGTCATCCAGAATAACCAGCGGGTTCTTGCCGCCGAGCTCCAGCTGGACTTTTTTCTGTTTTTGCGCGGCTTGCTGCAAAATGCCATGGCCGGTACCTACCGAACCCGTAAAGGTGATGGCGGTAACGCGCGGGTCGTCGATAAATGCCGCGCCTACTACCGAACCGCGGCCCATGACCAGGTTGAATACGCCACCCGGCAGCCCGCTTCGGCTGATGATTTCGGCCAGCGCCCAGGCCGAACCAGGGACCAGGTCGGCAGGTTTGAACACGACGCAGTTGCCGTAGGCCAACGCCGGCGCGATTTTCCAGGCGGGGATGGCAATGGGGAAGTTCCAGGGAGTGATAATGCCCACAACCCCTAGCGGTTCGCGGGTGACCTCGACCTGGATGCCTGGGCGTACCGAGGCGACGGCATCGCCTGTAATGCGCAGGGCTTCACCGGCAAAAAATTTAAAAATCTGGCCTGCGCGGGCAACCTCGGCAACAGCTTCGGGCAATGTCTTGCCTTCTTCGCGCGCCAGCAGTTCACCCAGCTCTGCCTTACGGGCCAGCAGTTCGGTGCCCACAAAATCAAGGGCGTCAAACCGTTGTTGCGGTGTGCTTAACGACCAGTTGGGCCACGCCTGATAGGCCGCAGAAACGGCCGCTTCGACTTCGTCGGCCGAAGCGCGTACATACTCGCCTACGACATCGTTCAGGTCGGACGGGTTGATGTTTTGCTGTACGTTCGAGGCGCCGATCCACTCGCCGGCAATCCAATTTTTATGCATTGTCTAGTCCTGTGACAGGCGCTTGGATGGCCTGTGTGTTGAGCCGTCCCGCGAATGCGGTCTGACGCTTCTTAGCGTTCAAGCAGCTCACGTTTGTTAGGTTTGTCTTTCCATTCGTCGGCGTCGGGCAGCGCACCCATGCTTTTCGAGATGACTTCCCATTCGGTTGCCAGTTCGGCATTGATGCGAATGAAGTCCATTTGATCTTGCGGCAGGTCTTCTTCGGCATAAATGGCTTCGGCCGGGCACTCGGCTACACAGACGGCGCAGTCAATGCACTCTTCGGGGTCAATGACCAAAAAGTTCGGGCCAATGTGAAAGCAGTCGACTGGGCAGACGTCAACGCAGTCGGTATATCGGCATTTAATACAGGCTTCAGTTACAACGTGGGTCATGGCAGGGCCTATCCGGGAATAAAGTACACAAAAATTTTCCACATGGTACGTCATAAATTTAATGTAGTAAATACCAAATTATTCGGTGTTGACTACATTTGTTTGCCCGCCCAGAATGGTCTTCAATCAGTCAACCAGGCGGGGTCATGGCAACTCTCAGACGCAAAACAAAACCTTCTGTGGAAGTGGCTACCCAGGCTCGTGCCCAGAAAACCCGCGACGCTATTTTACGCGCCGCTACGCGCGTGTTTTCCCGTTATGGCTTTGCCGGCGGCAAAATCGAACAGATTTCACGGTTGTCGCGCACGCACGATCGCATGATTTATTACTACTTCGGCAGTAAAGAGAAACTGTTTGTCGAAGTGCTGGAAACCGCCTACGCCCGCATGAACGAGGCCGAAGCCGAGCTTGAGTTTGACTTGGCCCACCCCGAACAGGCACTGACCACGGTCGTGCATTTTGTGTGGCATTACTACCAGGCCCACCCCGAGATGATGACCTTGCTGAACAGCGAAAACCTGCAGCAGGGCAAGCACATAAAAAAATCGGGCCAGGTGGCGCGGCTGTCGTCGCCGGCCGTGCAGGTGCTGGACCAGGTGCTGCGCGCAGGCGTTGAAAAAGGCCTGTTTCGTGATGACATCAGCGCACGCGACCTCTACATAGAAATCGCCGCGCTGGGCTACTTCTACCTGTCAAACCGCTACACCTTAAGTGCGTTTTTAAGTGTCGACCTGCATGCAGCCGACAACCTGGCGCACTGGAAGGCGTTTATTACCGACATTACGCTGCGATCGGTGCGCAAGTGGCCTGTAAACGCCGCTGTGCAGTCTGACGCAGCACAGCGCGCGCTGGCTGAGGCGCGGTAATGCTTATCGATATTTTTAGTCCCATTGATTAGGGGTTGCTACGCATGGTTTCCACTTTTTCTGAACATCGTCAATCTGACCAGAATTTCGTTCTGGATCCGAGCCGCACCGCAGTTTTGGTTATCGACATGATCAACGACTTCTGCACCGAGGGCGGTGCCATGGTGCTGCCGGGCGCCGAGGTGCTTTACCCGCCCCAGAATGCGGTTATGCGGGCGGCTCGCGTGGCGGGTGCGCCGGTCGTTCATATTCAAGATAAGCACCGGCATGGCATGAAGTGTGATCGTGAGTTCCTTAAACGTACGCCGCACTGTATGGAAGGCGAGTGGGGTTCTGCGGTGGTCGATGCCCTCGAACAGGCCCCCGAAGATCACTACGTAACCAAACGCCGGTTTTCGGGCTTTTTCAATACTGACCTTGATCTGACCCTTAAAGACCTGGGCGTTGACACGCTGGTTTGCATGGGGGTGGTCACCAACATCTGCGTGCGCTCGACAGTTCACGATGCCTTCTTTTTGGGCTACCGGGTGGTCGTCGTTGAAGACGGCGTGGCGGCGACAGGCCCGCGCGAACAGGCGTCCTCGTTATACGACATTGCCACGCACTTTGGCGTGGTGTCTCGGTCGGATTCGGTGGTTGCCAGCCTGCAGCAGGGCAGTCCGTTAACGATCGTTGCTTGCGAATAGCGATTCAAAATCTTCCATCACAGGAGCTCCACATGTCTACCAAAAACAATGCAGTCCTCAACCCGCGTCGTCGTTCTTTGTTGTTGGCCTCGGCAGGCATGCTGGGCGCTGGAATGGCAGGTATGCCGCAGTTGGCGTTTGCCAAAGAAACCATCAAGGTTGGTGTTTTGCAGCCCTTTTCGGGCGGGCTCGAGGCCCTTGGCGAGCAGGGCGGACAAGCGATTCGCCTGGCGCTTGAAGAGGCGAACGCATCGGGCGGCGTGTTAGACGGCCGCATGTTTGAAATGATCCGGGCCGATACCAAAACCGACCCTAAAACAGCCGTTGAGCGTACCAACGAGTTGATTCGGCGCTATCGCGTCAACGCCATTATTGGCCCCGTCACCAGCGCCGAGCGCGACGCGATTCGACCTTTGGTTGAACGTTATAAAGTGCCGCTGCTGTACGCCACCGATTATGAAGGCGGTACCTGCAGCCGCTATGTGACGCTCTATAGCTCCGTGCCCGACCAGTGGGTCAATTCATTCATTCCGTACGTTGCTGAAAATGTCGGAAAAAATCTCTTTCTGATCGGCAGTGATTACGTCTGGCCGCGCAAAATGAACGAGGCTATTGATAAGGTGGCCGCTGAAAAAGGGGCCAAAGTCGTCGCCACCGAATACACCCCATGGGGCGTTAAAGACTACACCAGCACCTTGCGAAAAATCGAGTCGTCGGGCGCTGATGTGGTCGTGATGTCGATTGTGGGCGCCGATGCCGTGACCTTTATCAAGCAATTTGCCGCAGCCGGCTTGAAAGACAAGATCAAGGTTGCATTCTTCGGTTTTAGTGAAAACTATCTGGCTGGTCTGACGCCGGGCGAATCCGAAGGCATCATCACCGTCTGCAACTTTACCGAAGCGCTCGACAAGCCCGAAGCCAAGGCCCTGGTCAAGAAAGTGCGCGACAAGTTCGGCCCGAACGCAATTGTCAGCAACACGGTAGATGCCCACTACACCATGACACGCTTCTATATCGAGGCCATCAAGCGCGCCAACTCTGACGACAAAGAAGCGATTACTGACGCGATTGTGGGTCAGACCCTGATGTCGGGCAATGGCGAAGTGTCGTTGCGTGCCAGTGACCGCCATGCCGACCTGAATATCCTGATTGCGCAAGCGCAAGGGGGCAAGATGGTTGTCTTGAAGGACATTGGCCTAGTGAAAGCTTCGCAGCAGTGCGCGGCCTAATCGTTGCTGAACCGGCCTTGGGGGACAAATATGCTGGAAGCACGATCAATTGTTAAACGGTTTGGCGGCATTACGGTGTTGCACGGTCTTTCTTTGACCGTGCAGCGTGGGACTGTCAATTGCATTATTGGGCCCAACGGCTGCGGGAAGACTACCTTATTCAATATCCTCACAGGAAACCTGCGGGCCGATGAAGGCGAGGTCATTTTCAAAGACACCGACATCACGAAAATGCCTGCCTATCAGGTGGCACGGATGGGCATTTCGCGCAAATTCCAGATCCCTGGGGTGTATCCCGAACTGACTGTCGTCGAGAACCTCATGATTCCGTTGGCGGGGCAGGTGGGGCAGGCAGGCAAGTCGAGCAAGTCCGGTATTTTGCAAACACTCTTTGCAAGGCCCACCGGCCGTCTTGGCGAGTTGCTGAACTTATGCGGGCTGACCGAAAAGGCTACCGACAAGGTCGAAACCCTGGCGCACGGCGAAAAGCAATGGCTCGAAATTGCGATGCTCTTGGCCTACGACGGCGATCTCATCATGCTTGACGAGCCCACCGCCGGCATGTCCGTACCCGAAACCCAAAAAACTGCCGAACTGGTCCGGCGCTTGCAGACCGAGTACGGCAAGACAGTGCTGGTCATCGAGCACGACATGAGCTTTGTGCGAGCACTCGATTGCAGGCTGGTGGTGATGCTGCGCGGTCGCGTAGTGCGCGAAGGCACCTTGGATGAAATTCAGAACGACCCCGAAGTGGTCGCGGCCTATCTTGGGGGAAGCGCGTAATGTTGGACGTCAAAGATGTAGTGGCCGGTTACCTGGCCGGCAGCCGAGTGCTCGACGGTTTTTCAATGAGCATCAAAAAAGGCGAAGTGGTCGCCTTATTGGGCCGTAATGGCATGGGCAAGACCACGTTCTTGAAGGCGCTGATGGGGCATGTGGCGGTTACGCAAGGCAGCATGCAATTTGACGGTCAGGAAATCGTCGGTAAGCGGCCTTATGAAATTGCCCGGATGGGCATGGGGTACGTGCCGCAAGGGCGCGATATTTTCGGTGACTTCACCGTTGAAGAGAACCTGCGCATGGGGCTGCTGGGTCATCCCGGCATGTCGAAAGACATCCCCGACTGGGCATTTGATCTGTTCCCCATTTTGCGCGAACGACGTTCCCAACGTGGCGGCAGCATGTCGGGCGGGCAACAGCAGCAACTGGCTATTGTTCGCGCGCTGATCGGTAAGCCCAAGTTGCTGCTGCTCGATGAGCCCTCTGAAGGTATCCAGCCCTCCATCGTGCAGGAAATAGGTCGTGTGCTCAGTCGAATTGCCAAGGAGCAGGGGTTGACCATTTTGTTGGTCGAGCAAAACATGGAGCTGGTGCTGGGCATGGCCCAGCGCTGTCTTTTCATGGAAAACGGTCACATCGTCTACGAAACCGATCAGGTGCAGGCCCTGCGTGACGACCCCACGCCCATCCATAAATACCTGTCGGTGTAGAACTCAACGGAGCGAAGCATGAATTTCGTAATTGAGCTGGGCCTGGACACACTGAGCTATTCGCTCAGCCTGTTGCTGGTTGCCCTGGGGCTGGTGGTGATCTTCGGCCTGATGAACGTCATCAACATGGCGCACGGCGAGTTCTTCTTGCTGGGAGCGTACACCGTCGTCATGACGCAGGCGCTGCAACTGCCTTACTGGTTGTCATTGATTCTGGCGCCTCTGTTTCTGGCCTTTGTCGGCATCCTTATCGAGCAGTTTGTGATCCGGCATGTCTATCACCGGTTTATCGATACCATTCTGGCCACCTGGGGCATTTCAATTGTCATTAAGCAAGCCATTGTGATTGGCTTCGGGCCAACATCGCAAAGCATCGTCAACCCCATCCCTGACCCCGTCAATATTCTGGGCGTAGTGTATCCATCGATGCGCCTGTTCATTATGGGTATGGCCCTGCTGGTCACGCTGGCGGTGTTCCTGGTGTTTTACCGCACCCATCTGGGCCTGGCTGTGCGAGGGGTTATCGCCAATCGCAGCATGGCCGCTTCGCTTGGGCTGAATACCCGCAGCATGGACCGATGGACCTTTGCCTTTGGTGCGGCGTTGGCGGGTTTTGCCGGGGCGGTCATGGCGCCCATCATGAGCGTCGACCCGCAAATGGGTGGCGGCTTCCTGATCCCAGCCTTCCTGGCCATTATGGTGGGCGGCGTTGCGCATCTGATGGGTGTGGTGTTGGGGGTTGGCTTGATCGGCTCCACCAATACTGTGGTTGCCTCTATCGATACTCAGGTGGCTGCACAGGTCGCAGTCTTCATTCTTGCAATTGTCCTGATTCGCCTTTTTCCCGAAGGCCTGATCACCCGGAAGCGTTGATATGAACAAGCAATGGTCTTTGAGCATTACTCTTACCGTCGTCGTATGGGCGCTACTGTTTATGGCGCCGCTGGCCCTTGACGAGTGGACGGTCAGCCAGTTCGGTCAGTATCTGACTTACGGCATTTTGGCTATGAGCCTGTCGTTCATTTGGGGGCAGGTGGGCATTTTGTGTTTTGGCCAAGCCATCTTCTTTGGGTTGGGCGCTTATTTAATGGCGCTGACAACGCTAGAAAAATTCACATGGTTTGGCGGGTCGCAAGTCATGGGTTTGCTGTTGGCTACGGCGGGCCCGGCTATCGCTGCCTACATTCTGGGTAAGTTGTTGTTTGTTGGACGTGGTCTGTCGGGGGCGTTCTTTGCCATCGTTACGCTGTGTGCCGCAGTGGTAGTCGAGATCATCGCCCAGCGTATTGATTTCATCGGTGGTTTCGACGGCTTGTTGGGGGTGCCGCCCTTGTTCGCCGGGTGGCGCGGGGGCGACATGATGACGACCAACGAAATGTTCTATGTCGTACTGCTGTCTGCATTGGCGATTTATTTGCTGGCCTTGTTCGTGCAGCGTTCGCCGCTGGGGGCCGTGTTGGCCGGTATTCGCAACAACGAAGTCCGGACGACGTCATTCGGTTATCGCACGACCGACTACAAAGTGATGGCGTTTACGTTCTCGGGTGCTATGGCCGGCTATGCCGGGGCGCTATTTACGGCACAGTTCGGTTTTGTTTCGCCAGCCATTATCGGCACGGCGCTATCTACCGAAGTCCTGATCTGGGTAGCCGTCGGTGGTCGTGCGGTGCTGTTGGCCGCATTCCTGGGCGTTATTTTGGTGCGCTGGGTAGAAAGCGTGTTGTCCAGCACACTGGGGCCGTATTGGTTGCTGACGCTGGGTGGCTTGTTCATCTTGACAGTTATCGCTATGCCCGATGGCATTTTTGGCCGCTTGTTCAAGTTGCCGCTGCCGCGCGCCTGGCGTCGTTTTTCATCTGCGCAGACGGGGGCAGAAGATGCTGCGCGCCCGTCTGCAAACGCGCCAGCAGTTGCTAACAGCGAAATAAGGAAAGCCAATGCATAAGATTCATCTGTCGCCAGAACTGGTTGAGCGCAGTCGCGGCCACCGTGGCCGGGTCCGAGTACTGGAAGGGCTTGACCCGAAGCGTACCGCGCACTTGATTGTTGATATGCAAAATGGTTTTCTCGAGCCCGGTGCGCCGGTTGAGATTCCGTTGGCGCGCGACATCGTTCCCAATATCAACAAAGTCAGCCGTGAAGTACGTGCTGCGGGTGGCCTGAATGTGTTCTTGCGCTTTACCTACGATGACACCGAGTCCACACCCTGGACGTTCTGGTACGACATGATCTCGTCACCGCAGGCCAAGGCCGGTTCGGCAGGGGCGTTTCGGGTGGGCGCGCATGGGCATCAGTTGTGGGCCGGTTTAGAGGTGCAAGAAACCGACATGATCGTCAACAAAACGCGTTTCAGTGGTTTTACCCCGGGCACGTGTGACCTGGACAAGCAGCTGAACGCCCGGGGTATCGAGAACGTGATTATTTCGGGCACCATGACCAACTGCTGTTCGGAAAGCACGGCGCGGGACGCGGCCCAGCTAAATTACCGCGTAGCATTTTTGGCCGATGCCAATGCCACGCTGACCGATGAAGAGCATAACGCCACCCTGAACAATATCCAGACCTTATTTGGCGATGTGATTATGGCGGAAGACGTTGCGGGGCTGTGGCGTCGATAATTACAACGTACACACTATAATTATTGCTGTTAAAAATCTTTTTGTTTATTATCAAACATGGTGCTTGCGTTTATGCTGTTATAGCGTAAAGCAGGTAACACACTATAAATAAGCGGGGGCAAAAAATGGCGTGCCCCGGCATTGCAACCAGGCCCATACGCCACGCCAA
>NZ_NQMK01000012.1:0-57610 GCF_003788685.1 Pusillimonas sp. NJUB218
AGGCCCGAAAACGGGCCTGATCGGGGTGCAAACAACCCGAAAGTGGCGATGATTTGAGCAGTTTTTAACCATTTTTGAATACTTTGGTCATGAGGTCGATTTTTGGATGTTTGAAATCGAGTTCTTCAGACCTTCCTTAGCACCGGGGAAATAAGTAACAGAATCAACTGACTTAAAGCCCCAGCGCCCATTAGGGTAATAAATGGCTTCTTGTGGCTACGAAGATTCATCGCTCTTCCGGGTAGGATGGGATCGGGGTAATAGGCAAGTATTTATCTGCATTTTTGAAGTATTAGCGCATCTCTGCTCTTCATAATTATTTGGTCGAACGCCTACTTTTTCATTGTTGCAAGCTGGGCATAATAAGCTCGCAACTTTCCCTCTTCGATCGCCCAGTTGTATCGCTCCATTACTGTTTTTCGGCCGTTTTCCCCCATTTTTTGCGACCTACTTGGGTCACGCGCAAGCTCATCTATTACGCGAGCGATTTGCCTGGGGTCGAGAGGGTCAACGCAAACGCCGCACTCGCTTCCCTCTATGATGTCTCGCCATAGCGGAAAGTCGGACGCGATCACCGGAATCCCAGCCGACATGTACTCGAACATTTTAATCGGAAGCGACTCTATGTAATTTGGAGTCGGATGCAGGGTCACCAACCCAGCAAAAGATCGGGCCATTACATTACGCACACCCTCTCTACCCAAAACCCCAAAAGCATTCACCCGTTGCCAGCCCGGGTAGCCTTGAACTTCCTTTTCAACATCTGACTCGACGAATGCACCGACCAAATTCAGGTGAATGTCTGGCTGAGCCAACTCAAGCGCCCTTATCATTTCGCGTACACCACGGATAGCGGCGATGCCGCCCACATAACAAACTTCGTTAGCGCGCTGCCCCGCCTCGGTCTCTACGTTCAGCTCGCCGATAAGAGGATAGTTGTTAATATCTTGAGAGTTTGCATTAATAGAAAGAAATTTTTGGCGTATGGTGGGGGTAGCAGCAATCACTCCGTCGAGCCGACCACAAACATATCGCTCATAACACGCAAAGACCCATGCGATGGCCCTACGTAACATGGGCTGCAAATAATGCTTACCTAAAATCTGTTTAGGTACATCTTCATGCGCGTCAAAAACAACCCTTTTCCCTCGCCTTTTCAACGCAAGGCATATGGTTAGCAACTCGGGGTCATGAACGTGGTAAACATCGGCATCCAAATCAATCGCTTGGCGTAGCACCCGACGTGTAGTACTCAGCATTCTGTCGAGTCTTCCGGCAGGACGCCCCACGTCAAGAATATCAACGCCATCACGCGTGTCATTACCTAAACCGTCGGCAACAATCAAAGTTACCGCATACCCCGACCGGGATAGGCTTCGACATTCTTTGAGGAATATCCGCACGTCATCTCTGGGATGCGCAGAAGTCAAGTGAGCTACCTGCATTTATTTCTCAGCCGCAGACAGGCGCGTAATTTCGGACTCAATGATTTGTCCAAATTGCTCAAAGGATAACAACTGAGCAGCCCGATGTGACGCCTCTTTTAACGCCCTAACTTTTTCCGTATTTAGCGCAGCTAGTGCAACGGCCAAAGCTTGTGGCTCGAATGAGTCGGCCACGACCCCAAAACCATAGCGCTTCACCAGGGCAGCCATCTCCGGCGACGGCCCAATTGCGACCGCCAAGCGAGCCTGGACAAACTCAAAAAACTTATTCGGCAACGCAAATCGGTAGTTGAAGTTTACCGGGGGCAGGAGAAAAACACCCACATCATATTCGTTAATACGCTGACATATCTCAGACATAGGTACCGGCTCCACGAATCTTATACGCGCGTCACGCTTTGCCTTTTGCCTCAAAAGCGTCATGTAGCTCGCCTCAACTTCAACCAGCATCAAGTCCAAAGTAAAGCGATCGTCGAGATAAGCCATCATATCGATCATTACTTCCAAATGACGAACATGGCTGGCTATACCATGATGAATCATACGTATCGGACTTTGCACAGGTGTAGGTAAAAGGCACTGATCAATCGGCGCGTTGTGAACAACGAGAGGCTTAACACCGTACTTCTTTGCGTACTCATCAGCAATACCTTGACACACCGTCATCATAGAGGCCGCCCTGGGCAGATACTCACGGCAAAGAGCATCGTTGTAGCGACTAAATAAAAACCGCCACAGGTATTGCTCCTCATACTCCCCCGGCGAGTACTCATGCGCGTCATAAACAACCGGCCTTCCTTTAGCCAGTTTCAGGGCCAGAGGCAAAGCTAAAAGATCGTTCGCAATGACAATATGAGTTTCAAGGTCACGTAACACCCTAAACGCAAGCGCAACTCTCGGCTGCCCCCAGTAATAACTCTCGAAGGCCCCAGCGAACAACTTAACTACCCACCAAAATTTCTGGGCAACGCTGGCTCGCGGCTTTGGGAGTTCGATGAATCGCATCCTTCCACTAGGCTTTGGCCCAAAGCCAGCCACAGTCAAGTCGCAGCCGAACTCCAGTTGTCGAACTTGACGCATAACGCGCGGATCGCTCTGAATTACAGAAAACGAAATAATCAGGACTTTCTTCAATATCCCGCCCGTACTTTCAAGTCAAAAAGTGCTGATGCCAGCGAATAAAATTAATCCAACGCCATACCTGCCAGGAGAACGCCTTGCGTCCGCCAATGATTTCGTCGAACTCACGTAATATCGCAGCCTGGTCGAGAAAGGGAAGGCCGATATCAGCACGCAGCCACTCGCGCACAGTTCCCGACATAGAGGTCAACCATAACTGCTCGGGTGTCTGGAAACCAACTTTGTCCTTGCGATCAAGAATTTCATCCGGAACGATGCCACGCATTGCGGCGCGGAAAACCGACTTTGTTTCGCCACCTAATGAAATCAGATAGTGTTCGGGCAAGGATAGCAGCAACTCTGCCTGCTCATGCGTCAAGAACGGCACACGACTTTCGATCGAAAAACGCATGGAGTTCCTGTCGCCGTGCCTCAGAAGGCTAGACAAACCTCGCTCGGTCAGGGAGTGCGCAAGTTCAGCCACCACACGACGGCCACGCAAGTCGAAATTAGGCCGCAACCTAGGGTGACGCAAGCTAACATCCCCGTGCAGCAGCACGTCTTCTCGCACCCACTCGGGCACAGCTTTTCGGCCGCTAAAGCGCCGCAACGCCTGGTACAAAGCTCCATCTGTTATTTCCGCTGCGAGCATTTTCAAACCCATAGCCCGACTACGGCCAGGCCACTTAGCCCACGCATTCAAGAACCGCCAAGCGCGAACCCACTGCCCAGTTTCTAACAAACTGCGGAAGCGCGGCCCCGGATAACCGTTATAGCCCGCCAACATTTCATCCGCGCCTTGCCCATCAAGCGTTACGGTAATCCCGCTGTCTTTTGCAAGCTTATAAACGCGGTATTGCGCGTAAATGCTCGTACTCCCAAAAGGCTCTCCTTGTGCAGAAATCATGTCATCCAAATCACTAGCCAGCTCTTCGGGCGTCACGATCACTTTGTGCGAAATGGCGCCAACATGCCTATTCACAAGATCGGCCCAATTTTCTTCGTTCAGATCACTACCCGCAGCAATATAGCTAAACGTATGAATGGGATGATCGGGGGCAACGTGCCGCATGGCGCAAACTACGGCCGAAGAGTCGACGCCACCGGAAAGCGCTGCACCCAGAGGCACGTCGCTGCGCAGATGCAATCGAATACTGTGTAAAAAATTTTCCCTGACAAGCTCCGCGGCGTCCTCAAAGCTTAAATCGTTCCGCTGTTGAATACTTGGCGTCCACCAACGCTTAATTTCACCAACCGAGCTGGCGGCAAGGTCGACCACCAGCATATGCCCAGGCGGTAAATGCAAGACCCCTTCGAAAAAAGTCTCAGGCCTGCTGTCATAATCGCCGTGCACAAGATAATCGTAGCCTCGTTGCCAATTCAACTGTGGTTTGGACGATTTAAGCGCCATCAGCGCTGGTGCCTCAGAGGCAAACAGGAAATTTCCGCTATCTTCGGTATAAAAGAATGGCTTTATGCCAAAAGCATCGCGAACACAAGTGAGCGTAGACGATTCCTTATCGAAGACGACAAATGCAAACATGCCCATCAAGCGAGGCAAACAGCCTTTACCCCAGACCATCCACGCTGCTAACAGGACTTCGGTGTCTGAGTCGGAGATGAATTGGCAACCCAGCGCTTTTAGCTCTTCGCGCAACTCTTTATAGTTGTATATCTCGCCGTTAAATACAACAACATAGCGCCCGTTAGCCCCATGCATGGGCTGGTGCCCGCCAACCGTCAAATCAATTATCGACAGTCTTGTGTGGCCCAGCAGCACATGAGCCCCGCCCCATTGGAAACGCTCAACCCCACTATCGTTGGGCCCACGAAATCGTAAAGCACTAATTCCGCTATCCAGTTTAAACGCGTCAGGCGCATCCTTGCGCCACACTCCACCCAATATTCCGCACATAGGTATGTACCTTCATCCAATGGGCATCAGCGCCCAGTGCCTAGCCTCAAAGCAAGGTCGTAGTCTCGCTTTATATCCTCGGCAATTCGCGCTGGATCATGCCACTTCTCCACATACCGACGGCTGCGCCTTCCAATTTCTATGATTTCTTCTGGTTTCATCGCTAGCACCCTCTGGACGTCGGACTTGAGCGATTCCTCGGTTACCCTTATTACAGGAATATCAACCTGCATCTCTACAGGTAAGAACTGAAGGTCTTCTTCACGGATATAAACCATGACAGGCTTACCCATTGCCATGAGCTCCACAGCAAGGCCACCATACCAGCCTGCATGCAGTTGATCGATCATGACATCCACGTCCTCGTACCTGCGACGCGCCTCGGAATTCGAGAGCCCCTCAACCAATACCAGCTCAAACTCATGTCCCTCTGCGGCCAGCTCATCTAAGACTTTGAGGATAATGTCTGTTCCTTTGACCCCACGATGGCTCGGTGCATGGCCAATCCGCAAAGGCCGACTGCCTACAGCCGAAAAACAGGGCTTCCACTCTTCGAGGGAAATGTGGCAATAGGGAATAAACCTTGCCTTGCGCCCGAGCACATACATCAAATCTGGATTCACAGCGTATAGCCTATTGCAGTACTTCTCCATGCGACTGATCGCCCTACGCTTAAGCTCATCGGACTCAGGCGAGTAATAGCCAGGTTCGACATATTGCGCGACAGAATGCTCAAAATTCTCTAAGCAAAAGCCCCCCTGACGCGCATCATCACCTTGATAGTGAACAAACATCTGGCGCCCAAAAGCTCGATATAAACTCAGCTCGGCACTGGCTAAAATAGTGAAGTATGCCCCAGCTATAAAGCGTTTCAACTTTGTCTTGACGCCCCGGTCAGACGAGCGAAACATCGGTACTGGCGTCGCCCAGCCAGTACCATAATTGAAATGAATAACTTGAAACGTCCAAGCCGTCTGAATTATCGCGAGCAACCGCTTAACTTCACGCCGCCACAGCCCGTCACGCTCGCTCCAAATCACACGATCGCATGAATAGTTAAATACGTTCTGCTGAAAGATCCAAGCTTCACTCTCAATCCCTAATTTTTCCAAATGAGCGCTAAGACCCTGAGGATTTCCTCCAACCGAAGTTGGTAGATGCACGACTCGATACTTGCGAAATTTGGTACTCATTACCCGTGCAAACCCGAAATCAAATGCAACGCACACAAGTACATTAGATTAGTTCTCTCAAGCCAGTCCTTGGCGCAACGGAGGGCACATGCAGATGAGCACTCATCATGGATATATCACCGACAACATCCGAAGGAGTTCCAGGCATCACGTCGTAAATGGCTGACTTACCGACCAGCGCTCCTATCTCATTGCACAATTCGCGCAAAGATAAAATTTCAGGCCCGGCCACGTTATATATGCCACTATTCTCGCTAGAGAGTGCGGCGAGTACAGTTGCCGCTGCATCACTAACATGAATTGGATTCAGTCTCAGCCCCATCTCGCCTTGAATAGTAATCGAACGCCCGCCCCGTATATTGTCTATTAAGCGCGGAATCAACATAGTGCGGTTCTGCCCTCGCCCATAGATGAAAAAGAATCGCAGAACCATAACTTTTAAAAAACGGGCATAGCTTGACGCAAGCGCCTCGCAGCTAACTTTGCTACCCAAATAGTAACCCAACGTATCAGGCTGAGTGACTGGAGACGTTTCATAAAACGTCTGTACTCCACCGCTGTATATTCCACCAGACGAAGCGTATACGAAACGCTCGGTTCCCGTGCGCCAAGCATAGTCTAAAAGCTGCGCCGTCGAGGCAATATTGACTTGAAAAACCTCCAAAGCACGAGAAGGCACATCTCTGAAATGCGCCGATTGAGCCAGGTGAATAATGGCATCTACCCGCGCCGGCAACAGCTCAACCCCCCAAGGCTTAGCTAAATCAATGGGAAAATAACGCACGCCAGCAATGGGCTCGGTCGGCATCTCATGCACCACAGCAAAGACGTCATTCGTCTGCGATAGTAATGCAACCACACGCCGCCCCAGCAAACCATTTGCGCCGGTAACCAAAATCCTCTTTCCTGAGATCAATATGCCATCTCCTACAATGTCAAGCGCTATAAAGCGACATTCCTACCACGCACTGTAATACCGTAGAAATCTACGCACCGATGCTCAATCTTCAGCCCCGCGGAGGTAAACCACGCTTCCACCTCTTCAAGAGTGTGTCGAGTCGCGACTTGCGGGTGGTACCAGTCATAATTAACCAACACATTCTCGTCGTAGGAAACGTCGGGATTCCAATAACACTTAGCGAAAAAGTGATAAAGCAGACGCTGCACGTCGTACTCTCCGGCTTCAATACCAAGCAAGTCGACCTTAGGAACTGTGACTTTCAGTCCGGCAGCCGCCAAAGTACGACCAAACTCGGTAATTTGGGCCGAGTGCGCCATAGCCTCTTCATAAGGCATAGCGGCGATCTGATCGCGAATATAGTCATCGACAAACTCTCTCGCAGGGGCCTTTTTTTTGTAAACATAAATAGCAAGCTCGCCATCGGGAAGAAGGAGATTACATAAGTTGCGAAAAGACTGGGCAGGATCTGCTGTGTGATGAAGAACTTCCTGGCAATAAATGAAGTCAAAAGAACCGAGCCCAGTTAAGTCCTCGACAAGATCACGCGTCTCGAAATGAACCCGCTCTACACCTTTAAAGTTCTCTCGAGCAACGTCGGCCGCAACAAGGTCGATGCCCACGACCTCGGCTGATTTGGGAGCCAAAGTCCTCAACAATGCGGTCACTCGTCCGTTTCCACACCCAGCATCAAGAATACGTTTACGGCCCTGCAGATGTTCTGCAAAATGTTCACTGCTGTCAAAGCCATTACGCTCGAGAATCCACCGCTGGGTATCAGAACCCTCGCGAAGAGTTTCAGCATAAAAAGCATCGGTATTCTTTTCCCATTTGTCACGAAAACTACGGGAGGTGTTCCCTGTCATCACACTACCCCACAAAAAAAATGATATTCAGTTAGATTTAGTATAGGCTTGAATGAAGGAGCGAATCACAGTGTCCTCATCATGTAAATTGAGGATCGACGTTCTGGCGAGCTCACGTTTTTTTTGTAAAGCACCGGGATCCGACATGTAAGCGACTAGTGTTTGCTCCAGGTTATCAAGATGGCAAATAATAAACCCCGAATTATGCAACTTTTCAGTCATAAATTCCGGGCGAACCCACGTAATTGTTGGAACACCACATGCCATACTCTCAATTTGAGAGTTCGCATAAAAACCCATTTTCATTTTACCAATAGCAAGGTCTGCCTCGCGAAGAGTCCTCATTACCTCTGCATGATTGACATCCCGCAAATGAATAAACTGTATCTCGAAACCGCGGGCACGCACTGCGTCTACAGCAAGACGAATTTGCTTAGTACCTTCAATGCCGGGATGATTGGTGACATGCACCAATTTGAGTGGTCGCTGACCATCCCAAGGCCCAGAGTTATTGGGGAACACCTCGACAGGCGCAAAAAAAGACGACACAACAGCACCTGGGATAAAATCGAGCATATCGGGGGTCGTTACCAAAGTTGCATCGGCCCACTTAGCTGCCAACCCTCGGCGACGCTGACTCAGCGGATTGGTACAAATAGGGGGTTGATAGTCACACTGTTCACAAATGTTCAGACGCGGGTGCAGACGCATATTTAAATCGCGATCACGTGCCTCGCACCCTCGAAAATGAGCTACTACACGACGCCCCATGCGCTTAAGAAGGGGGACCTCCCATCCCGACCGGGTCATTGTCAGCATAAAATGAAAATGCACTACCTCATACCGCGCCATCACCGTCCAAAACACCCAGAACTCACGCCACGCGGCGGTTAAGGGATTAGTTTTCGGCATCAGATAATCACACTGGCTCCAATATGGGCTCTCGCCGACTGCAAGATAATCCGCTTTCCAACCGTGGCGGCGGAGCACCCGCGCCGTATGCCACGGCACATGTACCATGTAAGACACGTGCAACACGGAGGTAGGGACGCGACGCCACCTTAACAGTATGGCGAGCAAACAATTCAGTGGGCCAACCACCATCATGGAGACGGCATAAAGCCCTCGTCCCAGCCAATTCTTAAGATAACCTTCAGTCAAAACAATTGCCTATTTCATGGCTATGCGACTGGCATCCTACAGGTTTACTTTCGAACCAGAGCCTTAAGCACAATACCGTCCATAGGCTAGTCCACACGGCATTATTACCAGCATAGTATTCCACCACCAAACGCCTCACCGCATCTCCATTTACGTAATGCGTCATCTCTCCATGATCACCTAACAGCAAATCTCCCACCAATTTCTTCAGAGAGCCGTTAAAGGACTCCGCAAGAGGGATACCAAACCCCATCTTGCGCCGATGAATGAAATCATGTGAAAACTTGGGCCGCAAAAGATTTTTCAGTAGCACTTTGGTCACAAGCCCAGAGGGTGTTTTCTTTACACGCAAGGGTAGAGGCAAGTTGAAAGCGAACTCTACCAAGCGATGATCTAGTAGGGGCACTCGGACCTCAAGACCATGAGCCATACTCATTCGATCGACCTTTGTCAGAATATCGTCCAACAAATAGTGATCTAGATCGTGCTGTTGGCAGCGCAACAAAGGATCCATCTCCAAAGGCTGATCCAAAGCGTCCTCTGCGAAGCCCTCAAACTGAGCATTTGAAATTAATTCTGCGGCAAGATCCTTACTCATCAGGGCTCGCTCGAGATGGTGCCACTCGTTCCAACGAGCACCCATCCTCATATACGCACGGCCTCGCTCACCGCCAATCAGCCGCCCAGCTAGTCTCAGCGCGGGAAGACGCCACCTATCATGCATTCTGTCAACCACACCTTTGTAGCTATGGTACCCTCCGAACAGCTCATCACCGCCGTCCCCGGACAAAACCATCTTCACACGCGAAGCCGCCACTTTGGAGACTAGATAAGTTGGAATGAACGAAGAGTCGGCAAAAGGCTCACCGAATGCGCTGGCTAGCGACCCAAGGAGCTCGGGCGATATCTGCGCAGACATCACCTCAGCCTCGTGACGTGTACCGAGTGTTGCTGCTGCCTGCGCCGCATAGGGAAGATCAGAATAATCATCCCCAAGGAAGCCCATCGTAAATGTTTGGACCGACCGCCCCAGCACAGACGTCATTTGATCGACAATCAATGTCGAGTCGATACCCCCACTCAGAAAAGCACCATAAGCGACGTCAGAGCGCAGATGTTGTGAGACAACAGTGCCAAGAAGCGACCGTAGCTCCTCGGTCGCCTCTGACTCCCCGATACATCGCGTTTGAGGCCTCAGGTGCCAATATCTCTCCTGCGACAATTTCCCACTAGAAAGCTCAAACTTTAGGGTCGTTGCGGGCGGCAGTTTAACTACGTCCCGGTAGATCGAGCCTGGGGTCGGGACATAACCAAGGTTGAGATAAGCAGCCATCGCCTCAACCGCAGGAGTGCCGGGCACAAGCCCGGAGCACATCAAGGCTCCCAACTCAGAGGAAAAAATCAGACGCTTACCATTGGCATAATAATATAACGGCTTAATTCCAAGCCGGTCACGCGCGATATAAATGCAGTTTTCTCTGGGGTCGTGAATAGCAAAAGAAAACATCCCGAAAAGCCGAGGCAACATACCCATGCCCCATTTGCAATAAGCGTGTAACAGTACGTCCGTGTCAGACATGCCTGGCTGATCAACGCCGAGCTCTTTCGCCAACTCAATATAATTGTATATTTCGCCGTTGAACACGAGGACAACCCCGCTTGCCTCATGCTGAACGGGCTGCTTGCCCTCAGCCAACCCAACTATTGCGAGACGTCGATGCCCAAGACCAACGTCACCGTGCCATTGCATTCCCTCACCATCAGGCCCACGATGCGTTAGAGCAGCAGTCATCGCACACAAAGCGCGGCGCCCCTCCATTTCAGGATGAAAATTTGCAATTCCGGCGAAACCACACATACTCAGTACGCCCTGTCCAACTCGGCCTTCACGATAGCCGCGAAACGATCAAATATATTTACCTGAGCATGATGGGCAACCACATAGCGAAAGGCATTTTCACCTAGATTGCGGCCTTTTGAGCCTGGAATCCAATCACGCACCGAGTACCACTCGTTCAGCGCTGTTGCAGCGACATCAAGCCGGCCCAGCGTGAGCAGCCCAGCCCCATGATGCGACAGCATGCCCTCTGGATCTACGTCCAAAGACAAGATTGGCGTCCCGCACGCACCGGCCTCGAGAAAGCTATTAGCAAACCCCTCGATCTTTGAAGTACTCACAAAGGCAAACGCACGCCGATAATACGAATGCATAGCGTCCGGCGGTACCGCGTCAATAAACGTGACATTCTTAGGGGCATCAGCCTTAATCGCATCGAAAATCTCAGGGTTCGCACGGTTCATAATCATGAGAATAGGAACATTGGAACACAAATGAGCCAATCCCAGCATCCGATCCGGACATTTGACCCGGTCGGACTTCCCTACCCACAACGCAAATTCGCGCGGAGCCGAACAGGGTGCTCTCTCTGGAATATCTACGGGATTGGGCAATACCATGGACTCCCGGCCAAATCTATTTCCCAACTCCCTAGCTTGATATTTCGTTTGAGCGACCGAAAGACCTGGAAAAGCATACACATAAGCCGCATCGATCTCGATAGGATCAAGATCCATATCACTGCCATGCATCAACACAAAACGCCGTCGTCGAATCTGGCACCAGCGCGCCAGCCGAGCAGAGTAACCGGTGGCACCAAAAGCAATGTATACATCAGCGCTTGCCGCATCCCAGATGGCATACTCCTGTTCGTGCAATAACGGAGTGCCTGATAGCGTTTCGCGATAGGCAAACGTGTGAGCCCACCAACGCAGCTTAGCAAGAACCCCTCGTGCGTATACATTGGACGAATCTCGTATAAATTCAATGCCGTCCCTTGCTAGAACCTGAGATTGACCGTAATCAAAGGCCAACATACTGACCCTACATATGGAACGGCCAGCTAAATCTCGAGCCAGTCGCCACGCTCTCAACTCGGAGCCTCCATAGGACCCTATACCATTAAGCATGGGATAAACCCCAGGCGTGGCAAAGCACACTGTAGTCATCTACACCATTCAAAAGGAAGTGTGTTAACTTTCTTACCAAGAATATAGAAGGCCCATGTACGCCCACGCAGTGTACGAGGCGCAAACCGCTCTCTCACCGCTAGTTTCAAGTTATAAAGCAGAGGCCCCAAATAGCCGCGAAAAGATTTCTTGCTTATCTTCGCCCTTGGGTGCACTTGACGAGCATCAATGCCGAACTCTGCGAGCGCTAGTTCCACTTGCATCGGATGGAAGGCTCGCTCCATTACAACACCACCCGGCCCCGGATTAGTAGGACAAAGTCCGGGACGATAGGGACGGGCTACCCACCCATCCTTACGCAAATACTTACCCACCTCGATAGCTAGACGATCACCAAAAAGACCTGACGTATTATCCGCAAGGTATTCGAGATCCGTGACCGAAAGCTGAGGACACAGCTTTGCGATGATGTCTCTACGGCGATCACGGAATGGCTCGCTGACTACATCTCGTCCGGTATTCACCCCCTTCGGCCCCCGCTCCCAAGACACAAACAGTTTACGTAAGTCAGTAACGCAACTTGTATTAGCGCGATTATTTCCATCCGCTATCAAAATATGTCCGCCGACCTTCAAGACTCTAGAGATCTCAGAATACAAAGTATCTAGATAGATTGGATTTACGTGGCTGATAACCTCATTCACCAACACAAAGTCAACTGACTCGGACTCAATCGGCAAGTATCCATCATCAGACTTTACAAGCCCTGCTGGAAATTCTATTGCTGCGAATGCCGCATTACCTGCACTTAAATAACCATCATCAACATCGACACCAATACAACTCGTTGCACCCATCGAGTGAAATAGAGGCAAAGCATGGCCAAATTTGCAACCAATGTCGACCACCACACTGCCTGCAACCGATGGAGCAAGCCTCATCACATCGACGTAGTCTCGCCACAACTCCTGCTCCTCGAAAAGCTTAGTCATTTCTATGAAATATTCAGACATTTCAGACAGTTTGGCCGACGTTTCAGCTAAACGTCTGTAAGTATCTCGGAGTTTTTCTTGATCGAATGGCATATTGCATTCCTGATTTAAAAAGGGAGCGTTACACCTTGAGCGGGAGGTCAAGCCACCCAATAAGTTGGGTGCGTGAGAATTAAGTAATTACAGCCCCTACGAAGCAAAGGCGGCAACTTCGTCATATCGCTGAAAACCGCACGCTCGCCGGTAAGCGGGTCGCGATCACAGTCCTGAAAGACCCGATGATACGGACGCAGATCGGCAGTGCAATCACTGTAATCAAAGCCGAGTGCTTTGAGATTCTTTGCAGCATATGAAGTAAACGCCAAGCGGCGGGCCAGATGTAGCTCGCCTAAACCGTGTACTGTAAATGTCTTTGGCTCAAAACCGTATGCTTTTAAGAACGCTAACCGCTCTCTCTCCAGCGCCCCCAAATAGTCCTCATAAACGTAGCAGGACGTGTGCAGACCAAAAAGGACTCCCTTAGCTCGATAGGTTTCTACCAGGGCAGCGGCATCCTCAGGAGCGTATGCTTCGCCGTCAACACGCAAAAAAACCGCGATAGGGATGTTCTCATTTAGATTAAGTTCTAACATTGCAGCAGCGCCAGTGACGCAGCCCGCATAATCAATATCGTGCCTAAAGAAAACGCGCGAAGTCTTGCCGACTGCGTCGGACACATCGAGCCGTTCTATCGGCAAACCTTGGCGCTTCACCTGTTTTATAACGGAATGGTACAAAGACAGTGAATAAGGTGCGCAACTGACTACCCTGCGCTTGTCGAAGGCACGATTCAACTGCCATCTTCGGATGTATTCAGATAGCATGAGCAACAATAATAGGCATGCCCTCGTAACCTTCGGTATCACCTCGGGACAACATCGAAAGATAGACGAAGGCGGGTAGGAACGGGAGTTGCAAAACGATTTTCCCTGTTGCCAGGAAGTGATGGAACTGCCTCCAAGCGAACCAATCACCCGCTCGCCGCCCCGGAGAATGGCTGATACTACCTATTGCAAAGCCATAGTCGGATAAAAGCGCTGTCATATCATCCACGCCGAGGAAATCATTGCGTGAAGTACCCGCCGAACGCTGAAATGCTAATGCGTAATCGGCGTAGCTAGAAGGGAAACGATCGGAATATCTATGACGAAGCTTCGCCAGCCGTGGGTCGTTCATCTCATATGCACGACGAATCGGAATAGGTCCTACACCGTTGGCGACAACAAGCCTGCCCCCCGGCTTAATCACACGTCTAATTTCTCTAACAAAAGGCTCTGGCTCAGGTAGCATAGGCAAAACCTCTGACGCAAGAACAACGTCAAACTTTCCGTCTTCAAAAGGTAGAGAAGCACCGCTAGCTTGTTGGTACTTTAGCCGCCCTCTCAAACTCGACGGGATCCGAATAGTATTGACGAATGGGTTAACGTCGACCCCTACGGCATTAGCGCCCTCACGCGCGAGTTCAACCGTAAGATATCCTGAACCACATCCGACGTCGAGTGCCTGCATTCCCTCACGTACATCCAAGGCCTTGAACAACGCATCTGCCTGCAATCGCTTTAATAAGTTAGGCTCACCAAAAAAACGCCCCTTCAAGTCCACCTTGAAAGACCCGCGTTGCAAGTAGCCAAAGTTCAGTCTTGCCATCTCAATCCACTCCCTTCATAACTCTCAATCATATTGAGGCCCCCGCCCACCACCATGGCTTCGTAGACCTATAACTAAATACGTATCATTGGAAAACAGGTCTTTCCCATCTATTGTTCCGTAATCACACCCCCAGGCAGCTTTACAGGCAGCAATAGTTGAGCGATGAAGGACGACGATGTCTGCACGCACACTTCGCCAACTAGAGTAGACCTGTTGCGGGCTGGGGTAAGGATAACGACTCCCACCTTCAAAAAGACGCTCGAAATCCGCCTGCCTTTCTCGCTCCGGAGTGTTCGTAAACCACCAAATATAACGGTGCTGAGTAGCTGCATAGGCTATAGGATATGCCAATCGACCAGGCACCGAATATATAACGTGAGACGGTTCCTGAGCCAGCCAGTCAAGGAGCTCCTTTGTGTCAGAAGAGCTCGCAACCCCGGATCCTATCGCTCTGTTTCTAAGCAGCGGGTACCAAGCAACAGCAAGACGCATCACCGAGTACGCTATCAACCCGCCGAGCCAAACATTTAGGTCCGACGCGACTGCAGTCAGGAGAAAAAGAGCAGGAGCAATCACAACCTCCAAGTACCGCTCCCCTTCCCCAAGGAATTTGAAGGAATCCGTCGTGGTAATAAGAGCAACGACAACCGCTGCAAGAATCAGTGCCAGGAGAACGAAGACAACCTGTGACACAGGATGATTGAATATCAACGCCGCCAGGGCAAACCATATAGCTGGGCTATTAGTAAAAATTTTGACTAATGGATGGTTGAGTACCAAACGCAGCGCAGAGCGCACGCCACCTCGCCTTAGCAAGTGAGCCGCCTCACGAAACTGCCTGGTCGAAAACGAGTTTACGTAATCGCCGACATGGACGAGATAACGAGCGTAGAAAGCCGTATGGCGCAAACTTCCTTTCCAAACGAATAGGGCATACCCACCGGACAATATCGTCGCGCATGCGACAAGAAGCACTAACACCATCAACGGCTTAAAGTCTAATAGGCCTAGCGCGACCAACGGCGTAATAAATACTATGGCCTGCATACCGAATTTACTACTGACTGCAACAATACAGCCGGCTATAAGCGCACATCCAAACGCCGCGGGATGCCCAGCTATCAGCCACGCACTCAATGATAAGAAATACAAATTGCTGAAAAGAAAACCAAAGACACGCTCATTTAGAAAAGCCCCTCGACGCACATCTATCGACAAACCAGGACTCAATATCCATGCCACCGCCATAGTTATAGGCAAAAAAACTGTCGTTATACCGGTAAACTCTGGCACCCAAAAATAGAATGCCAAGAATATCATCGTTGCGTGTATCGCCTCGACTGTAGGACTAAACAACCATTCGAAACGCTCCAGCGTACGCTTTGAAAATAGCGACAAAAACCAATGAAAAAAAGCGGGATAGTCTTGTGGACCGGAGAGAATAAACTCAGGGGTGTTTTTTGGCAGACGGTGACTATTACGTCGAATGATTTCAGCTAATAGAAGATGAGTCATTGCATCGCCGAAATCCCCACCAAGGGCAAATTTGCTACGCCACGGGCTTTGCCCTATAACCATCCGCCCGCCCACACGAAGCATGAGCGTCGACAAAAAAATCGCACCTGCAGCAGCGAGAACCTCTAAACTCATGTTCGCATTTCTCGGTCCGGCCTGTGCTCGAAGACACAAGGCTGCCAGTAGGCCGCATTACGATCGCCTATATTTCCAGCACGACCCGAGAAAAACCGGCCCAGATTTTTGTATTCACAATAGACAGTAGGCCCGTTCTGAATCATCAACCAAAAACTATACTCATCGTTCAAAGCTAATAAGGGAGAAAAGAGTACATCTATCTCACCAGAACTACCAAGCCTAAGCTCATAGTCTTCCGTCATTTGCGAGACAGGGTTGTAATAATAGTTAGTAGATACCTCACCCAACCACTGTCCGTCTCGAACCCTCATCACACCTAAGAAACAACTAACCTGCGTCCCATCCGGCAGAGAACTCGAATACCTGATGCGAAAAATAACCGGCTCTCCCGTGTAAGCCCCGTCTATCCGATGGCCTTCAGCATTCACCATTGTGAAGGATTGAACCTGTACCTCACCCGTACCCGAATGCATTCGCAAGTCTGATGACGCCACCGCTCTTACCTTTTGGACTTCACGCTTGAACGCCCATGCGTTATATGCGGCCACGATATCCTCTGGCTTACCCTCTTGTACAACACTACCGTCAGTCACAAGAATCGCGCGACTGCAAAGCTCCTGAATTTGCCCAAGATTATGCGACACAAAAAGAATTGTCGCACCACTATTGCATAAATCAGCGATACGCTGAGCACACTTTCGTACAAAGTAAGAGTCCCCGGTAGCAAGTGCTTCGTCCACAATAAGAATATCTGGATCGATGCTCATAGAAATCGAAAATAACAGTCGCGCCTTCATACCCGAGGAATAAGTGCGAAACGGACGGTCGATAAAATCCCCAAGCTCAGCAAACTCGACAATACCTGGCGTTTTAGCTTCAATTGTTTCCGGCGACATGCCAAGCAACAAACCGCCGAACAAAATATTTTCGCGGCCACTAAATTCGGGGTGTACCCCGACCCCTAGTGCTAACAAGGCTGTCAGCTTCCCACGCACGACTATTTCACCCTCATCAGTCGGCAGCAATCCAGCGATCATTTTAAGGAGCGTGGTCTTTCCCGCTCCGTTAGGACCGACGATCCCAACGATTTCGCCCCGACGCACAGTCAGCGAGACATTACGTATAGCTCGAAAAGACTTAAAGTACTTCTCACGTTTCCAAAAAAACAAGAGCTCTTTAACGGGCCCCGTGATTGCACTGTGATACAGCTTAAAATTCTTGGATACATTACGCACCTCAATAGCATAGTCAACAGTGCCCCGCGGCTCTTTAATAACAACATCAGAGATACTCATTAATGGCTACCTTAGCACGATCAACAACCCAGGCCCCTAGGACGAATACACCCAAACTCATGAACAAAAATATCAGCCAACTGAAGACATGGAAGGTTCCGAACAGAATATCGCGAAAGCAAATTACGATATGAGATATCGGGTTAAACAGTATCAATTGCCAGAGACGCTCACCCACAAGCTGGGGGCTCAACATGACTGGCGAAAGATATACAGAAAGCCCCAGCAGGACAGCTATCACTTCTCGTAAATCCTTTAATACTGCGCCAACAGTCATTAATAGCCAAGACGCGCCCAACGAGAAAGCCAAGGTCAATAAAATAGGTAAAGGTAACAATATCCAAGAAAAAGACACCTTCCCACCAGCGACCATAAGAACCACAAGAATAACAAAACCAACAAACGGACCAACGGCGCTAGCAAGTAAAGATGTGGCAGGCAAGGTTTCGAGTGGATAGCTGACCTGTTTAAGAATTTCCATACGCTCCCGCACCAGCGAAGGGGCCTCTTCAAGCGTGCGTTGGACTACTTGCCAAATAACCAAACCAGAAAGCACATAAATAAATAGATCTCCAGCTGAAGCCTCCAGACGCCCAGCAGAAAATATATATAGCACCGTCATATAAGCAAACAAATGAATAATTGGGCGGATCAATAACCAAGCCAGCCCCAAAATCGATCCCTTATTTTTAGCCTGCATTTCGTACTTCGCCATCATCAGCGTGAAGCGCCGATTAGACCAAAGCGCCTGGACGGTTCTTAGAATGGCGCGAATCATTTCTCACCCACTTTCAATATAGTTCGGATTATAAATCTTGCCGATATGCTGCATATGGAGCAACTACTCACTGCCCCTCCTTACACCTGCCCTGGCTGTCAACACAAAGCCACTGATAAAGACTTTCACCCCGGAGCCTCTGCTCACCAATCTCAGCTTCTTCAAGCAACAAAACACCTTGACCACACACTACCCCAACGTCACTACCTATCAAGAGAGGACTACCTGGCGGAAGCGTGGAATCATACTCAACGGCACGTGCCTTCCACACATAGACTCGAGCATGCAGATGCAAAAAGAACGCACCGGGATAAGGCCTCGTTTGAGCACGAACAAATCGCTCCAGATAGCAGGCTTTGTTCAACCAATCAATCACGCCATCCTCAGGACCACGTTGTGGCATTACACGACGGCCTTCCTGACTCTGAGGACGCAACACGGCTGTGCCCAATGCCAGTTCCGGCAACGCGCTTCTCAGCAAATCAAGCCCTCGACTCTCTATACGTTCATATAAGGCTGCAATAGTGTCATCTTCAAATATTGGCTCCTCCGCTTGCGCAACAATTGGACCACTATCTACCCCATCGTCCATTTGGAATAGAGTAATGCCAGTCTTCTTTTCCCCGTTGATAATGGCCCAAACTAGTGGCGCCCCTCCACTGTAATCGGGCAACAGCGAAGCATGCAGCCCGTAAGCTGGCGCGAGATCTCGCCAGCTTTTAGGCACCATGTGATACCAGCCCACTACTAGAAAAGCGTCCGGCCTCCAGCTCCTTACAACGTCCAATAGCGCCGAATCATTCATACCATTGGTTATGACTTGACAGGGCAAACTGAGGTCCGCTGCAAAGCTAGCTAGATCGGCGTACAAGACGTTAGTAACGCCTTGCGGGCGATAAGAAATAGGAAAGCTTCGCGGAGCGGTAACGACGCCAGTCAGGTTGCATCCGGGAGCACTCTTCGCTAACTCCAAGCACCGCAAGCCAAAGCGACTGGCTCCTATAAAAACAAAATTCAAAGGTTACTTCCCATCCACGCTTCCACACTCAGCAAAGACCAAATCAACAATCGACGATTTTCTTGCCCATCCAAGTGCTGATTAATCAAGCTCCTAACCGAATCCGCATCCAGATACTCGTAAATCCGAGGGTTGCCCGACAAGAGCTTGCGACGCACAAACTCAATGCTTTCCCCCTTAAACCAACTTGCATCTGGAGACGAGAAGCCCTGCTTTTCGGCACCGGCAACAGTCTCCGGTATGAGTCTCTTCATTACATCCCGGAGGATTTGTTTGCCATCATTTGTTTTCTGAAAATACTTTCCGGTTTTACTTCCTGGCTCGTTTTCATTAATACGGAGAACACTTTTTAAATTATTAAGCTTAAGGGAGACAGGACAACTCATGGCGAAATCGACAAGGTCATTATCCATAAACGGGACACGCGCCTCCAATCCGTGAGCCATGCTGAGTTTATCCTCAACGATAAAAAGTCCGTGTAGAAAAGTTTTTGCCTCGAAATAGAGCGAATGATTAATATAGTCTTCGGGACGATCCAGCTCATTGTCATGAGTTAGAAATACATCTCGAAAGATATCCCTAGTCCAAACATGATTGACATCTGCCCATATGGGGGCAAACACCTGAGACAAGGCTCTGTTCGGTATCAAACGCTGCCAAAAACTATAGTACTGGTCGATGTAATGCTCAAAGTCTTGATTAACTACCGCCCGATAGTAGCGCCAGGGGTACCCACCGAACAGCTCGTCTCCCCCAGCACCGGACATCACCACTTTTACGAATCGACTCGCCAACTTTGCCGCATAGTAATTCGGATAACTTTGCCCTACACGCGGCTCCTCAAGATGCCTCACCAAGGCAGGCATGCACCGCTCCATGTCACCTGCCTTTAGAACCATCTCGTAGTGCTCAGTTTTGAACCGGGCTGACATTTCCTCGGCCTTGATTCTCTCGTCAAAGCCAAGCTCTATGCCAGATGCAGAACTTAGATCGAATCCGCAGGTAAATGTTTTCAGGTTAGGAAAAGACTGCGCTGCAACAGCCGTAATCGAGCCACTATCCATACCGCCACTAAGATAAGCGCCCAACTCTACGTCACTGACAAGCTGGCGATTAACAGCCTGAGTGAACAACCGATCCAACTCTTCCACGTAAGCTTGCTTGTCCTTGGCCCGCTCAGGCTCACGGAACCTGTAATCCCAGTAGCGCGTCAAAGTTAGACGCCCGCCCCGCTCAAGATCAACTTGCGCAAAGTGCCCCGCGGGCAACAACTTGACACCCTCTAAGAGAGTGCGATCGGTGAATATGTTCTGAAAAGTAAAATACTCAAGCAGCGCCGCTTTATCCAGAGCGCGTCGAAACTTGGGGTGCGCTGTAATGGCCTTCTGTTCAGAGCCAAAAGAAAAGACGTTTCCTTGCTGTGCATAATAAAGCGGCTTGACTCCGTAGCGATCTCGGGCCAACAACAGCTTGCGCTCTTTCCGATCGAAGATCGCCAATGCGAACATGCCATTAAAACGCAAAAGCGCATTATTACCCCAGTGAGCAAAGGCATTTAGAACAACTTCCGTATCAGTCTTGGAGCGAAACCAATAGCCGGCTGCCTCCAACTCCGCCCTCAACTCCAGATAGTTATAAACCTCGCCGTTATAACTCAGCACATAGCGATGATCAGAGCTGATCATGGGCTGGTGCCCTGCAGGAGACAGATCAATGATCGACAGTCGACGATGCCCTATCCCAACATTTCCTTCGACCCAATGCCCCTCCCCATCAGGGCCACGATGGGCTATCGCATCGGTCATCCGTTGAAGAGTCACCGGCGACACTGACACGCTATCAAGATTTAACAATCCCGCAATTCCGCACATCAGAAGCTCACGCTCTCTATGTGGCGAATAACGTAGTTTTGCTCCTCATCACTCATCCCGTGAAACAATGGCAAAGAGATGCTGCAATGATTTGCAGCATAAGCCTGGGGGTAATCTTCCGGCTTCAGGCCGTACTTATCACGATAAAACCTCAACATATGTACAGCATGTGTCGCGGGCCGCGTCGAAATACCCACCTGCTGCAACTTATCCATCCAGTCGTTGCGCATTTGATTAATGCGCTGAATCGAGGCAGGAGTTACAGACTCCGGTTGAAATAGACACGGATAACTCTGATAACCATGTTCGTAACCATGAATGTGAACAGGCGTGCGCAACCACTGAAGTTTTTCAAAAGCTTGGTCATACACTTGGGCCAAACGTTGTCGTTCAGTGACTATTTCGGTCGCGCGATCCATTTGAGCGGAACCTAAAGCTGCCTGCAGGTCGGTCATTCGCTGGTTATAGCCTGCGTCCGGATGATCCGCTAAAAGGTATGGCCTAGCACCCAAATGACGCTGCAAGTCGCTCATGGCGGCACCATGATCGCGCAAGCGACGCAGCTTTTCGGCAAGCACATCACTGTTAGTAGTGACCATACCACCCTCGCCGGTAGTAATGGCCTTACGCGGGTGGAAACTGAAACATCCCGCATCACCCAGAGTACCAACGTGTCGACCATGATAACGCGCACCAAAACCACAGGCGGCATCCTCAACTACACAAATGTTGTGCTTTTTGGCCACAGCATTGATAGCATCCATGTCTGCCGAAAGGCCGAACAAATGCACGGGCAGTATGGCTCGCGTGCGCCCCGTAATCTTTGATGGGAGCTGCTCAACATCGAGGTTAAAGGTTTCAGGATCGATGTCGCAAAATACAACTTTACCACCTAGATGCTCTACCACATTAGCAGTGGCAATCCAGGTAAAAGCAGGCACAATAGCCTCATCTCCCGGCCCAAAACCAAGTGCAGCTAAAGCCAAGTGCAACCCCGTGGTACAAGACGTCACGGCAACGGAATGTTTAGCGCCAGTAAACGCACTCCATTTTTCTTCAAATTCGCGAACCTTCGGGCCTTGAACAAGCCAGCCGCTACGCAGCGGTTCGAGCACACTCAAAATCTCATGCTCTTCAAGAGAAGTTCGGGCAATGGGCACTCCTTGCACGAAATCACTCATACGGGTAACCCGACGGATTGTCGACGGACTGCAACTTGAGCCTTGTGCGTGGCACGCCAATCAATCAAGCGCTTAAGGCCTTCTCGCAAATCCAGCGTAGCTGTAAAGCCAATTTCGTCAGAAGCTTTCTTAGGACTACCGATACGATTACGTACCAACGTCGCTTGACTGCGTGGGGCGTAATTGATGGCCTTTTCGCACCCAGTAATTTCCAACAGCAATTCGGCGAGCTCTTTCAGTGACGTGCGCTTACCCGTACCTACGTTATAGAAACTATCAGTGGCATCGGCCTTCATGGCGCAGACGTTGGCTAGACCACAGTCTTCAACCGCAACAAAATCAAAAGCTTCCGAACCATCACCCATGATGGTCGGACTCTCACCTTTATCGATGGCGTCAAGCATCTTCATGATAACCGCGATATAAGCCCCATGATAATCTTGACGTGGACCATAGACATTCATGTAACGCAACCCAACAAAATCAAGGCCATAGCGGTGGTGATACGCGCGCAACATTGCCTCACCAGCAATTTTAGTTGCCCCGTAAAAATTCTTGTTATTAAAAGGATGATCCTCATCCATGGGCTCACGTACGGCGTCTCCATAAACCGAGGCCGAAGACGAGTAAACCAGACGTTTCACGCCCTTCGCTACGCAAGCCTCCATTACATTAAAAGTTCCACGAACATTTACATCGAAAGCACTCCGAGGGTATTCATGACATTGCAGCAACCACAGTGCTGCCAAGTGAAATACACCGTCAGCACCATCGAAGGCCGACTGCAGGATATCGGTCTGCAAAATGTCGCCGCCAACATCGTAAATTTTGACACGAGGGTCTCTCAAGGCGTCCTGAAGGTTCTCGCGACTTCCACGAACCAGGTTGTCATAAATTACTACCTCTTTAACGTCTTCTTTTAAAAGACAATCAACGGTATGCGAACCAATTAAGCCCGCACCACCAACTAACACAAGTTTTTTGCCACGAATATCCATGACTTTCCTCTAACTATTTTATTTTGGCTTATTACTGAATATAGTTGTCACACAAAGACCGCGCGGCCTGATGCGGACCTTGCTTCCGGCTCGATTATCCACAGCTGCCCTCATCAAGCACATCGACCTTAACACCATGACGCCGCGCACGGTCAGCAAGCATATCTAACTGGGAAGAGTCCTGCGGATCAGCAACGACCAGTATTTTCCCACACTCCCTCATACGCAGCCCATGCTCTCGATGGAACTCAGCCATTTCATGGCACCTTCCTTACATAGCTGAACCTTGAGCAGCCCGGAGGATAGTAAATCCCGCTGTGCAACAGACTGCTGTTTCTACCGCTGGTGTGCTTTCCTAGTTCCTGCTCTTTCTCAGGCAGAAAGACTTTGACTTCGGGATAGCGCTACTTTAACTCTAACGCAATAGTGATGGCTACGACGCCCACCCCAACAATTAAAAAATCAGCAGCGATCATGCACAGAGCTCATTCAGGATCTTCCGCTGCTGCTCATCTGTTAAATCCGGCCCCATGGGTAGGCTCATGACTTGTCTAGCCAACTGTTGAGCAACCGGTGTGCAATCAGGACAGCACAAGTGCCTGTAGGCAGGTTGCTCATTAAGAGGGACCGGATAATGTACCGCCGTAGGTATACCGGCGTCAGAGAGTTTTTTTTGCACTACTTCACGCCTAGGCGCGAAGAGCGTATATTGCGCAAAAACACTAGTTCGATCTGCTCGCTGCTGCACTCGCTTAACTCGAGCCTCATCTAATAGCGCATTGTATCGATTACCGATGGCGATGCGCTGCTCGACCTCCCAGTCAAAGCGCTCAAGCTTTGCAAGCACAACAGCACATTGAAGGGTGTCCATACGACCACCCACGCCAATACGAGTATGAACATAACGCTGACTTTGACCATGAGAGCGTATTTCGCGGCAAGCTTGAGCGATATTATCTTCGTTAGTAAAGATAGCACCACCATCACCGTAGCAACCGAGAGGTTTGCTGGGGAAAAAGCTAGTACAACCAATACTGCTTAGGTTACAACTTTTTCTTCCTTTGTAAGTTGCACCAAAACTTTGCGCGGCGTCTTCAATCACGGGGATATTTCCGTGACGCGCAGCAATAGCATTGATTTCATCCATATCGGCGGGCTGCCCATACAAGCTAACCGGAATGATAGCTTTGGTTCTTGCTGTAATCTTGGCTTCGATTTGAGTAGTATTGATATTGCAAGTATCCGGCTCAACATCGACATAGACAGGCACTGCACCAATCAGGACGATTACCTCGGCAGTAGCAACGAAAGTAAAAGGCGTAGTTATAACCTCATCACCAGGCCCAACCCCCAAAGCCATCAAACTGATAAGTAGCGCCTCGGTGCCGCTAGCGACGGTAATACAATGCTTACTACCGGTATACGCCGCAAGCTTTTCTTCCAGCTCGCCAACCTCCGGGCCCATGATGTACTGACCATGATCTAGCACACGATTAATGTTTTCTTGGATGCGGGGCTTTAGCGCACGGTATTGAGTTTTGAGGTCGACGAACGGTATGCTCATGTATTGACTCGCTGGATTATGTCTTAGGCGGTTTGCATGCTAACTGCTACGAAACGTATATTTTTTAGCCCGGCACCCACAAAGTATGCTGTGGTGTCTCGGCGGGGATTACTCGCCACGACCATTGCCACACTCCATACCCACGAACAGCACAGACCAACTTCATCAACGCATCCGACGCAAATTACCAAAATCGAAGCTAATTAGGAAGGCTACCACCCTGCCGTCAAAATCAGCAAACGCGATAACCCAGCTCAAATAACGATCAACGTAAGCTTCAAACACGTCAATAGCTGAGTGAGGCCTTCATAGCAGCGGAATTGTGCCACATTGCCATGCTTTTGAAATAGGCAAAGTCAAAAAAGACTACATACCACTTCGGTTTTCAGCCAATTTGCACGAACTTTCTGGCATAACTAAAACTTCGCGGCCTGCCCAAAGCACAACCTAAAGTTAGCCTAAAGAGGGCCGTCGGAGGAGGCACTCAAAAATACAAGTTAGCCGCAATGGTGACTATGATAAGAACCAATAAGCACTTTTAGTTATATCGACATCGTTTAGAAGCGATGCGATAGTCAGTCATGACGACAAATAGGGCAACAAAGGCAACATAAAACCCCATTGTGTTCATACGCCTGAACATCGTCTCAGGCAGACCAAACAAGAAAAAACCCAAACACACGGCCAGACCCATTGCTGCAGCAGCGCGTGTACCCGTAGGCACCTCTTTTCCTAGCAATCGTGGCAAAAAGTAAAAACAAGGCGCAAAGTAAATAAGCAACAAACCGATTGCCCCCGGCAAGCCAAAAGCGGCCAGCATCAGTAACACATCGTTATGCGGCTCCCCAAAATATATATCTACTGTCGACTGTGCGACCAAGCCTTTAGGCAACGCAGTGTGCTCGAGATAGTCTCCATACCGCCCACCGTCGCCCAACCCAACCCAAGGATGAGTAACACCTGCTTCGAGCGCTGACTGCCACAACTGAATACGAATACACATAGAACTAAACGCATATCCTTCTTCAGTTTTACAAGCGACAACTTCACTGATACCAACGGCAATTCGTCCACGTAAGGCATCATTGCTAAAAACGATTGCTAACATTATCGCGCACGCAATAGCAACTACCGTCACAGCACGCGCCCACCGTTTAAGACCAACAAAAACCGCAACGCCCAAGACAATAAACAAGGGCAGCCCTAGGAGACCGGTACGAGTTTGTGCAAAAATGAAGGCAGCAAAAGTGGCCAAGGCGACCAAAACTTTCAAGAACCCTTCCGACTTAGGCCAGGGGGTTAATTGCCACTTTAACGCGTAGACAGAAATAGCCCCTAACAGCAGCATAATGCTGGAGTAGGTCGTTAAAATTAAACCCGGCGTTAATGGCCGTGGGTTGCCACTAGCAATTAAGCTCAACAAAATGATCGTTGATACCAACCCGGCTATCAACACACCCCATAACGAATGCTTTAGTTTTTGAGGGTTAATATGGGGCAAGGCCAACAATAAGACCCACAACCCCAGAAAAAACCGCAACGCCCCCTCACTATTTGCCCCCGCCCAGTCACCGTAATAAATAGACGAAACCGCCACAGACAAAAACAACACGCTATAACTGGCAATAAGCCAACGGTAACGGTAAGTTTGCTCTGCTGCGCCAGCAAAGCGCTTTTGTACCAACAGCGCCAAACTGGCCGCGATAAGGGCGTAGAACACGCCGCTGGGCAGCGACGCGCTGGTCAGCAAGGCTACGGGCAGCAATGCATAAAGCACTACGATAAGATTGGGTAGCATGGAAGTAATATCTGTGAAGGCCGAAATGCCTTCGGATTGTAACGCTATGCCTTGCTGATTTAACGGGTGGGACAGCAGAAAACAAAAATCCGGCAGGCCCAAGTAACAGGCAACTGCCGGATTTAATTTGCAGTTAGCCGTTATTTAACCCGGTCCGCCACCTTAAGCGTCATGTTCATGGCTTCGGCGGTTGCCTTGTTTTCGTTCATTAGCTCAACCGTGGCAGCTTTCATTTTACCGAGCAGCTCGGTACGTTCTTGCTCGGGCAATTTATGCACGGTACCGCCCTGCTCTGCCCAAAGCTTGTAGGCATTGGCCTGGTCTTGCAAAACAAAGTCATACAGTTCGGGCTCAAGGGCAATGGCTTCTTCTTGCAGGATCTTCTGCAAGTCTTTGGGCAAGGTGTCCCACCATACTTTACTTACCAACATGACCTCGCCCATAACGCCGTCTTCTGTGGCGGTTACGTTGTCGACAATGTTGTACAGCTTAAGCGACGTGAAGGCTGGGGGTGAGCTTTTAATGCCGTCAATAGTGCCCTGCTGCAACGCGGTCACAATTTCGCTGAAGTCAACGGGGACGGCGGTCGCACCCATAAGCTCGGCGCCTTTGCGCTCGATGCGCGAGGCCAATACGCGTACTTTTTTACCATTGAAGTCGGCCAGTGATTTACCGGCAAACTTGGTGGCAAAAGCAGTATTGCCATAAATGTACATACCCAAACCAACCAGGCCTTTGCTTTCGCCGATTTTCATGAAGTACTCACGGAACTCGGGGTCGCTGAAGGTACGCTGGGCGTGGCGGGCATCGGTAAATACGCCGGGTACGTCCATAACCTGATACCGGGCGTCTACACCTACCAGGTAGGCGGCAGGCCCGGTATAGAACTCAATAGTGCCAAATTGCAGGCCTTCGATCATCCGTGCGTTAGACCCCAACTGCGCTGCGGGGTAAAGCTCGGTTTTAATCTGGCCCTGGCTGCGCTCTTCAATACGCTTGGCAAACCGCTTAATGGCCTCTGTTTGCACGTCATTAACGGTGGCGGTGGCCAGCTTCATTTTGTATTCGGCCGCCAGTGCCGACTGACTAAAAGCGCCTGCTACACACAGCACGGCAACGCTCAGGGCGCCGGCGAGTTTAGACAATGTCTTGCGTTTTTCTTGTTGGGTACGAATCAGCATTTCTATTCCTTTTTTTAAATTGGAAAACCACGACTAACTTTTATTTAACGAACCCGGCACCAAACAGCGACAAGACGGGGACATAGGTAATCAACATCAAAACCAGAAGCTGAACAATGATGAACGGCACAAGACCCGCGCATATGGTGGACATACGGGCACCAAACAGCGCATGGGACGTAAAAATATTGAGACCGAAGGGCGGCGTGAACATGCCAATACTTAGGTTGACCGCCATAATGACGCCGAAGTGAATCAGGTCAATGCCCAGATACTGAACGATGGGAATAAGGATGGGGGTAAACAGCACAATGGCTGAAATTGGGTCAACCAAGCAGCCAATAATCAGCAAGAAAATGTTGATAATTAGCAGGGTTGACCAATAGGTTTCGCCCGTTGCCGACACATACTGAACCAGCGCCTGTGGCACGCCACTGGTAGTCAGCACCCACGAGAACACGCCCGACGCGGCCACAACAATCAAAATTTGCGCTGTCAGGCGGCTTGAGCTGTGGACCACGTCCCACAGTTCCTTCCAGGTCAGCTCGCGGTAAATGAACTTAGTCACCAAAATACCGTAGATACCAGCAACGCCAGCCGATTCGGTTGGTGAAAACACACCGCTATAAATGCCTCCCAGAATGACAACTGGGGTGCCCAAAGCAGGCAAGGCGTTTACCACCAGCTTGACCACTTGCGAGAACAAGCGCTTTTTCTCGGGAGGCGAGTTAACACGCCTTGAATACCAAAGAATGTACAAAAGCGTACCGAAGCCCAGCAATAAGGCGGGTATAACGCCCGCAGCAAAAAGCTCGGCAACTGACTGCTCGGCCGAGGCGCCATACAAAATCATCAGAATGCTAGGCGGCATAACACTGGCAATGCCACCCGCCGAGGTAATCAGACCTAAGGAAAACTTCTCGCTGTACCCACCTTCTCGGAGGCTGGGATACATGAGCTTGCCCATGGCGGCAACGGTTGCTGGGCTTGAGCCCGACACGGCACCAAAGAACTCGCTAGCGGCAATGGTGGTAATGGGGCGGGCAGCGCGTGCCCGACCAAACAAAGCCAAAATACAATCGACAATACGGCGCGAGACGCCGCCCCGCGCCATGATGTCGCCGGCAAAAATAAAGAACGGCACAGCAAGCAATGCAAACTTGTCTAGACCACCAAACATAATCTGCGGGATAAGCATTGACGGCACATTCATGTACCACAACACGGCAACTGCCGACGTCGCTAACAACACCAAGTAAATAGGGAAGCCAACAATTAGTGTTAGCGCTGGCACAACGATTAGTGCAACAGATAGACTCATAAAGACCTCGGATTTACTGACGCGCCGCGCAACAGCGCAAGCAGCCTAAGCACAGACGCCAGCACCACGAATGCAAAGCAAACCAAAATAGATGAATACGCCCACGACTTGGGCATTTCGGCAACGATGGTGACCTGCCCCAAGCGGTCGACAAACTCAACAACCTTGTAGGCGTAGAACACGATGAACCCGCTTAAGACGGCGCCTAAGGCCGTTGTTGCGAAAAGCAATGCCGCCTGGGCGCGCGGGGCAAGGTAAGGGCGAAGAATATCGGTGACCAGATGCTCGCCAAATAGGGTTAGGCGAAACGACATCAAGCAAACCGACCAGATGATCAAAATAATGGTGACTTCTTCTGCCCAGAAAATGGGCAGATGAAAAACGTACCGGCCCACGACATTGGCGAAGTTCAGTAAAAGCGCCAGCGCAAAGCAAACCGCGGCACCCTGATCAAGTACCCATAAAGCCCCGTTAAGCACACGGCCGGGCAAGCCTGACGGCGCAATTTGAATATCACTCATGGCGGCCCCCTGTTACCGAAGCGCCGTCTTTAAACAGCACCGGCGCATTGGCTTTTTGATTCACTGTCAGCTGAAATACGTCGGGCCGTGCATAACTTCCAGCCACGTCAAAATCGAGTTTGCCTCGCGCAATTTGTGCGGGGTCAAGAGTAGCGGTCAACAAGGCGTCTTCATCGAAAACTGGCCCGGCAATCACTGTGCCCAGCGGGTCGACAATGACACTACCGCCGCGCATCAAAATAGCGTCGTCGTCATTGCTGATGGCGCAGTCATAGTCTGCGGGGAAGTCGCCACGGCGGATGAACTGACAACTGGACAGCACATAGCAACGCCCTTCACGAGCAATGTGCTGCATAGACGGTACCCATGTGGGGCGGTCGTCGGCTGTTGGGGTGCAATACACAGCAATGTCTTGGGCGTACATAGCCATGCGCAGCATAGGCATGTAGTTTTCCCAGCATAGTACGGCGCCCATTTTCCCGGCGGGGGTGTCAAATACAGGTAAGGTCGAGCCATCACCATAGCCCCACACCACGCGTTCGCCGGCGGTGGGCATTAACTTGCGATGCTTGCCCAACAGTTCGCCAGTTGGCGAAAAAAACAGGACGGTACAGTACAAGGTGCCAAGTTCGCGCTCAATGACCCCCATAACCACAAAGGCACCGGCCTTGGCGGCGGCCTTGCCCAAGCGGTCTGTCTCGGGGCCGGGTACGACAATTGAGGCCTGAAAATACGACGCGAATTCGTCACGCCCGGCTTCGGTGCGCACCCCGACAACCACCCCAAAGCCACCGCCTTTGGGGTATCCGCCCACAAAAGCCTCTGGGAACACGACAAGCTCACACGCTTGGTCGGCCGCTTTTGCAATCCATTGTTCGGCTTTGTCGATTGTTGCCTCAGTGTCGCCATACACCGACCCGGTTTGAACTACACCGACTTTCATATTCCGCTCCGATAACCTAAATGTTGTCGGAATTATCAGACAGTTCAAAATTTCTTAACACTGGGGTTAACACCGACGAAACTTGCTTCTAATTACCAGTCTAATAGGGGAAAAGTGAAAATAAGAAAAATTAAAAAAAGCTTGGCAGTTGCAGAGGAGGGCCAAACTTGGCTTTCTGTCTACGATTTTCGACAGGAATTAACAATGGATATTGCGTACAAATTGGCCCAAATTGGAATTAATGGCACGCTGTACAGGCTATATACCGCGGCCATCGAATTAGGCGAGGCGCCTATTTCCGAGGTGGCGGCACGCGCCGGCATGGTACGTACGACGGCGTACGATGCGTTGTCGCGCCTGGAGCAAGAGGGGCTGATCACACTGCAAGAAAAACGCGGCAAGCGCTACGTTATTGCGCACGACCCAAATACACTGATGGAAAAGCTTGAGGGGCGGCGGCAAATGTTAAGCGAGCTGTTGCCCCAGCTTCGGTCTATGTATAACCGGGCCAAAGGTAAGCCGCAAATACGGTTTTACGAAGGGATTGAAGGCATTCGAACCGCGCTACGCGATACCTTGACCATCACCGAAACCCCAAAGGTTGTGCGCGGGATTCTGTCGATGGAAGAGCTGATGCAAACCCCAGGGCGCAAAGAAATGGACCAGTTCATTAACGACCGCGTCAATGCCGGTATTTGGCTTAAGGTGCTGCGATCGGAGCAAAAAGATGTGGAACCGATTTGGCCATCGAGCAACGAAACACTTCGTGAGTTGCGTTACTGCCCGCCCGATATGGTGCTATCAATGACCACGTTTATTTACGACCAACGGGTGTGCCTGATTTCTTCGAAACAAGAAAACTACGGCCTGATTATCGACAGCGTAGAGTTTGCGGCTATGCAAAGAACGTTGTTCGATACCATATGGGCGCTCAGCGCGCCGGGGTATTAAACCCTACCGCCACAACTGATAAATATATTTCCGCCGAAATTTCTCCCAACCGTGCAAGAACGCCTGTATTGGCGCGGGCCAGCGGCCTTCCAAGGTACTGTCGAACAGGCCGCGTTTGGTGCCCTGCTCTACCACCGTGGGCTCTAACCATAGCAACTGTATGCCCAGGTCTTTGTCCATTTGATCAAAGGCGTTGTCAATGGCGTTGCTCATTTTGTTTTGTGCAACCCAATCAAGGCGCATTTGGGCGGCTTGTTTGCCAATGATGTACGAGTCGGTAAAGCGGCCTTTTTTGGCGGGGTACAGGTGCTGACCTTTTTTGCGCTGGCTGCGCGGGGTGTACCAGTTTCCGCCGCTGCCTATGAAGGTAACGCATGGGGTGTTGGCGTAGTTTTGCTTAAGCTCGCGCAGGGCGTTGTCTATGCCCTTACGAAAGTCTTTATGCAAAATGGCGTCATCTTCCAGTACCAGGCAGTAGTCCCACCCGCGGGCCACTACGCGCTGCATGATGGCAATGTGCTTTAGGCCGCACGACTTGTGGCCGTTGGTCAGGTTGGGGTTGGGCAGGTAGTACTGCTCGTTCAGTTCGGGGGTGATTTCGTTGGCATCGTGCTCGAACACAAATTCGCCCGTCAGGCCAAAGCGACGTAATTCGCGCTCAATGTGGGCGCGGCGTTCGGTAAACGTTTTAACGTTAACCACACAAATGCCGTCCAGGCCCCAGGCAGCGGTAGGTACGGGCGGGTTCGAATAATCCATGGTCACTTTGGGTGTAGGTTTGACTTGCGGGATTATAGGGGGGAAGGCGGCGGGATCAAGCCGCCGGCATCCTGGCAAGTTTCCGCACAGCGTCGGTCATGCCTTCGGCAACGGCACTGAAGACGTCCTGGGGGAAGTCGTCTGGCAGTTTAGCTTGCACGACCTCCAGAACGCCAGGCAACTGGCCTACGACGCTTTCGATCAAGGTCTCCATATCGGCTCCCCACCCACACAGCCTAGCCATATAGTTGAAGTGTCGCCGCTGAATGTCTTTTATTCGATAATGGGCATTCTTGCCCTTGACGGCCATTGCCAGCTTCAGCCGGTTCGCGTCTAGTTTACGCGGGCCCAGGCCGGTAACCGGCCATGCCGACAATACGTCGTAAAGCGGCGTCATCTGGTAGCGACCGCCGGGCAACAAGAACACAGAAAAATTCTTGGCATGGCCATCGGTTGCAGCCATTACCCAGAACAACAATTGCGCTTTAAGCAGGGTCGCAAGGTCAAGTTCTCGGGCCTCTGACTGCTGCAGTACAGCAGCAATATCGACTATACCGGGCCCGCCGTCTGCTTCGTACTTGGCACTTGGCGGGGTGCCTGTGACCTGGCAAAAATCTTCTTGGGGTAGGCGCAGCCAGTAACCTCGATCAGACAATCGACGATCAAAACGTTCGACCAAAAGCACTTTTTGGTCTTCGAACTGCGCAATTTCACATGCAGCCACTGGCAACCCGAACGCTCTCAGTATTTGGGCGCATAACCATTCGTTTTCGACCGACGAGCGCATGTCTGCCTGACGGTTTCCGACCAACCCAAGCGGCAACTTGAAAATGTGTGTGGTTGGCGTTGCGCCAAGGGGCCGGCACCAACGCCCTTGGTGCCAAAGCAAGGCTGTTTTTTCTTGAGCACCGGCAATCGAAATACGAAAGTCGTCGTCCAAGGTGTCGGGCTGCCCGAGCGTTGCAGGCGCACTGACTGTCACCCTTAAGAGCTGCGCCACTTCGGACTCGTTTAATGGTTGAGCCTTAATGCTGAATACATCTTCAGGCGCGTACCCTTCGGGCAATAGCTGAAGCGACCCAACGCAGTCTCGGCCAATGGCAGCCAACAAGTCGAAAGCACCCGTGCCTGAAGTTCTAAATCGCGTTTGCAAGCGGCGCCGAATGGCATCGCTGTCAGGAAGGAGGTTGTCGAAATAACTATGAACCCGTTCGCCGACAATCGGCGCGTTGTTTGGCGTAAACGGCAACGACAATGACAGTGGCCGCCCCTGGGGAGACGCGACCCAGTCCGCGTCGTATTGCAGCGTGTCGAGACCATGGCCAGCAACATGCCACTGCCCTACCCGAACGCCATTTGCCCACAAATTAAGGCGGCGGGCTTTAGAGCGGCGCGCCACGCTTACCACTCGCTTTCGGTGGGCACTACGTTTTCGCGCGCCTGAATGGTGAGCTCGAGCCCAAGAATTCCGGCCAGAGCCAATAGCCGATCGAGCGTTAAATAGCCGGGCTGATTTTCTATTTCAGACAGACGATTTTGACTGATACCGAGCTGTGCTGCGACATGCGCCTGGGTTAGCCCAACAGCTTTGCGCCGGGCAGTCAAAATACGTCCCATTTGCTGGCTGGTTGAGAGTTTTTGCATGGCCGCACGTTGGGTTATTGTGGTGAGACTACTGTATCGGTTTTGTCGATATTTGACAAGTATCGGCCAAATCGATATTTTGAAATAATCGGTTTTATCGATATTCGAAAGAAATCGGTTTTATCGATATTCGAAAGAAATCGGCTTAATCGATAGTTTCTTATTATCGGTGTAGCCGCCACTAGTAATTGGGCTACGGGCGACGACGACTAGATAGCCGGTTCGCAAATAGTTCCCACCCCCAGTTAAGCGAAGTTGCCCCATACTTTTTTCAGTAGCCGCTGCAATTCGTGTTGTTCTTTGTCGGTCAGGCCTTTGACGGCGCGCTCGAAAATGGCCCAGGCGGGGGGCAGCACTTTGTTGAACTGTTTTTTGCCGGCGGGCAACAGGTGGATTTCCAGCACGCGCTGGTCGGTAGCGCTGGGTTGGCGGCTAATGTAGCCGGCGGTTTCCATCACAGTTAGTGCGCGCGACAAGGTGGCCTGGTCGACCCCGGCGGCGTTGGCCAGGGCACTGATACCCAGGCCGTCGGTTTCACGCAAAAAGGCCAGCACACGCCAATGCAACAGGGTCATGCCGTGGTTACGCAGCACGACCTGGAAGTCGGCATTGACGGCGCCGGTGGTGCGGTTAAGCACGTAGGGCATGAAGGTTTCGTGCCCTTGGTAATTCACTACTGCGTTGCTCTTTTTCAAACCCATATCGCCTTGCCCTGCTTAACCGCTGCGGTCGACTTTGCGTTGCAGCGTACCAATCAACCAGTTTAACCCTAGGCCCAGCAGGCATATCCATACCAGGGGTACAAACATGTCTAGCGTACGGTAGGCGCGCGCGGCGACTGTCAGCATGTGGCCCAAGCCGTCGGTCGAGGCGATCATTTCGGCCAAGAACACCACCACGCAGGCAATAACACCGGCTACGCGCACACCGGCCAGTACGGTTGGCACAATAGCAGGCAGCGTCACCTTCCATAGGCAGGCGGCGCGCGAGGTGCCGGCGGCACGGGCGGACCAGATCAGTTTCTGGTCAACGGCGCGGGCGGCCGACCAGGTGGCCATCAGCACCGGGAACAGGGCGTCTGCCACAACAAGGGCTATTTTTGAGCTGTTTTCGAACCCGAAAATAAGAATTAGGGCCGGGTACAACGCAATTTTTGGAATGGGGGCCAGCAAGCGAACCAAGGCATCTAATAAGGCGGCCCCCAGGCGCGACAGCTGCGCGACCAGCCCCAGCCCAATCCCCAGGACAATGGCCAGGCTTAACCCCACTACCAGCCGGTAAACGGTAATGCCAAAGTTGGCCCAAAAGTCGGCCTGACCGGCCAGGGTAAACAGGCGGGCGATAATGTCGGTGGGCGCCGGCAGCAGTTGTGGCTCGATCATGCCAGCGCGGCATACGGCTTCCCACACTATTAATACAAACAGGGGCGAAATGCACAGGCGCCCCCACCCCATGACGGCGGCGTTCATGATACCCCCCGGTTATTGTCGGCCCAGCGCGTTAAATAGCGGCGCACGCGTTCGAACAGGGCGTCAAGCACAAAACCCAACACCGCCAGCACCAGTATGACGGCGTACACCGTTTCGTACTGAGCCATGTCCATTGATGTAAACAACAAGTTGCCCACGCCCTCTTGTCGGGCAATCATTTCGGACGACACCATCACAATTAAGGCCATGACGACGCCCACCCGGCAGCCGATCATGATTTCGGGCAAAGCCGCGGGCAGCACAACCTTGAACAAGCGGCCCACCGGCCCCATGCCCATGGCTTGCGCTGTCCAGACCAGTTTCTTTTCGACCCGAAGCGCGCCCTGGTAGCTGTGATACAGCACGGGCAGGCTAACGCCCATGGCGATGACCAGAATTTTTGAAAAGCTGCCCAGACCAAACCACAGCATAAGAATAGGCATGAGAGCGGCCTTGGGCATGGGGTAAGCCAGCGACACCAAGGGGTAAAAGGCTTGGTACATGGCACGACTGCGGCCCATGGCCAGCCCTAACGGGATGGCAAAGAGCAAGGCCCAGAAGTAGCCGGTAAACATACGGCCCACCGACTGGGCAATGGCCCACAAAGCGCCGGGGTCAACGACAATAAAGCGTAGTTCTTTGACGGCAGCAATGGGGCCAGGAAACGAACTGAACCCCAGCATACGTGCAGCGGCCGACCAGATCAGGCCCATCAGCAGCACGGCCATGATCACCCCGACAAAGGGGTTTTCGTACCAGCGCGTGGGGCGTTGGGCGGCCTGGCTCATGCGTGCTCCCCGGTCAGCAGGCTTTCAAGATGCACGATGTAGTCTTGATATTTGCGGTTAACCAGTAGTTCTGACCGCACGCGGGGTCGCGGCAGGTCGATGTCGATAATTTCGCGCACGGTACCTGGGCTGCCGGTCAGCACAATGACACGGTCCGACAAGTACACGGCTTCGTCCACGGCGTGGGTCACGAACAGCACGGTGTTGCGCAACTGTTCCCACAGGGTCAGCAATTCGGCCTGTAGAGTCAGGCGGGTATGGGCGTCAAGCGCGCCAAAGGGCTCGTCCATCAGCAAGATGCCAGGCTCGTAGGCCAGGGTGCGGGCAATGGCGGCGCGCTGGCGCATGCCGCCCGACAATTCGCGCGGGTAAAAATTTGCGTATTTGTCGAGCTTGACCTTTTCCAGCCAGACCATGGCGCGGGCCTCGGCCTGGGCCTTGGGTACGCCCTGCTCACGCAGGCCGTACGCCACGTTGCCCAGCACCGTCTTCCAGGGGAACAAGGCGTATTCCTGAAAGACGGGCCCGCGATCGGGGCCGGGTTGAGTGACCAGACGCCCATCGACCTTGATGCTGCCACGCGAGGGCTGCTCGAAGCCGCCCACCATGTACAGCAGGGTACTTTTGCCGCAACCGCTGGGGCCCAGAATAGAGACAAACTGCCCGTCGGGAATGTGCAGGTCGATGTCGAGCAGGGCCGCGTGTTCGGTGCCCCGCGCGGTTTTGAACGTTTTACCCAGGTGGTCGATGGTGATCATTTACTTTACCGGTGCGATGATGTCTTCACGAACAAAGTCTTTGATGTCGAGCTTCTGTTTAAGGAAGCCGGCGTCGTGATACAGGTTGAAGGTTTCTTGAATGGCCGCGATGTTGGGCTTCATGCTGGGCTCGCGATGAAAATCTTTGGGCGTGAGCAGGTACTTGGACAGCACAGCAGCCGGGGCGCGGGTAATTTCAGAAGTAACTTCAGCGGCCAGAGCGGGGTTTTCTTTCAGCTTGGCCATCGCGTGCTCCAGGTCTTTTACATACGCCTTGACCACTTCGGGGTTGGCGTTGGTGTAGTCCTGGTTGCAGCCTTCAAAAATCTGCACGTTGGGGTTTTGCACGTCCAACAATTTGAACAAGGGGCGCAGGCCGCCTTTTTCTTCGTTCAAGACGGTGAACGGGGGCACCATGGGGCCTGCGTCGACACGGCCAGAACGGATGGCGTCGGCCGAGGGCGGGAAGCCGGTTTCAACGATTTTCACGTCTTTTTCTGGGTCGAGGCCGTTTTTCTTGAGCCACAACAGCATGTGGTAGTAAACACCCGAGCCGTATGCGTTGGTGCCAATGACCTTGCCCTTCAGGTCTTGCGCGGTTTTTATGGGGCTGTCTTCTTTAACGGCCCAATACACCGAGAAGCTACCGGGTTCTTCAGCCGCATGCTGCGCCACAATGTAGGGCTTCAAGCCGCTTTCGATATAACCTTGGGCCATCGACATGGGTGCCATGGTGGAGCAATCGAGCACGTTGGCGCGCATGGCTTGCACCATGGGCGATGTCCCCTGGAACTGGGTCCATTTGATGTTGTATTTTTTGCCCAGGTCAGGAAAGAGCTCGGGGCGTTTCATCATCAAGTATTTGGCTTCTTCGGCCGGAATTGTCCAACCCACGCGCAGCTCGGGCACATCGGCCGCGATGACTGGGGCGCTGGCGGCCGCGGCCAGGGTAGCGGCGGCGGTCGATGCAAGTAATGCTTTGACTTTAGTTTTCATTGCCTGTTTCCTTTACTGTTGTGGAAGGAATGCTTTGGTCTAAACCAAAATGCCGCAGCATGCCCAGGGTACGTGCCAGCACGTCGCGCCGGTACGCGTTTAAATCAACCCCTTCGTACGACAAAAACCCGCTTGCCGACCGTAACCCGATTTTGCCTTCGTGCATATAGCGCTGGACGATGTCCGGGGCGGTGTATCGGGTGGGGTCCAGGTTGTCGGCAAGGTAACGGCTGGCGTGATACAGGATGTCGTTGCCGCCGTAATCAATAAACTCAAGGACGCCGATGCTGGCAAACCGGAAGCCCAGGCCGTAGCGGGTGGCCAGGTCGATTTCCTCGGCAGTGGCGACGCCCTCTTCAACCATGCGGGCCGCTTCGTTCATGATGAGGGTTTGCAAGCGCGGCACAATAAAGCCGGGGGTGCAGCCGCACTGAACGGGGACTTTGCCGATGGCTTTCAGGCTGTTTTTCAGGGCATCCAGGGCTTCGGTGCTGGTGGCGTCGTGAGCACTGATTTCTACCAACGGGATGATGTAGGCCGGGTTCAGCCAGTGGGCGTTCATGAAACGCTCGGGGTGGGTGACCATCGCGGCCAGGTCGGATGCCAGCATGGTGGACGTGGTTGACGCGATGATGGCGTTGGCCGGGGCGGCCTGGCAAATGCGGCCCAGCGCGTCACGTTTGGCGTCGAGCGTTTCGGGCACGCCTTCGTAAATAATGCGTGCGCCGGCCAAAGCCTGAGCGGCCTGACCCAGACTGACGACACTGATACGGGCACGATATTGCGCGACTTGGTCGGCACTGAACATGCCCAGGTCGGCCAATTGTTGCAACGTGGTGTTCAGCTCTTGGTCAATGTCGTTTTGCAGCGCCTGAAACTGTTCGGTGCTGCGGGGTTTGAAGTCGACAATAACCACGCTTTGGCCCCGAACGGCATACGCCACGGCAATGCCCCGCCCCATGCGGCCGGCGCCAATGGCCACAATGGCCGGCGCTTGTGTTTGTGCTGTCATGTTGTTGGGCGCCATGCTAGGCCTTACCTTGGTAAAGCAGTTCGCGCATGTCGGCTTTGTTCAGGCCGGCCAGGCCCATGGTGGGCAGGGCACGGGGGCCTTTGCGCAAGTCTTGGCCGACAATACCGCCGGCAATGGCCAGCAAGCCTTTGCTGATAGGCGCGTCCGTATTTGTCCAATCGGCTACCGACGCCTGGAAAGACAAGCCCAGCATAGTGTCTTCGGTCATGTAACGGTGGCTGTGCAGGTCAATGTGTTCGCGCCAGTCGCCGCTTTTCACCAGTTTTTTGTGTACGTCGCCGTACATCCAGTTGTCGCTGTTGTAGTGATCGGCCAGCGGGAAGTGCGGGGCGGCATAGCCCATGGCTTCGCGAATGGCAATGCGTTCCAGGTCGAGCTTGTCGGTGACCGAACGCACGGCGGGCTGTGTGCCCTCGTTGTGAATGTCCCAGGCTTCGAAGTGCTGCAGGGGCGCGGCGTTCATGATGATGAGCGGCGGGTGGATGATGGGGCCGGCATTCATGAGCGCGCCCGACATGGCGTCTTCGCAGGGCTCGACCACCGGGAAGGCCTGGCCGATAACGTCAAGTGCCTGGGCCGAGCGCTTGGCGGGGTAAGCGCCCGTAGGCAAACGGGTGGCGCGGGTAGTGATGGCCACGGTGTTGGGGCCGTGCTTGCGCACCAACCAGGGCAAGGTACCGGTTTCGGCCCAGGTCACTTCGGCCTTGTTGCCGGCGGCTTTTACCGCTTCGGCCATTAAGTAGCTGCCGAAGGTGCCAGGCGGCAGGTACACCACTTGCCCGTCGGTTAAGTGGGGTGCCATGGCAAGGGCAATGTCCATTTGTGCAATGGCCGGCGAAGGGATAACGATTAACTGGGCGCCCTTGATGGCGTCGCCAATGTTGGCGGTGGCATGCGCAATGCGGATATCGCGCTGGCCGTCGTCGTCTTTGATGGTGATGCAGCCGCTGTCAATAACGGGCTGCAAAGCGGCCGCGTCGCGTCGCCACAAACTCACCTCGTGCCCGGCTTCGCTCAAGTCGGCTGCCGCCGCGTAACACCCATGCCCACCGCCTAAAACTGCAATTTTCATACCCGACTCCATGCTGGTTAATTGTATGCACTTGCATATACTTTTTTCTAAGGTACGGTATTTGCAAGGCAATCAGCAATAAGGGTAAATGCGGATTAGCGGGGTTTTTGTGGCAGGGGATTACCCGGACAAACATGCCCAGCCGAGGCTGGTTTCGGGCGGGGGCTTCGGGCATTGTGTGGGCTGGGCCGGGTGCTGCCACTTAAATGCTACAGCGCACTTCACTATTAACGCAGCCCAATACTATCGATTTACAATACTATTGTGATACGTTACTATTTTGATCAAGTCATTCGCATGCAAATACACAGCTGCATTGTTTGAAGGCACTCGTGTCGCCAAGTTTTCAAACATCGAAACAGTGGCAATACGAAAGTTGGCACTTATACACGGCGCGTGCAGCCTTGACGACTTACGCGCCCCACCCGGCAACCGGCTCGAAGCACTTGCCGGCAATAGGCAAGGCCGGTTCAGTATTCGTGTTAACGACCAATGGCGCATTTGTTTTATTTGGAATAGCGGCCATGCCGAAATGGTCGAAATTGTTGATTACCACTAGCAGGCTATTTATGCGCGACGTCCCCTACCCCAAGCCGGGCGAAATTTTGATGGAAGAGTTTCTAAAGCCGTTAGGTATTACGCAATACCGTCTGGCCAAAGAAATCGGCGTGCCGCAGCGGCGAATAGGCGAAATTGTCGTTGGGAAACGATCTATCACTGCAGACACAGGCCTTCGGCTGTCAAAATTTTTTGGCACTTCCGATGAGTTCTGGACCAGTCTTCAACTTCGTTACGACGAAGCGTGCGTAAAGGAAGCATTGGCCGAAGTGCTGGCAGGCATTCGGCCTCTAAACGCTATACCGCCGGCCAGGTCACCAGACCGGCGGCGTGCAGGGCCTTGATTTCTTTCCAGGCTTGGCGAATGAATTTTGCGCATGCCACGTTCTGTTCGAACAGGTTGTATTTGGCCGCCAATCCGTAATCGGGTAGGTTGATCATTTCGGTCGTGATATACCGCAACGGGCTGTTGGGGTGGGTGATGTGGTAGCGCATGGCCATACGAATGGCTTCTTTCGAAGGCTCTAGCAAGTAGGCATGCCACTGCGAATGCCATTCGCCTGGCGCGGGGCGGGTCATGGGGTATTGAATGCCCCGCGCGTAGCTGCCGTCTTCATTTTTATACCAAAGGTTCTTGGGCTGATTGGGGCCCACCGTACGCAACTGGGTCCAGGTCACCATGTTCAGGCTCAGCCACTCTTCCAGCAACGAACCAGGCTCGAACGGGTCGAGCTTCATTTGGCCAGACTCAACCGCTTCGCGGCACTCAGAAATATCCAGTTCTTCGGGGTTACCGATTTTGAAGGCAACGTGGCTATAGTCAACGTTAAAGTTGAACGGAATGCCGCGGCTTTGAATGGCTTTTGCAATGGGCGTAACCCGCGCATAAGATTCGTTCCACATATTGACATGAAGCTCGAATACAGGCGCCACGCCCTGTTTCATACCTTCGTCGTAAACCTGCAGGTAATGGTCGATGATTTCCTGATCTGACAGCACATGACCTTGCGCATGATGCGTAAAGGTCATGATGTTGTGCGCTTTGGCACCAATTTCGGCGCAGATTTTCAGGTTGTCTGAAAGCAAAGCGTCGTCACGACCCAGCATGTAGAACCAGCTGGCCGTATGTACCGGCAGATCGTACTTCTCGATCGCTTTACGGTAGTCGTCGATATTGCTGCGCAAGGGGATGCGGTCGAAATAATCAAAGACACCCGATTCTTTAACCAGCCGGAACTGCTCGTCGATGCTGTGCTCTTCAAGTGACACAGGCCGCGACATGGACGAGGCCTGCGCACCACGGCCGTTACAGCCCAGCAAGAAGGGAAAATCGGGGTCTATGGGTTTCATTCTGTGGATCCTTTGTTGGGTATTGCCTTTGTTAGGCCGCTTTTACAGACTGGCGCTCGGCTTTTTCGGCGTCGATCATCGAGTCGACCAGACGACGCATACGTACGGCCGAGGCATCCAGGTTCAGCAGTACTGGCTTGAAGTCTGGGTAGGCTTTTTCATTTTTATGAATGGCCTCTAGGATGACCTTATCTTCGGAAAATGCTTCGCGGAAGGACGCCGACATGGCCTTGTTGGTGTCGTCGTCGGCCTTGAAGTTTTTAACGTGCAACCAGTGGTCAATGACCGTGTTTTCGTCAACCGGGGTCATGAAGTGACAGGCGTAAATTTGAATGCAATCGTCGCGGTTGCCTTCGGGTGCACCGGTACCGGTTTTGGCGGTGCCAAAGTCAATAACCGCGATGCTGGGCGCGGTGTAGTGGTAGTAATGCCAGCGATCGACATTGGTGGTAAAGCCGCCGAATTTCTGGAAAAGCGGAATGGCGGGCGCATCAAGCACCCAGCGCCAGGTCAGCACACCGTTTTCGGTGCGCTCTGACTGAACAGGGACATCTTCGCTGGCGGCGTTGCCCAGCGTGGTCAAGTGCACAAAGCTTACATGCGACGGGTCGCACAGGTTGTCGCACAGGTTCAGGTAGTTGCATTCAATACGCAGGGCGTCGCCCTCAACGGCCTGCCAGGCCGGGTCGTGGTATTGCGGCAGGTCGTACACCTTGGCGGGGTCGGCTTTGTCGGCATCGCCCATCCAGATCCAGACCAGACCCATGTGTTCGTGTGTGGGGTAAGTAGTGACCTTGGCACCTGCCGGTATTTTGTCTTGGCCGGGAATGCGCACACACTTGCCTGAACAATCAAACTCCATACCGTGGTAACCGCACTGGATGACATCGCCCTTGAGCTTGCCATGCGACAGCGGCAGCATGCGATGCGGGCAAATATCTAGCTGGGCCACCACCTTGCCCTGGGTATTGCGGTACATGACCACGTCTTTTTCAACAATGCGGCGCTGCGCCAGGCTTTGCGTGATGTCGCGCGACCAAGCAATGGGGTACCACGTGTTTAATACGTATTCAGCCATGATGTCCTCCGGTCCACCTTGCCAGGTGAAATTAATTTATTGAGTATTCACTACATTAATCCAATCATAATCATAAATTCAATACTGTGCAAAATATTTTTTGTTAAGGTGCTGGGCACAGTAAACTTGCGGCTGAACGTTTCAACATTTCATATCGGCAATGACACGAAAAGACCCCGACGCAGCAGCTTCAACCATAGACCTTGCAGCCAGCGCACGCGAGGTAGACGAGCCGCCAAAGCGCGGACGTTCGCGTTCGGCGCAAACTACGCGGGCCAATATCCTGAAGGCGGCCAAAAAGATTTTTGCCCGCGATGGCTATGGCGGCGCTCGTGTCGAAAAAATATCGAAAGCCGCCAAGTCGTACGACAGCCTGATCTATTACTACTTTGGCAGTAAAGAAAAGTTGTTTGTAGCGGTGCTTGAAGAGGCCTATAAAGATGTTTTCGAGGCCGAGAAAAACCTGAAACTCGACATGACCGACCCGGTGCAGGCCCTACGCACCATCATTCAGTTCCCGTTTCGCTACTACATCGACAACCCCGAGCTGATTGTGCTGCTCAATTCCGAGAACCTGAACAAGGGCAAACATATTGCCAAATCAAAAAGCGCCGACCAGTACTCGGGGCCAGCGATTTCGATTTTGCGCAATGTCATCGAGGAGGGTCAGCGCCAGGGCATTTTCCGTGAGGACGTAGACAGCAAGCACCTTTACATGGCCATGACGGCACTGGGGTACTTTTACATCTCCAACCGCTACACGTTCTCGTTTTTCCTGAACGCCGACCTGATGGATCCTGCCGAAATCGAGCGATGGGGCAACTACATCAGCGAATTATTACTGAACTCGGTGCTGAAGAAGCCCTGACGGTCATTCGAATCTACGCGTAGATGCGCGCATTGCGTCGCGTTAAAGCGGATGCAAGACTGAACACCCTCCCCTACTCGGGACGTACTAAAAAAGGTACAATTGGTGTTCACATCTTGTCTGTCTGTCCGTTTCTATGCAACCCAGAACGGCACCGAGCCCGTCAAAGTTTGGCTGCAAACATTCGATGCCCAAGATCGCCGAGCCATCGGCGTCGACATTAAAACAATCCAGTTGGGCTGGCCCCTTGGCATGCCTTTAGTCAGAAAAATAGCGGATGGCTTATGGGAAACGCGTACGCACCTGCACGGACGCATCGCACGCATATTTTTTACGATCGTCAACCAAACCATTGTGCTACTACATGGGTTTATTAAAAAATCCCAAAGTACACCGCTCAAAGAGCTAGCCATTGCAACGCATCGTTTAAAACAAATCAGGAATGCATTATGAACAAGCACATTGGCAGCGATTTTGACAGTTTCCTGGCCACTGAAGGCACGCTTGAGGAAACCACTGCCATTGCCGCAAAACGCGTGATTGCATGGCAAATTAGCCAGGAAATGAAAGCGCAGCGGCTTACAAAAACCGAAATGGCCGAACGCATGAAGACCAGCCGTGCCGCCCTCAACCGCCTGCTTGATGCGAGCGACACAAGCCTGACATTGGCAACACTGACCAGCGCTGCGCACGCGCTGGGCAAACGCCTAACGATTACATTGACTGCGTAGTTTTCTGCGGTGCTGAAGAAGCCTTAAACGCCCAGGTGGCGTTGCAGGATGTCGGGACTATTTTTGAGGTCTTGGGCGGTACCCGAATACACAAGGACACCGGTTTCAAGGATGTTTGCGCTGTCTATCAGTGACAGCGCGCTTCTTAGGTTTTGCTCTACCAATAGTACCGTCAGGCCTTCGTCACGCAAGATTCGAACCGCGTTTTCGACGTGCTGCACCATGACCGGCGCCAAGCCTTCGGTGGGTTCGTCCATCAGCAATAAATCGGGGTTGCTCATCAGGGCACGCACAATCGCGAGCATCTGGCGCTCGCCCCCCGAAAGCTGATTACCCCGATGCTTGCGCCGCTCGCCCAAACGCGGGAAAAGCTCGAAGGCCCTGTCTATTGTCCAGGCGCTGCGCCCCGCCGGTGCGTCGCGGCGCGGACAGATTTCGAGGTGTTCGACCACGGTTAACGAGGGGAAAAGCCGGCGCCCTTGCGGCACAAGGCCAATACCCAAACCAGCGACCTGATCGGGCTCGCGTCCGACAAGTTCGGTTGTACCGAATTTAACTGACCCTTTAACGACCGTAGGCGGCGTCAAGCCCATGATGGAGCGAATAAGCGTCGTTTTGCCCATGCCATTACGCCCCAACAAACCCGTTACCCGCCCCGCAGGAACAGACAGATTAACGCCTCGCAGCACAATGGCCTCGCCATAGTTACTGTGTAAATTAACAATTTCAAGCATGATGCTCTGCGGCTCCGAAGTAAACGTCTTGCACCTGCGGATTGGCGCGAATTTCTGCGGGTGTCCCTTCGGCCAGTACCTCACCGAAATGCAGGCAGGTCACCCTGTCGGCAAGCCCCAAGGCAAGCTCCATATCGTGCTCGATCAGCAACACCGTCAGGTCGTCGGGTAGTTGCCGAACGATATCGGCCATTGGCCCGCGCTCGGCCGGCGACAAACCCGCCGCTGGCTCGTCTAGCAACAACACCATGGGGTCGCAAGCCAGGGCAATAGCCAGCTCGAGCTGACGCTGCTGGCCGTAAGACATGGCCGATGCTTTGGTATGACGAAACGCACCAATGCTGCAACGTGTCAGCAACTCGTCGATGCGCTCGTTTTCACGCTGCGATGGCTTCGCGCTGCCAAACAACGAATACTTGATGGGGTGCTTGCCGCGTAACGCCAATAAAATATTTTGCTCGACCGTTAAGCCGCCCAAGACATTGGTAATTTGGTAGGTTCGCCCAATACCAGACAATGCCCGGCGTGTTGCCGACCACTTCGACACATTGGCGCCGAAAAGGCTGATACTGCCGGACGACAACGCAAGCTCGCCGGAAATTAGCGCAAACAACGTTGTTTTACCGGCCCCGTTGGGGCCGATAACAACGTGCGTAGTGCCGGCGGCTACCGTCAGATTGACTTCGTTGACGGCCCGTAGCCCCCCGAAGCTTCGACCCACGCCTTCAAGCACAAGAGCCGGCGTACCCGCTGGCCTGGACGACACACCATTTGTCATTTTGTAACGCCCTGGAAGTTACGGCTGAATGGCGGCTGCTTCATGTAGGTTTCGGGGTCAAGATTGCCAAACTGCGACACATTGGCATATGAATCAATCACCGAATTCACCATTTTTCCGTCAGGCCGCTGGACCACCTTGCGAATGTAGATGTTGTAAATAGGGTTGCCGTACTCATCCATGGACAGGTTCTTGCCGAGCGGGCTCTCGGGGATTTTTACCTGCTTGACAGCAGTCAGGAAGCCATCAGTTTGCTCGACATTGCCCTGCACTTGTTTAACCGCATCGGCAATCCAGAGTGCGGCCGTAAAGCCTTCGGCGGCGAAAATTGCCGGCAAGATTTTGTAGGCCTTTTCGTAAGCCTCTACAAACTGCTGAACCGCCGGGTCGTCAGCACCCTCGGCGTAGTGAGCCGATGACACAATACCCAAGGCTTCGGCCGGCCGCAGGTTGCGAATGATAGATTGGTCTGTTGTGTTTTGCGACGTAACCAGCGGGAACTGGTCTTTCATGGCGAAGTTGGTCCATTGCTGCAGCAGGCGCGCGGCATCGGCGCCGGTTTCAATGGCCAGCACGACATCTGGCGAGAACGACGGAATTTGCCCAAGGTAGGGGCTGAAATCGGCCGTATTCAGGGGGTGCCATAATTGTCCGACCAAGGTCCCGCCGCCTTGGGTAAAGTTTTGGATAAACCCGCCGGCCTGCTCGTGGCCAAACGTGTAGTCTTGGCCGATAGTCACGACCTTTTTGTAGCCCTGCTTAAGACACCAGTCGGCCAGCGGGCGCGTCATTTGGCTGGCCGCAAAGCCCGCTACACGCAAAACATTGGGAATACGTGTACGTTGGGTCAGGTCGTCGGCGGCAACCACAGGCATGAAGTAGGGGGTACCGGTAGTTTTTGCGTATTCGGCTACTGCCAGGCCGGTGTTGGCCAACACATTACCCACCAGCATGTGTACATTCTGCTGCTGCACAAGGCGGCGCGCCTTTTGCAATGCGGTATCGGGGCTTGAGGCATCATCTTCAACAATGACCTCGACTTTGCGCCCGGCCAGGTCAAGGCCGGCTTGCTGCCAGTATAGGTTCCAACCATCCACCAACTCTCGGCCTGCAGAAGCGGCCGTCCCGGTTAATGGCGCCAGCAGCCCAATACGAATCGGCCCGTTAGATTGAGCCAATGCAACACGTAAGTTACCTGACACTAAAGCCAGCGTACCGGCTGCGCCGGCTGTTTGTAAAAAACGACGACGATTCATGATGGACCTCCTGGGGTTCAATTGATGTGATGCCGCTACTGAGAAATCAAGACTCCGATGAACGCTTGAACCAACGCGCTGACAGCACCCGACCTTTACCCAGCAGACCTTCGGGTGCGAACAGCATGGTTAATACAAATAGCAAACCCAAAATCGTCATCCAGCGTTCGGTGTAAAAGCTGACCACGTTTTGAAGCAAAATGATGACTGCGGCCCCGACGAAGCCGCCCCAAAGTGTACCGATCCCTCCCAAGATGGCCATGAGCAAACCTTGGGTAGACAATGCCAAAGCCACACTGTTTGGGCTGACGAAATTATTGAGATAAACGATAAGGATGCCAGCAACGCCCGCAAAGAAGCCCGACATGACAAAGCCGATGGCCAAAATAAGCGGCACGTTGTAGCCCAGGGTGCGCATGCGAGTATCGCTTTCTTTGATGCCGCGCAAGGCCTGCCCCATAGGCGAATAGACGAATCGGCGAATAATGAACACCATGACGGCCACCACGGCCAGAACGAAGTAGTAGTAGGTGTCCAAGCTAGTTAGCGCTTCAGGGCGCGTAACCCCAAGCAGGCCGTTTTCGGCACCGGTGACCGATGTCCAGCGATACGCCACACCCCAAACCACCATACCCATGGCCAGGGTAAGCAGCAAAAAGTACACCCCGGTGGTGCGTACGGCCAGCGCGCCAAATATGGCTGACACCACAACAGCCGCAATTAAGCCCAGCACCATGGCAAACCAGGGGTCGCCGTTAACCGTCGCCACGTAGTACGCCACAACATACCCAGCTGTGCCAAAAATGGCCCCGTGCCCTAACGACGTGCGGCCGGCATACCCCGCAAGAATATCGATGGACATGGCAAACAGACCGTAAATGAGAATTTCGGTGACCAGTGTTTTAGGGTATTCGCCAAAGATGTGGGGTACCGAAAGCAGGAATACGGCCAACAAAGTAATGAGCGAATAACGCAGAACCGGACTCACAGTCATGACTATGCCCTTCCGAAAAGGCCGAGCGGACGAAACGCCAGCAACACAGCCATTGGCCCGAAAATAATGAAGTACGAGAACTCGGGAAACCAGATTTGCCCGAAATTGGCCAGGAAGCCGACCAGCAGGCTGCCCACGGCCGCACCAGCCAAGCTGCCACGGCCACCAATAATGACAATAGCCAGGGCGAACACCAGGATTTCGGCATCGGCGCCCGGGTACAGCGTTAAAAAGGCACCGCCTAGCGTACCGGCCAACCCGGCCAGCGCAGACCCGAGCATGAAGGTAAGCACAAACAAACGACGGATATTGATACCCATGGCCTGGACCATTTCGCGGTCGTCGACCCCAGCGCGAATGAGCGCTCCGAGCTTGGTGCGGTTATAGATGAACCACAGCGCCACAAAAATAACGATGCCGGCCACGATGACCATCATTCGATACTTAGGGTAAAAGAACGGCCCCATGCGCACCGCGCCTAGCAACATGTCGGGCAGCGGAATGGTGCGGGTATCACCGCCCCAAAGTACCAGAGCCAGGTCGTTCAGCACCATAGCAAAGCCCAACGTCAGCAGTACCTGTTTAAGTTCAGTATCTTTGACGCGTTCGAGCAACCAGCGGTCAAGCCCATAGCCTACGACCGCAATGGCGAAGGCTGCGACGACAAAAGCCAAAAAGAATGAGCCGGTGGCGACAGCGACAACCATGCCGACATAACCGCCAATAAGATACAAAGAGCCATGCGCCAAATTAACCACACGCAAGAGGCCAAAAATAAGCGTGAACCCACTGGCAACAATGAACAGCAACGCCGAGAACGACAAAGCATTGGCGACCTGGATAAAATTACCAATCATGGTTGGCCCCCAACTGCCAACTGCGCCTCAAACCACTCAAGCAGTTGCTCCCCGGTCCAGAACAAAACTCCGGGACGATTGACATACTGCAGGGCCTCTTCGAAGTAGCGTATGCGATGCGGCACACCGGACAAAAACGGATGTACCGCCATGCACATGACCCGGGGCTGATCGGCCCCCTCTTGATACAAGCGATCAAATGTATCTGTTACGCGCTTCAGGAAGACATCAGATTGATGATGCTGAACCGCCATCATGGGGATATCGTTTAGCTCGACCGTGTAAGGCATAGCCACCATAGATCCAGCGTCAGTGTCGAAACGCATGGGCTGATCGTCGATAGCCCAGTCACCTATGTAGCGTATGCCCGCACGCGCCAGGTGGTCGACAGTATCAAAAGTTTGTGTGAGACCCGGCCCAAGCCAGCCCACAGGTGCTTTACCTGTAAATTTTTTAATTGTGTCGACTGTGCGCTGAATCATGGAGGGCTGGTCGTCGACTTGATGAGTGGGCATTTGGATGTAGCCGTGCGCCATGAACTCCCAGCCCGCATCGCGGGCAGCTCCCGCCACCACGGGGTAGGTTTCACAAACCCGGCCATTAACAGACAGTGTTGCTTTGGCACCGATGTTGTCGAGCGCGGCTTTAATTCGCCAAAAGCCGACACGCATGCCGTATTCGTGCCAGCTCCAGTTGGCAATATCGGGCAGCACAGGGGCTGCGGTCGGGGCAGGCAATACCTGACGGGCCATAGGCCGGGAGATTTCCCAGTCTTCAACGTTAACCACAGGCCAGACCACAACCCTGGCATGGTCAGGCAACTTCAACTGGGGACGATCGAGAATCGATTGGTACGGAAGGCGCTGTGCCGGGCTACGGGCGTCTTGGCTCATAAATTTCACATATCAGAATAATATTGAACCGCGGATCTAAAAAATTCTATGGATCTACTTATTAAGCGTCAACGCATTACAATTTAATTTCATTAAATGGACTTGATTAGGGTTTCGTCTAAGATGACAAGCATGCCAGACAGGACTAGCGCACAAACCGTTCGACGTGCGATGCAGGCGCTAAAACTCATTGCATCCGGTACGTCAGACGGCATGCGGCTGGCCGATGTTGCCAAAGCCCTGAATTTTGAGCGCCCTACCGCACATCGCTTGTTGAAGGCACTGGTAGCAGAAGGCATGTTGACCCAACATCCCGGAAGCCGGAGGTACGCACTGGGTTCGTTGGTCTTCGAGCTGGGGCTAAACGCCACGCACCAATTCAATCTTGTTGATATTTGTCGCCCCACCTTGAATGCACTTGCCGAACAAACGGGAGACACCACCTTTCTATTTGTTCGTAGCGGTAATGACGCCGTTTGCCTGGCGAGGGTACAAGGTCCCTACCCCATTCAAACTCCGGCAGTTCCGGTTGGCGCACGGCAACCACTAGGCGTTAATGCGGGTGGCCTGGCGTTGTTAAGCGCGCTGTCTGAGCGTGAGGCACTAGAAATTACACAAGCTGTTGCGCCCAGGCTGACGATCTACGGCAACCTGAGCCCGGAACACATTATGGAGCACTGGACCAAGGCGCAGGCATCAGGCTATGCGTTGATCGGGAACCGTGCGGTACCCGGCGTAACGGCAATGGGGCTCCCTGTCATCAATGAAAAAGGCAAACCCATCGCCGCAATTACTGTAGCCGCAACCAATTCACGCATGACACAAGAGCGCATTGACGAAATTCTGCCTTTGCTTCGTCTGGCTACGGAAGCACTGAGCAGAAAACTTTAGGCCCGAGCCTACATGCGCTACACCACCCCCGACTGCCTTAGGCCTTCGATGGCGGCGGCGTCGAGACCCAGTTCGCCCAGTACCTGTTCGGTGTGCTGGCCTAGCGTGGGCGGTGGTGTGTCGTAGGTAATGGGCGTGCCCGAAAACTTCATGGGGCTGGCGACCAGGGCCAGCGACCCATACGTGTCAGATGGCACATCGACACGCATGTGACGGGCCTGCACCTGTGGGTCGTCGAAAACGCGGTCAATGGTATTGATGGGTCCGCAGGGGAAACCTTGTTCGGTACCCAACGCGCACCATTGATCGATAGTTTTTAACTTGATGCGTTCTTCGAGCATGGGCACCAATACGCTGCGGTTGGCGACACGCTGGGCATTGGTGGCAAAGCGCGCGTCTTGCGCCAGGGCCGGGCTGCCCGCTGCATTGCAAAATGCGGCGAACTGGGTGTCGTTACCTATGGCCAACATAACGTAGCCATCGGCGCAGGCAAACGGCTGGTAAGGCACGATAGAGGGGTGGGCGCTGCCCAAACGGGCCGGCACCTTGCCGCCTAGCAAGAAATTACCCGCCTGGTTTGCCAGAGCCGCCACCTGCACATCTAGCAAGGCCACATCGATATGTTGGCCTTTACCTGTTTTGGTACGGGCAAACAAGGCCGCCAGAATCGCCGATGTCGCGTACAACCCGGTCAAGACATCGACGACGGCCACGCCCACTTTTTGCGGGCCGCCACCTGGGGTGCCATCGGGTTCGCCGGTAATGCTCATTAAGCCGCCCATGGCCTGCACCAGGGCGTCGTACCCTGGGCGCTCAGCATAGGGGCCGTCTTGCCCAAAACCGGTAATCGAACAATAAATCAGGCCAGGGTTGACCTTGGCCAGGCTATCGTAGTCCAGGCCATATTTCTTCAGGCCACCTACTTTGTAGTTTTCAACCAGAATATCTGCCTTGGCGGCAAGATCCAAAATGATTTTGCGCCCGGCTTCTTTGGTGAAGTCGAGCGTAATAGACCGCTTGCCGCGATTGGCGCAAAAGTAATACGCCGCGTCTTGCGGCTGCCCGTCGGCCGTGTTGACGAACGGAGGCCCCCACGAGCGCGTGTCGTCGCCCTGACCGGGGCGCTCGACTTTAATGACATCGGCCCCCAGGTCGGCCAGGTTCTGGGTTGACCATGGGCCAGCCAGAATCCTGGACAAATCTAGAACAACCACCCCTTCCAATGCTGCAGACATGCTGTTTCCTTACTTCTCGATGACGGGCACTTCGACGGCCGGGGGGGTGTTGCGGCTACGCTGGCAACGCACAATGCCGTCGATCATGACCATGCCGATCCCGGGAATGTCGCCCAACTGAATGCTTTCGAGCAAGGTTTCGCCGGCGGTGTGCTGGGCGCGATCCATCATGACGAAATCGGCGACGCGGCCGACTTCAATCAGGCCGCAGTCCAAGTCACGCATGCGGGCGGTGTTGCCGGTAGCAAAGCACACGGCAATTTCGGCGGGGATATCGGCCAGGCTGGACAATTGGGCGATCATGCGGATGATGCCCAGCGGCTGTACACCGGAACCCGCGGGGCCGTCGGTACCCAGAATAACGCGGTGCAGGCAGCCTAGTTCGTGGGCGTGTCGCGCCGTCAAAATGGCAATGCGCTCGTTGCCGTTGTGTACGATCTCGATCCCTCGGGTCGAGCGCTCGCACAACTCACAGACCTGTTTGTAAGGCAGCGAGGTATGGCCGCCGTTGATGTGGCCAATGATGTCGGCATCGGCTTCTAGCACGACGTCTTTATCGATCAGCCCCGAACCAGGGATAGACGGACCACCGGTATGGATGGTGCTTTGAATACCGTATTTGCGCGCCCACTTAACCATTTGCGCGGCTTCGTCGCCGGCCTTGACGCTGCCCAGGCCGATTTCGCCCAGCAGTTTTACACCCGCATCGGCCAGGTCTTTGAAGTCGGATTCGACCATGCCCTTTTCGATGACCGGTGCGCCGGCCAGCACTTTGACGCCGCCGGGGCGGGCGTTTTCGAACGAACGCTGGGCGGTAATGGCCAAAGCTTTCAGGCCCAAAATGTCTTTAGGACGACCGGGGTAGTGCACCTCGCCGGCCGAAATCATGGTGGTCACGCCGCCGTTCAGGGTGGAGTCGATCCAGCCCAGCTGGCTCTGGCGCGGCGTCCAGTCGCCGGCTACCGGGTGGACGTGCGAGTCAATGAGCCCAGGCGCCAGTGTGGTGCCTCGGCAATCGATGATGCGATCGGCCCCTTCGGTGTCGCAGTCTTTGTACTTGCCAACGGCCGCAATGCGCCCGTCGTCGACAATGATGGTGTCGGCATCAAGAATGGGGTTTTCAAGGTCGCCCGACAACAGCAACCCGATGTTTTTGATAACAACCTTGCCAGACTTGGCTTCAACGGCGGCTACGGCCATGTTGTGTCTCCTGAACTGTTTGACTTAGGGCCGGGAAGGCGCGTGCATCACGCTCGCTTCCCGCCGCGCGCAGCGTACAAAGGCTACGCGCGTTGGGGATACGACCAGATTAACGCAGACCGTCTTCGCCTTTGATTTCGTCTTTGGTCATACCGCCCACACGCGGTAGTGGACGACCCGAATCGGTGACAGCAACAGCCACAACGATTTCGTTGGCGCGAGGCGCATCGGACACACGCGCCTCGATAGCGTCAAAGTGAGAGCGGACGTAAGCGGCATCTTTATGGCCCAGGGGGACGTCGATGGCGCTGCCTACCGTACCCATTTTTTTGGACGACGGCACCAGGGCTGCGCCTTTTTCAACAGCTTTACGCAAGGGAGCACCCAATTTGGGGTGCAAAATGGCCGCGGCGTGCTCGAGTTCGCCAGATTCGCCGACGATGGCTGCCTTGCCATAGCTTTCGGCCTGGTTGGGGGTAATGCCCAAGGCCTGTACGCATTTCTCGCCCAGCAGTCCGCCCAGCTCTTCACCAATGGCCATCAGTTCCGACAGGTCTTCCTGGTATTTACCGGCAAAGGGGTTTTCAATCACGGCCATAGCCACGGCGCGACGCGTAGCTGGCTGAACGGCCTTGCCCATTTCAATGCGGGTTTCGTCAACAAAGACGACCAGTTTGCGAATTTTTGCTGTCATGTGTGTTCTCCGTTTATCGCCTCAGGGGATGATGATTGGCCTGACGCGCTGTCTGTTTTAGTGGGTAGGTTGCACCAATAATTAGCGCAGGCCGTCGTATTTGCTGATTTGTTCTGGCGTCATGCCGCCTACGCGCTGATGAATGCGTCCGCCAGTGGCCATGACCAAGATGAACACCAGTTCATCGCTGGCCGGCGCGCCGGGCACGTAGACTTCCATGGCGTCGAAGTGGCCACGCACATAACTGGCGGTGACGTGGGTAAGGGGGACGTCAAGGCGTGTACCAGGGCCGCCGACTTTTTTGGTGGACGGCACAATCGACAATGCGCGCCCGCCTTCAAGGCCTTTGGGGCCCGAACTTTTACCCTGTTTGTAAGCCGAGCGGTCGCCCTTCCAACCCAGCAATTCACGCATGGCGTAGCCACCGGGCACATGCCACAGGGCACCGTGCTCCAGCTCGCCGCCGCCGCCCACAATCGACCCTTTGCCATAGCTTTCGATGTCGTCGGGTGTCACGCCCATGGCTTTGACCAAACGTTCTGCCATTTCGAGACCGACGGGGTTGAGCTCGTCCATCATGGGCAAGATATCGGGTTCGTAGCGACCGGCGTACGGGTTTTTAAGCACAGCGGCTACCGCGCCACGAATCAGTGGTTTGTCTGCTGCCGGACCGCCTTCGTGATAGATGGTTTCTACCTGCGTAAGTATTTGGCGTACTTCAATCAAATCTGACATATGAACATCCTTTCGTTATTCAATTCGGTCGTATGAGTGTTTATTGATGAGGCTATGCAACATAGCGGCACGGCTCAGTTATTGCGGGAAAGACGGCTTCAACGTGCCCTTGCAACACCAGCACCGCCCCCAGAATCAGACCGTCGGCCTGCCATTGTCGCGCCACTTGCACGCCGTGTGTCAGGGCTTGGCGAATGATGGTTTCGGGTAACGGGCCTACGTCGACGGTTACGCGGCGGTCACCCAGGTCGGTATCGTCTTTCAGGGTGTTGGCCGGCGCCCGCGTAATGCCCGGGTGGTCGGCATTGACCTGGTTGGCAATTAAGGTGGCGGCCACATCGGCCTGCGCAGCGGTAGCCGCTAGTACAGTGACGCTGTCGGCAATACCCATGCTAAAGCTACGCCCGCGCCAGCCGCTGGTGGCAATGCCCCCAATGCCTTGTGAGGCGTGCACGGTTAATGTGCCGTCGGGGGCAATGGTGGGCACCGCCAATGCTGTCACTCTGACCTGGTCGATATTGCTGACCAGACCAACGGTGTAGGTTTCTTCGGGCGAAAGATACAACGCGATGTCGCCGCCGTTGTTGACGAATACGCGGCGCAAACCAGGAGCCGCCTGCAAAATGACCTGCAAAATTTCGTCGGCCACCGACCCCGCCACCGCAGCCATGGCGGTTACAAACCCGCGCCGATAAGGCCAGCAGGCATGGCCCATGCGTTGTGCCACCGGGGTTTGGAAGGTGGTTTTGTCGCCCACCGGCCGGCGCAATTGCGACAGCTCAGTGACCAGCTCGGGCAAGATACTGCCAAAGCGCTGCCAGGCAGCTTCAACGCCAGCAAGCACGCACGCAGGCTCGCCATCGAACCCGATAATCAGGTCGATGGGGCCATGCTGGAAATGGTGTAAACCGTTATCCAGCAATGCCCGAACGGCGCCATAGCCTGCCTGCGTCATAACCGGCCGCGCTTAGGCCAGCATAGGTTTGTGGCCCAGTGCCCAGGGGCTGGTGGGGTCAAACCAGTCAATAATTCGATGACGGTCGTGCTGGACCACGTCTTCGATTTTGCGCACGGCGTCGGCATGGCCGCCCAACCGAATGTAATCGTCGAGCTTCATCGAGAATTCGATGGGCGCCACGATAGCCGGCGTGGGCACGTAGCCAAATGAATTGTCGGGCATACGCAAGACATCGACCATGACGGTAATGCCGCCGCCGGACCACACATAGGCCGGCGCGCCGCCGCACGTGACATTGACCAGCGCCGTCTTGATGGAGTTTGTCAGCCAGATGGGGTTTTCGGTCACGCCGGCACGCAACGAGCCACCGGCCCCGCCCAGGAACATGACACTGCACATCGAGGGCTCGCAGTTTTCGCCGATACGATCGACGGTTTTTTGCAAGACCTCGGGCATGGGCTTGCGCTGCGGCGTCAGTTGGTCGTCGAGCTCGTAGTATTCGGCGTGCTCGCCGGTTGTCGAGGTGATCAGCAGACGCAGGCCCGGCCAGGCCACGTCGGCATCCCAGCCTTCAATAATGGTCAGGGCGTCGGTGATGTCGGTGCCCCCCCAGCCATTGCCGGGATTGGCCACCTGGAAGTAACGGCCCGGCGTTGATTTTCGACCTTTCAGTTTGATGCCCGACGGCGGGATATCGAGACACTTTCCGGCCTGGTGCTCGGACAGCACCCCGGTGATGTGGTCGTCGACCACAATGACCTCGTCGACATGGCTCCACCACTGCTTGGCAAAAATACCAATCGTGGCCGAGCCGCAGCCCACGCGCATGCGTTTTTCTTCGACGCCATCGACAATGGGGGCTTTACCCGCCTGCACAACCAGTTGCGCGCCGCCATCAATAGACAATTCGACCGCCTGCTTGTTGCCCAGCGCCATCATCATGTCGCAGGTTAAACGGCCTTCTTTTTTACTGCCGCCTGTTAAGTGGTGTACGCCACCCAGCGAAAGCATTTGCGAACCGTATTCTGCCGTGGTGACGTGGCCGACGATTTCGCCTTTAAAGCGCACGTTTGATTGCTCGGGCCCCAGATAGCGGTCGGTGTCGATTTTGACCTTGAAACTGCAGTAACTGAAGATACCTTCGGTGACGACGGTAACCATATCGACACCTTGCTGACGCGACGACACGATGAACGGTGCGGGTTTGTAGTCGGGGTAGGTCGTACCCGACCCAACGCCGGTAACGAACAGGCTGTTTGCATCTTCGACATCAGCTTCGGCAATGTCGTGCATTTCCAGCGTCGTGAGCGAATCGGGGGCCTCGCAGGCGAGGGGTTCTGCGCGCACCGCCTGGCCCGAGTCATCGAGACGACGCATGAGCACGACCGGATCGATACGCACCAATTGGCCATCATGGTTACCCCAGCGGTCGCACGCACCCGTGCGACCCTCGGTAATTTGGCACAAGACCGGACAGGCATTGCACTCGACCTTGTTGGTGGCCATTTTTTCGCTGCGGGGCTTGGATTTTTCGAGCACGGTGGGGCCTGAAGTGCTGGACGTGGTGTCGTCCAGGTTGTCCATGCTGTGGTCGATTTTGGTGTGTTCGGTCATGTCTGGCAACTCCGTTGGCGTGGCGTATGGGCCTGGTTGCAATGCCGGGGCACGCCATTTTTTGCCCCCGCTTATTTATAGTGTGTTACCTGCTTTACGCTATAACAGCATAAACGCAAGCACCATGTTTGATAATAAACAAAAAGATTTTTAAGGAAGGTCTGAAGAACTCGATTTCAAACATCCAAAAATCGACCTCATGACCAAAGTATTCAAAAATGGTTAAAAACTGCTCAAATCATCGCCACTTTCGGGTTGTTTGCACCCCGATCAGGCCCGTTTTCGGGCC
>NZ_NQMK01000013.1:0-53378 GCF_003788685.1 Pusillimonas sp. NJUB218
TTTTTAATCAACTCCTTAAAACCACCACCACGACTTGAACAACTCGCCTTATTCAGGCCAACCCCACAACCGAAACCCAGAACCTGGACCCCAACTGCGCGGCTTAAAAAAAGTTGCTGCCTCGCCCTTTGCTTTACCGCCTATTCGGGTAAACCCGAATTGGCTGTGCTGCAAAGGAGGCGAACTATAGCACGGTTATTTTAAAGTGTGCAAGTCAACCGCGAAAAATATTCAAAATAGTTCAAAAACTGCCGGTTTACGACTGGGCTGACAATTATTTGGCTGTAGCACCACTTAAAAACTACTGCAATTCCGCCTGCGACAACCTATTGTATTAAGCCTGAACCCTTGCGGGGGCAACCGCTTGAAAGGAATTGTGACTCGACCCACCCAAACAACCCACACAACTATATAGCTACACAACCACCGCAAAGTGGCACTTTGCCTAATACCTTATGGCGCAGCCAGCAGATCGGCGTAATATTGGCGCAGCTTGGCGAGCTTAGGGGCAATAACAAACTGACAATACCCCTGGTACGGATTACGCGCGTAGTAACTATGGTGGTAGACCTCTGCCTCCCAAAAGCGCGCTGCCGGCAAAAGATGCGTAACGACCGGCTGACCCAATAGCGTCTGCACCTCTTCTATAACTTGCGCCGCCGTTTCTTTTTGCGCGTCGGACTGATAAAAAATGGCCGAGGCATATTGGGGGCCGATATCGGCGCCTTGTTGATCGGGTGTTGTTGGGTCGTGCGTTGCAAAAAATACGCGCAACAATGTAGCAAAAGAAATCTGGGCTGGGTCGAACACCACTTTCACGACTTCGATGTGACCTGTCGTCTTGTCGCACACCTGCTCGTATGTGGGGTTATCTACATGGCCACCGGTATAGCCTGGCTTAACCTCGACAACGCCACGAAGCGACTGAAAAACCGACTCTGTACACCAGAAGCAACCGCCGCCCAATACGGCCTCTTCGAGGCTGGCCGTAGCGCCGGCATGTGTAGCATCGGTTGTCTTGGATGAACTCATGAACGCGATTCCGTTTAATGAAATGGACGTGGCCCACGGGATTCGCCGACCACGGCTCTAATTAATTACAGCAAAGACTACTGTAACAAGGGCGCCGATGCACGACTAGTTAACGTGGCAACGAGGCCGAGTCGCCAAGATGCGGGCCTGAACCGACACTGGCATCGCCCGTCAAAGACAACACCCAGGCGGCTAGCAGTTCGGCATTTTCTTGGCTAACGTGAGACTGTGCAGGCATGGGCACCGCCCCCCAGGCACCACGCGAACCATTTCGAATTTTGGTAGCCAGATGCGGGATGGCAGCAGCATTGCCCTGATACCGCTTGGCCACCACTTCGAAATCGGGGCCCAGACGCTTGCGACCCTCGGTCTCGTCAACACGATGGCACGCAACGCAATTATTGGCTTGCGCAAGGCCAATGCCCACCGTTTGGGCAGCGCCCGCGGGTGCATACACCGCCAAACTTAAACCTATGCTTAATACTGCGAAGCGAAAATACATAATCTACCTGCCATAAACAGTTTCGAGGCCGCCGAAACGGCCTACGATAACGCGTTATCATCCAACAAATTATCAGCGCCGGACGCTAAGATTAAAGGCCCTTTTCCATGCTTGTTCACCCCCAATTTGACCCCGTCGCCCTGCAGCTTGGCCCCATCGCTATTCACTGGTACGGCCTGATGTACCTTATTGGCTTTGGCTTGGTTTGGCTGGCCGGCCGTTGGAGAATCAACCACGGAAAAACCGACCTGAGCCTGCGCGACCTGGAAGACATCATTTTTTACGGGGTTATTGGCGTCATCGCGGGCGGAAGGCTGGGCTACATCCTGTTCTACAAGCCTGCCGAATACCTGCAAAACCCCATCGAAATTTTTTATCTCTGGCAAGGCGGCATGTCTTTTCATGGCGGGCTGATCGGCGTATTGGTTGTACTGTTTATATTGGCGCGCCAAAAGGGGCGAACCTTTTTGGAATTAGGCGACTTCATTGCCCCTTTAATACCCTTGGGCCTAGCCACGGGGCGACTGGGCAATTTCATTAATGGCGAACTGTGGGGCCGCCCCACCGACGTCCCTTGGGGCATGGTGTTCCCGCAACTGGGTGACAACCTAACTCGCCACCCCTCACAACTTTACGAAATGGCGCTAGAGGGCATACTGCTATTTGCCGTGCTTTGGTGGTTTGCCCGCAAGCCCCGAGCTACAGGTCAAGTGAGCGCCCTGTTTTTGATGGGCTACGGTGTATTCAGATTTTTAGCCGAATACACCCGAGAGCCCGATGCATTTTTGGGCCCAGTACTCGGGTCGCTAACCATGGGACAGCTACTTTGCCTGCCCATGATCGCCCTGGGCTTGCTTATTTATTTTCGAGCAAGTAAACCTCACCCCGAACAGACACCGTAACAGTCTCCACACCAGCCTCGAGCGGCACAGCCATTTTATCGGCGCTAGCTGCCATCATCATGCGCGGCATGGGCGTGTATTCGGCGCCGCCGCCATCGAGCGACAAAGTTTTAATACGAAACCCCTGATAACCAAACGCCTGCGAGACGGCTTGGGCACGCCCCTTAAACGCCTGAGCAGCGTCATTGAGCAAGTCGGCTTCCGCTTTCGCCCTTAATTGCGGGGAAACAGAGAACTGCAAGTTGGCAATAGGCATAAGCTCGGAGAGCTTGCCGGCCAAACCCGAAGCCGCGCCGAAGTCGGTTGATTCAAGAATGACTTCAGCACGCCCCTGCCAACCGGTGATTTTCCCTTCGTCGTTGGTGAGCGGCCAAACACGGTAATTGCCCGAATAAGTTTTAACCGAGCTGACGGCTTTGGCCTGTTTGACGACACTGTCGAGCGCTTGGGTTAACTGACTGCTGACCGCCTGATGACTGGCGTCTGCTACTTGCGCTGCGAGGGTGATTTTTATGGTGTCTTGGCTGACCTGCGACGAGGCCGAGGCGTTAAGGGTTGCCATTGGCAATTGGCCGCTGCGAACCTGCGCAGGCGCCTCGGGCATTATGTTTTGGGCGACCGCGGCGGGCGCACCCACGACCGCAAGGGCGGCGCTTAATACCAACGGGGCAATTGAAAAAGGCTTAGCCAAGGTAAACAAGTAAGACATGCGTTAGCTCCGAAATAGACAGGCCCGCATTAATGCGGGCCTGTCTTCAAAAATGCCCCGCCTGTGCCGTCAAGACCGGCATCCTGGAACCGAGGGTTCAAGGTGGTCGCCTTCAGTCAAGTTTCGGGATCGTCAGTTAAGACGTTCACTCCTACTTGTCAATCCGGCAACCTAATGCCATAAGCATTGGTTCAAGAAATGTAAGGTCAAGTCACGAACACTGCAGGGACTAACTTGTACAAGCCACAGCTTAGTAGATAAAACGGCTGTTTACCGAAACCGTATGTAAATACCGGGCCTGGCTTGAAATTTGGTGCTAACTAATTACTGGGGGCCGCCTGTTGGGGCAAAACCAGATCGAGCTGGCGATGCATATCTTCGAGGCGACGTTTAAAGTCGCCAACGGCGACTTCACCCAATGGCCCGTCTGGGGCCCGCATGGCTAAAAGTTCGGCAGCAATTTGAATGGCTGCCATAACGGCAATGCGTTCATTGCTTGAGATTTTACCAGACCCTTTGATGGCCAGCATGCGCTGATCAACAAATCGGACGGCAGAGAGCAAATCATCTTTTTCGGAGGGCGAGCATGCCAGGGAATAATCGCGGCCCAAAATTGAAACATCGACGCGTTCCATGCGGGGTTACTCCTGAGGCGCGCCGGGCAGGCGCATAAGTACGGCGTCGATACGCTGCCGAGCGGACTCGACGGCTTGACGCAGGCTGGAGGTTTCGGACTGGCTGGCTTGCAGGTTTTGCCGGACTGCAGCCTGCTCGGCTTGCTGGCGTTCGAGCTGCTCTTTGAGCTGGGCCACAGCGCTGTCGGCTTGTGCGCGCAGGCTGGATTCGATTTGAGCGGCCTGCTGACGCAGGCTGTGAACCTCGGCATCGGCCTGCGCCCGCAGGGCATCCATTTCGGCCTGATGACGCGCAGCCTGAGCGGCAACGTCTTTATATTCGATGGCTTGCTGGCTAAGCTGGTCACGCAGCGCATCACGCTCTTGTTCAGCACGGGTAGCGCGCTGAACAAGCGTTTCGTTTTGCGACTGAAGCCGACGGGAAAGCTCAACCAGTTGGCCAACACGAGCGGCCAGAGATTCTAGATCTTGCAACATGGCGATATGGTAAACCACAGGCGCTTTCGAAGAAAAGCCCCGCGATCAAGTCTATGGAGCCGTTAGAATAACCGAAATTGCCTAACTTTCTACGACATCACGGAGCCTTGTCATGTCAGCATCAATCGCACCCCGAAGCTACGAAAACATCTCGCCCTTAAAAGTGGCGTTTATCGGGCTGGGCGCGATGGGCTACCCCATGGCCGGTCATCTGGCCAAGGCCGGCCATCAAGTTTGCGTTTACAACCGCTCACCCGAAAAGGCCAGCCGCTGGGCAGCGGAGTTTGACGGCGTTACAGCACCCACACCCGCCCAGGCAGCAGCAGGCGCAGACGTCGTTTTTTGCTGCGTAGGCAACGACAACGACCTGCGCAGCGTACTAACCGGTAAAGACGGTGCGTTTTCCGGCATGAAGCCTGGCGCCCTCTGCGTTGATCACACCACGGCATCTGCCGACGTGGCACGTGAACTTTACGACGCGGCACGAAACGTCGGGCTGCATTTTTTGGACGCGCCGGTCTCAGGGGGGCAGAACGGTGCCGTACAAGGCATACTCACCGTGATGTGCGGCGGAGACGTGACCGACTTTGCCCGAGCCAAGCCCATCATGCAGGCCTACGCTCAGGCGACCACGCACATGGGCGCCTCTGGCGCAGGTCAGTTGTGCAAAATGGTGAACCAGATTTGCGTGGCCGGCGTACTGCAGGGCCTTTCTGAGGCCATCGCTTTTGGCAAGACTGCCGGGTTGGATATGGAAAAGGTCTTGTCGGTGATCAGCAAAGGCGCTGCGCAAAGCTGGCAAATGGAAAACCGCGGTCGCACCATGGTTAGCAACCAGTTTGACTTCGGTTTTGCAGTTGACTGGATGCGCAAAGACCTAGGGTTGGTGTTGGACGAAGCCCGGCGAAACGGAGCCAGCGTACCCGGCACAGCCCTGATAGACCAGTTTTATGCCGAGGTACAGAAAACAGGCGGTGGCCGCTGGGATACGTCGAGCCTGATTACCCGCCTACCCCAGCCTAAACAGCCCCTTTAGGGTGACCCTTCCGGGGCGGCCGCAAATTTAGCTGCAACGGGCTTTGCCGCGTCGCCCTTAGCGGCCTGCGGCCGCTGACGCAAATAACGACGTTCGTTAACGCGTCGAAACAAAATACCGGCGAGTTCATTCAGGGCTTGCGTATAGACATCGCGCTTGAACTCGATAACTGCATCAAGTGGCACCCAATAATGACTCCAACGCCAGGCGTCGAATTCGGGATGCCTGGTCGCACGCAAACTGACATCGGAATCGCGCCCCACCATCCGCAACAGAAACCAGATTTGCTTTTGCCCTTTGTAAATACCCCTTGAGTCGCGACGGATAAAATCATTGGGTACGTTGTAACGTAACCAATTGCGTGTACGCCCTAAAATTCGGACATGTTCTGGTAGCAAACCCACTTCTTCGCGCAGCTCACGGTACATGGCCTGCACCGGGCTTTCGCCGTATTTGATACCACCCTGCGGAAACTGCCAGGAATGCTCCCGAATGCGTTTACCCCAAAACACCTCGTTTTTATGATTAACGAGGATAATGCCGACATTAGGACGGTAGCCTTCACGGTCTAACATAGGCCACCTCTATAACGAATTTAATACAATTACACCCGATTATACGTATCTGCAGAGATCCTCACCATGCGCGCATCCAAGTATCACATCAACACCCTGAAAGAAGCCCCAGCCGAAGCGGAAGTCACCAGCCACCAGCTGATGACAAGAGCCGGCATGATCCGCAAAATTGCGGGCGGCATTTACACCTACATGCCGCTGGGCTTGCGGGTACTGAAGAAAATTGAAGCCATTGTGCGCGAAGAAATGGACCGGGCGGGCGCAGTTGAACTGCTGATGCCATTGGTACAGCCCGCCGAGCTATGGGAAGAGTCAGGGCGCTGGACCGCCTATGGCCCCGAATTACTCCGGATCAAAGACCGCCATCAGCGCGACTTCGTCCTCCAGCCCACCTCTGAAGAGGTCGTCACAGACATTGCCCGTAACGAAATTCAGAGCTGGCGTCAGCTTCCGGTCAACTTCTACCACATCCAGACCAAGTTCCGCGACGAACGCCGCCCCCGTTTCGGGCTGATGCGCGGCCGCGAATTCACCATGAAAGATGCGTATTCGTTTGATCGCAACGAAGAAGCCGCACAGGCCAGCTACGACAATATGTACGACGCTTACATGAAAATTTTCACGCGTCTCGGGCTTGAGTTCAGGGCGGTTGCGGCCGATACAGGGTCAATCGGGGGGTCGCGTAGTCACGAATTCCAGGTCATTGCCAACACGGGTGAAGACCTGATTGTGTATAACCCCCAGTCGCAGTACGCCGCCAATATCGAACTTGCCGACGCCCCCGCCTTACTTGCCACACGGGCACCGGCCGGCAAAGCCATGGAAAAAGTAGCCACACCCAGCATGACCAAATGCGAAGAGGTTGCTGCATTATTGAAGCGCCAGCTTTCAGATACGGTCAAAACCGTCGTTCTGGCCGTCGAGCCCACCGAAGAGATCAAGACCACACAGATTTTTGCACTGCTGATCCGCGGTGATCATGAGCTAAACGAAGTCAAGGTAGGCAAACTGCCCGGGCTGAATCAAGGGTTCCGTTTTGCCACCGACGAAGAAATCAAACGTGCTTTCGGGTGCAGCCCCGGATCCTTAGGGCCGGTAGCTCCAGCAGAGCCAGTCACCATCATTGCCGACAAAACCGTTGCCAATATGAGCGACTTCATCTGCGGCGCCAACGAAGACGGCTTCCACCTTGATGGCGTGAATTGGGGTCGCGACTTGCCCGAACCCAACCTTGTCGCAGACTTGCGCAACGTTGTGGCCGGCGACGCCGACCCTAACGGTGGCACGCTGAACATCCAGCGCGGTATCGAGGTGGGTCATATCTTCTTCTTGGGCGACAAATACTCCAAAGCCCTGAACGCAACCTTCCTGGATACCGATGGCAAGCCGGCAATCATGCAAATGGGCTGCTACGGTATTGGCATCAGTCGCATCGCTGCGGCAGCCATTGAACAAAACCACGATGATCGCGGCATGATCTGGCCCGAAGCCATCGCCCCCTTCCAGGTGGTTATCTGCCCGCTGAATGCGCACAAAAGTGAAACCGTTCGAAACACTGCTGAGCAACTGTATCAAGACTTGATTTCAAACGGCGCTGACGTCATCATCGACGATCGCGATATTCGCCCCGGTGTGATGTTTGCCGAGTGGGAGCTTATCGGCGTTCCCGTTCGTGTCACGGTTGGCGACCGCGGCCTGAAAGAAGGGGTTGTCGAGATCCAGCATCGGCGACAGTCCGAGGCCGAAAAAATAACTGTTGCACAAGCCACTGATTTCGTTCTGGAACAGTTAAAATTGCGCGCCCATGCCACCTGATTCAAACAACGTGCAATCAACGTTAGCTGTTCGTGTTTACTACGAAGATACCGACGCCGGCGGCGTCGTTTTCTACGCCAATTACCTCAAGTTCTTCGAACGAGGTCGCACCGAATGGTTGCGCAGACTGGGTGTCAACCAGTCAGAACTGGCTGTTACCGAACAGCGAATTTTCGTGGTGAAGCAACTCGACACCCGGTATATCAAGCCGGCAAAGCTTGATGATCTGCTGACCATCAACAGCCAGATCACCCGGGTGGGGCGGGCGTCCATCGACTTTTTCCAATGTGCAGAGCTCGATGGCCAACGCCTGTGTGAAGGAAATATACAAATTTGCTGCGTTGACGCAAACACCTTGCGTCCGGCAGCACTGCCCGACGAACTCAAAACATTATTGGAAAAGGTTCAGGTATAAACATGCAGCCCACCAGCGACTTGTCTATCGTCTCGCTAATTCTTGACGCCAGTATTCCGGTACAGCTCGTGATGCTGATTCTGGTTGGTATTTCCGTGCTGTCCTGGACGTACATTTTCAGCAAACGCACCGCCCTGAAACGTGCACACGAACAAACCAAGCTCTTTGAAGACGACTTCTGGGCCGGCGGTGACCTGACTGCCCTGCAGCAATCCGTATCAACCAGCCCTGCCGATTACGGGGCCCTGGCACGTATTTTCGATGCCGGCATGACCGAATTCATCAAGGCCCGTCGGGCCAACGGTAATACCGACGCCCTGCTCGACGGCCCACGACGCGCCATGCGCGCTTCGTACCAGCGCGAAATGGACAATCTGGAATCACACCTGAACTTTTTGGCATCGGCTGGATCCGTTAGCCCATACATTGGGCTATTGGGTACGGTATGGGGCATCATGCACGCGTTCCTGGGCTTATCCACCGTGCAACAGGCGACGCTGGCCGCAGTAGCGCCGGGTATTGCCGAAGCCCTGATTGCAACCGCCATCGGCTTGTTTGCGGCAATTCCAGCTGTCGTTGCCTACAACCGTTACACAAACGAAATCGATCGCCTGTCGATTCGCTTTGACAGCTTCATCGACGAATTCCTCAATATTCTGCAACGTCAGGTGCGCTGATGTCCTCTAACCGCAGTAGCATGGGGCGCTCATCAGGCCGCCGGCTCAAAAACGAGATCAACGTCGTCCCCTATATCGACGTCATGCTGGTTTTGCTGATCATTTTCATGGTGACCGCCCCCATGATCACGCCCGGCATTATCGAGCTACCATCGGTCGGTCGCGCTGCTGAAGTCCCCACCGAGCCGCTCGAAGTACAGATAGAGGAAAACGGCACCGTCTCTTTGCGTAAACGCATCGCCGGTGCCGAATTCGAATCAATTGCCAACGAAGCCTTGGTCGACGAGGTGCGCTCGCGCATCACCGCCGACACGCCTGTCGTGATTGCTGCCGACGGCAAAGTACCGTACGAAAAAGTAATGGAAGTAATGGACAAGTTGCGCAGTAATGGCGTGTCGCGCCTCGGCTTGCTGGTTGATCAAAGCGCTGGCAACCCCGACCAGAAATAACATAGGCTTGATGCATGAAGTGGCTTTGGTCTGAACCCTCTGGTCAATCTCCCGAACAGCTCGATGATCGTCGCGGCTTCGTGTATGCCATTTCGGCACACGTTGCACTGGGTCTGATATTGCTGTTGGGGGTCTTGACATCGGCGCCTCAAACGCCCGCTCCGGTTCAGGTCGAACTCTGGGCCGACGGCGTATCGCCAAACGCCGTTCAAGAGCCCCAGGAAGAAACGGCCACCGAAGACACTCCAGAACCTGAGCCGCAGCCCGAGCCAGAGCCCGTCCCTGCTCCTGAACCTACGCCTGAACCTCCGGCACCGGCACCTGCGCCAGAACCAGAGCCTGCACCGCAAGTGCGCCCCGAGCCCATCCCCGAGCCGCCTCAGGTTGATCCCGAGATTGCGCTCGAAAAAGCACGCCAGGAAAAAGCCGAGCAGGAACGCAAAGAGCGCCTTGCCCAACAAGAGCGCGAGCGCAAGGCGCGCGAAGAGGCAGACCGCAAGGCGGCCGAATTAAAAGCCAAACAAGAGGCTGAGCGTAAAGCCAAGGAAGAGGCTGATCGTAAAGCGAAGGCTGAAGCCGAGCGCAAAGCCAAGGAAGAATCCGAACGCAAGGCTGAGGCAGAGCGTAAAGCCAAAGAAGCGGCCGAGCAAAAAGCTAAGACCGAGGCGGAGCAGAAGGCGAAAGCCGAGGCTGAACGCAAGGCCAAAGAAGAAGCCGCCAAAAAAGCAGCTGCCGAAAAGAAAGCCAAAGAAGAAGCCGCACGCAAGGCCGCAGCCGAGAAAAAGGCCAAAGAAGAAGCGGCTAAGCGTGAAGCCATTAAACAAGCCATGCGAGGTGATGCACTAGGTGCTGCCGGTATTCCGGGTGGCACGGCCGACCGCAACCAGGCCGGTGGCGGTGGCAACGATAACGGATATGCCGCACAAGTCAGGGCCTGCATCAAGCCGCGAGTCACTTACCCTATTCCGCCGCGCGCGGGCGCAAACCCAACCGTGCAGTTCCGCGTTATGCTCAATGCTCAAGGACGTGTACAAGACGTCGAGATCCGCCGCTCGTCGGGCATTTCCGGTTTCGACCGCGCCGTAGAAAACGGCGTGCGCGGCTGCAACCCCTTCCCGGCACCGCCATCCGGCAAGTACCCGCCGTACATCGATGGGTACTACTATATGTACGATCAATAGCACGACCAACAGGAGATTGTCGAAATGACCCGTGTCACCTTCGCAAAAACCGTCGCCCGAACGCTCGGGCGACTGCAGGCCTGGGGCCTTGCGGTAATCGCCAGTGTGGCGCTCACCACACCGGCCTCGGCGCAATTACGCGTCGATATTTCAGGCGTAGGCGCCACCCAGTACCCCATTGCCATCGCCGACTTTCAGGGCAATCCGCAAGGCGCAAACCTGGCCGAAGTCATTCGTGCCGACCTGACCCGATCAGGGCAGTTCCGCCTTGTAAACGCCACAGGGGCAACACTAAGTGCCGAAACCCCAGTCGCCCACGACGATTGGCGAGGTCGAGGTGCCGACTACATTGCCTATGGTTCAATTACCGAAGCCGGCGGCCAGTACACCATTACCTACCGCCTGTCGGACACCGTACGCAAAACCGAACTTGATGGGATTGCTTTTGCCGGCAACGAACGTGAGCTTCGCCGCGTTGCGCACCGGATCGCCGACCGGATCTACGAAAAAATTACAGGTGTGCGTGGCGTTTTTTCAACACGTCTGGCTTATGTGGTACAAAAAGGCGACGTCTATGAGTTACAAATTGCAGACGCCGACGGCCAGAACCCGCAGGTCATGCTGCGCTCGAAACACTCGATTATTTCGCCCGCGTGGTCGCCCGATGGCAAACAACTGGCTTACGTCAGCTTCGAACTGGGCAAGCCTGTAGTGTATGTACAAACGCTGGCGACCGGCCAACGTCTGCCCTTGGCCAACTTCAAGGGTAACAACAGTGCGCCCGCATGGTCCCCAGACGGCAGCCTGCTTGCCGTGGTGCTTTCGCGAGACGGCATTTCGCAAATTTATACGATCCGCAACGATGGCTCAGACCTGCGTCGAATCATGCGTTCGCCGCTTATCGACACCGAGCCGCAATTCTCGCCCGACGGTGCATCGATTGTGTTTACCAGCGACCGAAGCGGCAGCCCGCAAATCTACCGCGTGCCGGTAACTGGCGGCGAAGCACGACGTATAACTTTTAACGGAAGTTACAACATCTCACCAGCACTCTCGCCCGACGGTAACAGTTTGGTGTACGTTACACGTAGAGACGGTGCTTTCCGTATTGCATTGCAAAACATGAACACGGGTTCGGAACAGCTGTTAACAGCAGGCCCCGACGACCAGTCACCAAGTTTTGCACCCAACGGTATGCAAGTGCTTCATAGCGCCGTCCAAAACGGCCGCAGTGTGCTGGCCGTGGTTTCGGTCGATGGCCGTGTCCGGCAAACGCTGTCGACACTCGATGGCAAGGTCCGTGAACCGACCTGGGGCCCTTTTACCAATTAATTTCTAGTGTGACTCTTTTTCTAAAGGAACTTAAATGAGCTCGCGCATTACAAAAACGCTAAGTGTTGCTGCTTTAACTGCCGCTCTGGCAGCTTGCAGCTCTGTACCGCTTGACCAGGCCGGATCCGGCTCGGGTTCGGGTGCTGGGTCCTCGACCGGTATGGTCATGGATCCCTTCAACCCGCAAAGCCCGCTGGCGCAACAACGCTCCGTTTACTTCGAGTTCGACAGCTACGTCGTGCCTGAACAGTATCGCAACGTTGTAGAAATGCATTCGTCTTACCTCACCGCAAACAGCCAGCAACGCGTTCGCGTCGAGGGCCACGCTGACGCGCGCGGTGGTTCGGAATACAACCTGGCACTGGGCCAGCGCCGTTCCGAAGCTGTTGCCCGCATGATGACGCTGATGGGTGTACGTGCCGACCAAATCGAAACCATCAGTTTCGGTAAAGAGCGCCCGAAAGCCATGGGTAACACCGAGGCCGATTACGCAGAGAACCGTCGCGCAGACATCAACTACCAACGTTGATTTTTTGGCATAATCTGCATCAACAAAGCGCCGTGGCGGCTTCCCGCCGCGGCGTTTTCACTTGAATGGGACACACCTTATGACGAACTCTTTGTTTACGCTTCGCCGCATCGCCCTGACCGCATCTTTTAGTGCGCTAGCGCTATCAACCAGCGTTGCACATGCCTTTGCCGACGACGACGCACGCCGTGCCATTCTGGAATTGCGCGAACAAGTCCGTGTTCTGACCGAGCAGAACCGCCAGGCCCGTTTGTTACTGGCCGATCAGCTCGAAACGCTTCGCCAGGAAGTCACCAGCCTGCGCGGCCAGATCGAACGCATCCGCTTCGAACTGGATATTAAAAACGGCAATGGTCTGGGCAATGGCCCTGCAGCGCAAGTCAGCAACCCACAAGAGCAAGCTGCTTTCAATACGCCCATGGCGCAGTTCCGCGAAGGGAAATACAAAGACGCCGCCGACGGGTTCAAGACTTTTTTAACGCAATACCCCAACAGCCAATTGGTGGTTGATGCACAGTTTTACCAAGGCAGCAGCCTCTATGCCGCCAAAGATTTCAAAGGTGCAGTCCAAGCCCTAGGGGCGCTGGTTCAAGGTCACCCAGACAGCAACCGGGCCGCAGATGCCTTGCTGATTGTGGCCGCTGCGCAAATCGAACTGAACGACCTGGGCGGCGCCACCGCAAGCCTGAAACGTATCGTGGCCGATTACCCGGGCAGCAATGCAGCGCGCACTGCCCAAGACCGTCTCAAACTTTTGCAGTAATCCGACGGGCCTTATGCCAGCACTCGAGCTACCCGAGAAAGTATTCGCACTCGCAGATCATGCCCCGTTGACGTTCGTCGAACTGGGCTATGGGCGAACCACGCTGCTGATTCACGGCTCGTTGTGCGACTACCGATACTGGCGCTGGCAAATGGCGCCCTTTGCCGAGTACGGGCGTGTTATCGCGCCCAGCTTGCGGGGGTTCTGGCCCCATACCAGCACAGTCCCCGACCCTCGGTTCTCGGTACAACAACATGCGGCCGACCTGGTCGCGCTGATACGCGCGACCACCCCGGATGAGCCTGTCGATATTGTCGGGCATTCACGGGGTGCCCACGTCGCCCTCGAAATGGCCATACAAGCGCCTGAACTTGTGCGCAGCATGGTTTTAGCCGACCCTGGCATGAACGTCCCGGGCGTCTCGCGCAACAGCGGCTTTATCAACAATGCAGCACAATCGGTTGCTCAAGGGTTGACCGAAGCAGGCCTAGAAACCTTTATTGACACGGTTAGCGGCCCCGACACCTGGCGCCGAATGACCGGCTGGTTCAAAACTATGGTGCGCGACAACGCGGGCACGCTGCTTTCACAGGCGCTAGAGGCCGATACGCTGTACGACCTAGACACCGCAAGTCGGGTCAGCTGTCCGGTTTTATTGCTTGGGGGAAGCAATAGCCCGCAGCGCTATCGCCAGATTATCGATGCTTTGGCGCCCAGGCTAGCCGGCGCAAGCCGAGACACGGTGCCCCTCGCCTCGCATGGCATGAACCTGGCCAACCCTAAAAGCTTCAACCGGAAAGTACTTACTTTTTTTGCCGGCGAGCAAACCGCACTGCCGGCATAACCCCGGTTTGGTTCGTTAGTGCGACATCTTCCCGGGCATCGTGCCAGCCGGCTTGACTTCGCAGCTGGCCACGACTTTTTGACCCGACTTCAACACTAGATCAACCTGAATGGTGTCGCCCACAGCAACATCACGACGAGGCTGCTCGAGCATGATGTGATAGCCGCCTGGCTTGAATTCGAGCTGCCCCCCGGCCGGGACGGCAACCTCATCGACCATGCCCATGCGACTCATGCCATTTTCGTGGCGCGTTTGATGCACCATTAACAGACCATAGTCTTTAGGGGCAGCCGCTCCCACAACGCTAACCGGCGCGCCAGTGCTGTTTTTAACCACAAAGTAACCTGCCGATGGCGCCGGAGCCGGCAACAACCTTACCCAACACGCTTCGGCGACAACGCCCTGGGCCACAGCTAAGTTAGCGGTGTCGACTTGTGGCGCCGCATGCGCCATAGCATGGGATTGACCACCATGAGCAGGCGACTGCCCATGGTCACCATGATGAGCGGCCAATGCAACACCTGATGACATCAACATCACAACAGAAGTATTTAAAAGCGTACGTAACATAACTTCCTCACAAATAAACTGCACAAAGTGTAGCGCTGAATCTTCCAATGCGCCTTGATGCTCATCAGACCTTGATCAAGGCGCCAGGCCTCACCCAGGCAATCCTTAAGGTTCAATCAAGCAGTTTTCTTCTATCTATTTCTGCTTACTGCAGGGTAAACACCCACGGTAGTATCGGTAAAGTTTCACCAAATATTGCCGTTACGTTAATTTGGTAACTATTTGCGCTTTCCCGGAGACAGAATGAGCAGAATTAAAACCCTGAGGGTCCGAACCAAACTGATTGGCGGCTTCCTGATTGTCGCAGCCATCGCCGCCATTATCGGGTTTGTGGGCATCCAGTCCATGCAGCGCATCAGCCAGATGACGGACCGCCTGTACGAAAACGAGTTTATCGGTATGCGCCATGCCACCGAAGCCGATCGTCAGTTGGTTGCCGCCGGGCGCGCCCTGAGCAATACCCTGCTCACCTCCACCGAAGACGAATACCGTTCCGAATACTTTTCTATCGATAACCACTTCATCTCGGCCAAGATGGCCCTAGATGACCTGGCACGTACCGTGAAAAGCGACGAAGGCAAACGCGCCGTCGAGAAGGCACGCGAGGCGGTCAATGCATTCGAAAAAACGGCAAAAGATATCGTTCGCGAACAACCTGCCGAAACACTGGGCCGATTGGACACGACCGAGCGCGTATTTAAAGAAATGCGCCCCCTGGGCGACGAAGCCGAAAGCCTGATCAAGCGCATTGTTTACGACCAGCAAGACAATGCGCTGACAGCCACCGAAGAAATCAAGGCAATTTACCTACAAGCTTTTACATTGATGATCGGCCTGACAGCCGGCGGTGCGCTGATTGCCATTATTCTGGGCTTGTTAATCACCCGGGGCTTTACGCGGCAGTTGGGCGGCGAACCCCACGAGGTGGCACAAATAGCAGCCGCTATTGCCAAAGGCAACCTGAACAACAAAATCGTTGTGCCACGCAATGCGAAGCAAAGCATCATGAACGCCATGAACCAGATGCAAGACTCGTTGCGCAAGGTCGTTCTGGCAGTGCGCAACAGCAGCGATCATATTGCAACCGGCTCGGCTGAAATCGCAACGGGCAACGTCGACCTGGCTCGTCGCACCGAAGAGCAAGCCGCCAACCTGACAGAAACTGCGGCAGCCATGGAGCAACTGGCCAGCACCGTCAAAAGCAATGCCGATGTCGCCAAGCAGGCTGCACACATGGCTTCTGCGGCCAGTGGCGCGGCCGTTCAAGGCGGTGAGGTGGTCAACAACGTTGTTGACACCATGCAAGAAATCAACGCGTCATCGCGCAAGATTGTTGACATCATTTCGGTTATCGACAGCATTGCGTTTCAGACCAATATTTTGGCGCTTAACGCCGCCGTCGAAGCTGCACGCGCAGGCGAGCAAGGCCGTGGCTTCGCAGTCGTAGCCAGCGAAGTGCGCAGCCTGGCACAAAAAAGTGCCTCCGCCGCCAAAGACATCAAGAATCTTATTGATAACAGCGTACAGAAGGTCGATGCCGGATCCAGGCTAGTGGACGAAGCCGGCGAAGCGATGCAGGGCATTGTTACCCACGTTCAGCGCGTTACCGACCTCATTAATGAAATCAGTGCGGCCACCGACGAGCAAACGTCGGGTATCGGTCAGGTCAATGATGCCGTCTTGCAGCTTAGCGATGTAACCCAGCAAAACGCTGCGCTGGTACAAGAGTCTGCCGCGGCGTCCGACAGCCTTAAAGCACAGGCGGCCACGCTAGTAGAAGTCGTTAACCTGTTTGATATTGGGCGTGACTATATCGACGTCTCCGCACGCGAAGTCAAGAACCCGGCACCCGAAGCCAACGCCCGGGCCATCCCGGTGGCTGCAGCCGCACAGTTGCCGACAGGCCACTCTGCCAAGAAGACGCGCGCCCGAGATGCACACACGGACGAGACGCATGCATCACATGATCACCAAGGCTACGCCGCACCAGCCTCGGGTGAATCCCCCCGCGATTCGGCGCAGCGTCATAATGCACTTTCAAACGACGCAACACGCTCAGTCCGACGCGCGGGCGCATCAACCTCGGGGCACGACAGCTCGGGGTCTGGCGCAGCGCGCAACGACGCCCAGCTACGACGACCCGACCTTAATAATCAATCGTCGACAACAAGAACCGACAAAGAAGACGACTGGGAAGAGTTCTGAAGAAATTTCAGTATTAAAAGCCGGCAATCTGTTGATAAACCCCACTGTTGTTCATAGTGGGGTTTATTTTTTGAACGATTCCATCATCGGCATATCATCCACACGCCCCCAATAGCACGCCCCTATCGCAGAGATTGAAACAATCAAATATCCCGCTCTATTGAGATTGATTATCATTAACTCAACTTAGAAAACGGAGCGACATCATGATTGTCCTTGAAAAAACCAGCCAGGTTCTCTTGCACATGGGCGTCGCCTTTGGCGTTACCTACGCGATGACAGGATCGGTGATGACGGGTGGCCTGGCCGCCCTGGTCGAGCCGATTTGTAATGTGGCCTTGCTCCCCTTGCATGAGCGCGCCTGGCGCCACATCAAGACGAAGTGGCGCCCCTCCCTTCCGCAGTGGTCTCGCGCGTGCTGACCTGACAACATAAAGTCACCACCGCCAGAGCTTGTACCAGGTGGTAAGATTTTGTCTTTTATTCTTGGCGTAATTGCTGACATGGCGTCTTTCAACATCGACTCAATCGTTCAATCACTGGCCGATATCCGCAGCGAGTGGCGTACCGCTCAAGGGCGTTCTCGCGAACCTGGCAGTCGTGAGTTTCCATCGCGCCAGGCACTGGCCGACGTCATGGACGCCCTGAAAGGCGCACTATTCCCGATGCGTCTGGGGCCTACCGACTTACGACACGACAGCGAAAACCATTATGTGGGCCACACCATCGACACGGCCCTGCATACACTGCTAGGGCAAGCTCGCCTGGAAATCCGTTACCAGAACAGGCACGCCCCACTAGACGACAACGAGCTTGAGGCTCGTGCTTTCAAAGCCGTCTCGAACCTGGCCAACAAATTACCGCACATCCGCAACATGCTCGACAGCGACGTGCTGGCGGCCTATCAGGGCGACCCCGCAGCGCAAAGTGTCGATGAAGTCTTGCTGTGCTACCCCGGTGTACAGGCCATGATTTACCACCGCATAGCGCACGAGCTGTACACCAACAAGTTGCCATTGCTGGCCCGGATTGCAGCCGAAATGGCACATGCCGAGACGGGTATCGACATCCACCCGGGCGCACAAATTGGCCGAAGTTTCTTCATTGATCACGGCACCGGCGTCGTTATTGGCGAAACCACCGTGATCGGCGAACGCGTACGTATTTACCAAGCCGTCACCCTCGGCGCAAAAAGCTTCCCGACAGACGAAGACGGCTCACTTCAAAAAGGCCTACCGCGTCACCCTGTAGTGGAAGACGATGTCGTCATTTATGCCGGCGCCACCATTCTGGGGCGCGTGATTTTGGGCAAAGGCTGCGTCATTGGCGGCAATGTCTGGCTGACCCAGGACGTGCCAGCCGGGTGTGTCGTCACTCAGGCACGCTCTCAAGACACGCCTCGCTCCAAATGTCCCGATTCGATCATTTGACCCAAACTCGACTCATCCGCGCCATCGCCCTATAGAAAAAAGCGGGGTCTTCGAGCTGAAGACCCCGCTTTCACATTCGCCTCGAATCGTACCGATCAGAACGCTGCGGTTAATGAAAAAACTGCAGCAGCTTTCCCCTGGTATCGACCTGTGGCTGCGCTGGTGTATACGCCCTTGTCAGCGTTGGTGTCGACATAAGCCAGCGAGGCCGTGACATTACCCCAGGTTTTGCTCAAGCCCAACGACCAGTCGGTATAGTTGCCATCTGCCAGGTTGCGCACGCGCTGGTAGCCCACATGACCATCGACATTCAAACCCCAAAAGCCCGTCGGCACACTGGCAGATAAATCGTAGTATTGGCTATTTTTACTGTCGGCCCAGCCAAACAAATTGGTGACCGCATGCGAATACTTGAATGACACCGGGCCATAACCCAGCCCCAGGTAAAGCTCGGTAGTGTCGGGGCTGACAAAACCCCGCGGGTAACTACCCGGGTAGTAATACTGCAAGACCCCCACATCAATGGTCAGATCGCCCCAGATCGGTGCGGTGTAGCCAGCGTAAAAATCCATCTCGAGGGGTGCAGAAACATTGTCGTCAGAATCACCCAGCCAACTGATGCTCGAGTTCCAGTTGCCGATGTAAAGACCACTACTATGACTCAAGTCGAAGCCACCCTGAATGGCTGGCTTGTTATTGGTCTGCATCAGCCCCCGGTAGCGGTACTGGCTAGCCAGCGTCATATTGGCACTGAACGAAAAGTCTGAAGCCGGCGAGACCGGTTCGGTGGATTGCGCCGCAACCGGCGTGACAATCACAGCGGCCAAGACAGCACCGCACATAGCTTTTGCTACAGAAATTGAGGGCATGACGAGCTCCTTTTGAAGTTTGACAGCAAACAAGATGTGCCAAACTTACTTAAGCAATTTGCATGCCAAGACAAACGCGCTATGTCGCTTGTCGCAAAATACCCATGGGGCGCGCGCCCTGCACCAAAACGAAACAGATTTAAACGTTTGCGCTCATCGGCGCTGCACGCGCCGAAATGTCAGGTTCAGGCGCTGCTCGCCCAGTAACTCATGATTTTCCTGTCGAACCGGCATAACTCCATGAAACCGCATACGGTCGACCCCGCCCCAAACCAACACATCGCCGTGCTCAAGCAAATACTTTTCTACCGGGTCTGTTCGTCGCAGCCCGCCAAATAGGAAAACTGCCGGCAACCCCAAGGACACTGAAACAATGGGCGCTGCCAGATCTTCTTCGTCACGGTCTTGATGCAAACCCATTTTGCTTTTCGGACGGTAACGATTTAGCAAGCAAGCCTGTGGTTCGAAGCACTTAAACCCTGCGGCGTCGACGGCCTCGAACGCTCGCTGTTGCCACAACTCAGGCATGTCGGGCCAGGGTTGACCTGAAAGCGGGTCGGTGGACGAATAGCGATAGCCCGTTTTGTCGGATATCCATCCGTAAGGGCCACAATTAGATTGATCAACCGACATCCATCCCCGTACCGTAGGCATCCGGCGCCAGGGGGAAACTTGCAAAACACCGTTCAGGTCAGCAAGAAACTGCGCAGCGTCATCAAGCAAAAAGCCCCTGAAGATAAAAGCCTGCGGCCCGATTTGCTCAGACGAAGACCCTTGGGTGCGGATTCCCCCGAGTAAATTCAGCTGTTGCATGGGCATCGGCTTGTCGGCGCTCAAATGAATAAAAAAGGCATGACCCCAAGTATAGGTCATGCCTTTCAGTCGACCCCGGCAGTTTGCGCGCCAACGCCGCCGAAGCGGGGCAATGCGCGCCCTGCTGACCGGAATTAACGCAGGTGATCCAGCAGGTCGGGGCCAAATACCTCTTGATGAATTTTGGTGGGCGGCACACCCTGTGCAACGAGATCGCGCCACTGCTGCTGCATGAATTTAAGCGGACCGCACATATACACAGGCACATCAGCATACGCCCAGGCAGGCAACTGACCTACACGCATAAAACCTGCGTGGTAGCCCGGCTTGCCCTCGTGCCCGGCATCCATCGTTTCATAGAACGTAACGACCTGCAGATTCGGCATGACAGCCCGGGCATGTGCAATATCGTCTTGATGAGCGTGATGCGCTGCATCACGTGCAGCATGTGCGAAAACAACCTGACGCTCAGGATGGCGCGTCGCGATGGCATTCAGGGCCGAAATCATGGGCGTTATACCAATACCAGCCGACATGAGTACGATGGGCGTCTGGGACGTGACATTGGGGGTGAAATCGCCGAACGGCGGGCTGATGCGCAATGTACCGCCCTGCTTCAGATTATCGTGCAACCAGTTCGACACTGTGCCGGCAGGTGTTTCGGTGCCCGCCGCTTCGCGCTTGACCGAAATACGATAGTACGGTGCGCCCGGCGCATCTGACATGCTGTACTGTCGCAGTTGGCGGCGGCTGTTAGGTAAATTGGCTTCGACACTGATGTACTGACCGGGTTTGAAGTCAGCCAGCGGCTGGCCGTCAGTCGGCATCAAGATAAATGAACGCACATTGGCGCTTTGCTCGACCACCTGGGCCACCGTCATTTCACGCAATTGACCTGGCTCAACCCCGGCGGCTTCATACAACTTCCGTTCTTCGTCAATAAAGGCTTGAGCCAGCAATCCGTAGGCTTCGCCCCAAGCAGCCAGCAAATCGGGCGTTGCCGCGTCGCCCAATGTTTGCTGAATCGCCCCCAGCAAATGACGGCCAACAATGGGGTAGTGCTCAGCCGTAATACCCACCGACGCGTGCTTATGAACAATACGACTGACGACCGGGGCCAAGGCATCTGGGTTGTCGATGTTGGCCGCGTAAGCAAATACGGCCGCCGCCAATGACTGCTGCTGAGCACCGCTGGCCTGATTCCCCATATTAAAGATATTGGTCAGCTCAGGGTGTTCGGCAAACATGTTCTGGTAGAACGTGCGTGTGATGGTGACGCCATGCTCGCGCAAAACAGGGACACTGGCATCGATATACGGACGGGCTTCCTGCGACAACATACGACTCACTCCAATTGTTGCTTTTAATATGCAACATTTAAGTTAAAAAAAACGCAAGCGTTCAACCCGCGCTTTGCTTTAAAAAACTGCGATGCATTTGTACGATTTTTTCGCCAGTTTCGGTACCGACCACATCGGCCAAAGTGTAGCGATCCATCGCGCTGTAAAACGCATTCAAACCTTCTTGCAACGCATTGCGTAAAAAACACTGCGTAGCAAGACGACAGGCCAACCCCTCGCAATCGATGGCTTCACGATCGCCTTCGAGGGTACGCAGAACGCTGCCAATAGGCAGTTGCCCGGGCGATACCGCCAAACGCACACCGCCGTGACGACCGCGCGTAGCGTGAATCCACCCTTGCTTGGCCATTGCCCCCACCACCTTAACCAGATGATTGTGCGGTACCCCGAACTGGCTGGAAATTTCGGCCACGGTAACGGGTTGTTCGCGAGCCTGCTGCGCCAAGTACATGAGCACACGCAGCCCAATATCTGAAAATCGTGTCAGACGCATTGCCAACTCCACTGGACTGGAATATTAACAAAGATGTATTTCATATGCAACTTATAAAACCAAAAACCAACACGAGCCTGAGCGAACGAAACATGACTTTATTGTAGAGGTGAAGGCGCCTTGAAGACCGCTACTGTCTGACAAACATAACCGCTAAAATGACTGTTTTTGATGCTGGACAGAACCACCATGACAACGCTTGGCACCCCGCTTTCACCTTCTGCTACCAAAGTTTTACTGCTGGGTTCGGGCGAACTTGGCAAAGAGGTCATTATTGCATTGCAACGTCTAGGCGTTGAAACAATAGCCGTTGACCGCTATCCCGATGCCCCAGGTCACCAGGTGGCGCATCATGCCCGCACGCTGGTCATGACCGACCCGGAACAACTACGCGCGCTGATCGAATCTGAACAACCTGACCTGGTCGTTCCCGAAATCGAAGCCATTGCCACTCCAGCCCTTGAAACACTGGAAGCAGAAGGCAAGGTCAAAGTCATCCCTACGGCGCGTGCGGCGCGCCTGACCATGGATCGCGAAGGCATTCGGCGGCTGGCCGCCGAAACACTGGGCCTGCCCACCAGCCCGTATCGTTTCTGCGACTCGCTGCGGGAGCTGCAAGACGCGATCGACAACGGTATTGGCTACCCTTGCGTTGTGAAGCCCGTCATGAGCAGTTCAGGTAAGGGCCAAAGCAAAATTGACGGCCCGCAAGACGTAGCGAAGGCTTGGGACTACGCCATGGCCGGCGGCCGCGTCAGCCATGGACGCATTATTGTCGAGGGCTTTATAGACTTTGACTACGAAATCACCTTGCTGACGGTACGCGCGAAAGACGCCGAAGGTCAGACACAAACCTATTTCTGCGACCCCATCGGCCACCTGCAAGACAAAGGTGACTACATCGAAAGTTGGCAGCCCCATCCCATGAGCCCGGCGGCACTGCAAAAAGCCAAAGATATCGGCGACGCTATTACACAAAACTTGGGCGGCCAGGGCTTGTTCGGCGTCGAGCTCTTCGTTAAGGGCGATCAGGTGTGGTTTAGCGAAGTCAGCCCCCGGCCACACGATACCGGCATGGTCACCATGATTACCCAATGGCAAAACGAGTTCGAACTTCATGCCCGCGCCATTCTGGGCCTGCCCGTAGACACCCGGCTGCGCAACCCCGGTGCCAGCGCCGTCATATACGGTGGCGTCGACGCGACCGGCATTGTCTTTGACGACGTTGACGTCGCCATGCGCGTCCCTCAAACTGAGATCCGCCTGTTCGGGAAACCAGAAAGCTTTGCTCGACGCCGTATGGGTGTGGCGCTGGCTTACGACGATGATGCAGAACGCGCCCGTGCAAGGGCACGTGAAGCTGCCGGCAAGGTCAAACCTCGACCCGCAAAATAAAGGGCCTATTGGCCGCGCTTTCCCTGTCTTGTTACACTAGGTCGCTTTGCAAACAGGGAAAGCGATTACATGGAAGAACCGATTTTTTCCGATCTTGCTGACAAGATCACCGAATATACCGGCGGAAACCACATGATCGGCCTGACGATCCAGGTCTTTCTGGTTGTATTTGCCGTTGTTGTCTTCAACTTTTTCTTGCGCCGTTTTCTGGCCAAACTAGAAGAAAAAACACACCACACGACCAGTTTCTGGGATAACGCCCTGATTGAGGCCGTTCGCAAGCCGGCAACCATTCTTGCCTGGATTATCGGCCTGTCGTTTGCCGCCGAGATCCTGCAGGTTGAAACTGAAGTGACGCTGCTCGACCTCATCGAACCCATCCGCGTCATTGGCGTTATTGGTTGTATTACCTGGTTCGTGATCCGCTTTATTGGCAATGTTCAAAAAGGAATTATTGCCAAGCGACATGCCAACAACGAACCCGTCGACATCACCACGGTTGATGCCGTCGGCAAGCTGCTACGCATTTCGGTGCTTATTACAGCCACACTGGTTACGCTGCAAAGCTTGGGCTTCTCGATTTCTGGGGTACTGGCGTTTGGCGGTATTGGTGGCCTGGCAGTCAGTTTCGCTGCCAAGGACTTGCTGGCCAACTTCTTCGGTGGGCTCATGATTTACATGGATCGCCCCTTTGCCGTGGGCGACTGGATCCGTTCGAACGATCGCAATATTGAAGGTACGGTAGAAGACATTGGCTGGCGTCTTACGCGTATTCGGACGTTCGACCAACGCCCCCTTTATGTGCCCAACGCCATATTCACACAAATTGCGGTAGAGAACCCGTCGCGGATGACGAACCGCCGTATCTCTGAAACGATCGGCGTACGCTACGACGATATTGCCAGCATCGGCAATATCGTCAGTGATATCAAGACCATGCTGCGCAATCACCCCGAAATTGACCAGAACCAAACACTGATTGTTAATTTCAACCAGTACGGCCCATCGTCCCTGGACATCATGGTCTACACTTTTACCAAGACCACCGCGTGGGTCAAGTTTCACGAAATCAAGCAAGATGTCTTGCTGAAAATGGGCGATATCATTGCTTCGCATGGCGGCCAGGTGGCCTTCCCGACGCAGACGTTGCACGTATTCAACAACGAGGCAAACCCCAATACGGAACCCGTCGAAGGTCGACCTGCAGGTCAGGCGTCGTAAGTAGGCAGCGCCGGTGGGTTTCTGCCGCCGGCCCCGCACACATTACACAGGCAATGGCCGGCGTTAACCGAGATCAAATACGATACGGTTACGACCTGCGCTTTTGGCTTGGTACAAGTTGTCGTCAGCCCCGGAAATTTGCTGGTCGATAGAGCCGCACCCAATCGAATCACAAATACCCCCGCTTACAGTCTGCACCAGGCCATGGTAAAGGGTTGCCCCAGCCAGGGCAGCCCTGACTTTATCGGCCACAACAAATGCATCCTTGGCAAGGGTGTCGGGGCAAATCAGCATGAACTCTTCACCGCCCCAACGCCCGAACGTATCGCTTTGGCGTATATTTTTAAGCACGATTTCGCAGAACCGACGCAAGACCTCATCGCCGGCCTGATGCCCGAACTGATCATTGACCTGTTTGAAGTGATCAAGGTCGAACATGACAATTGAAAATGGCCTGTGATAGCGCTGGTACCGTTCGAACTCTTTAAACAAGACGGCATCGAGGTGATAACGGTTAAATACACCCGTTAATTTGTCACGCACCGAGGCTTCTTGCAATTGTCGGTTCTTTTCGCGCAGCGCCTGTTCGGCCTCAAGCAAACTGGCGTTAGTCAGGCGAATACGCCGGTTAAGTACCCGCATGCGCATCGAATACACCAGCATGACCAACAAGGCCAGCGCCAACGCCCCAGCCCAGGGCAGAATCCGCCCCCACGGAAACGGGCTGGCCACCGACAGCTTGACCCAACGATCGTAGATGGCTGCGTGCTCTTGTGGCGTCATGCCTGCAAGGGCTTTGTCAATGGCATTACGCAGCAACGGCCAATCTGACCTTACCCCCATAGCCAGATCAAACGTATAAGGCGTTTGTCCAGAAATTTTAAGGTTGGCCAACCCTTGCATTTTGATGATGTGAGTGGACGCGGCCAAATTATCGATAAACGCATCGACTTCGCCGGCCGCCAGACGGCGCAAGCCATCGAGCGAACTGTCGTATCGGGTCAAAACAATACCAGGGTGGTAACGCGACAAAGTTTCATCAGACGCATACCCTCTCACCACGCCCACGCGCTGCCCTTCGAGCTGCGACAAGCTGGATATGTAATCGACGTCGTCGCGGGTGACAATCACCATGGGCGAGATTAAGTAGGTATCGGTAAAGCCCATGTAATTGCGACGGTCGGGCGTAGACGCAGCCGACGGCAACATATCGATGGTGCGAGCCTTGACGCCTTCAAGCACCTCGCTCCAGCTTGGCGTACTGATGCGCTCGAACCTGACGCCCAGGCGCTTTGACAGCACATCGAGGTAGTCTGACACAATGCCCTGCAATTGACCCTGCGCGCCATAAAACTCGAACGGCGGCCAACCCACTTCGTCAACCGCAAACCGGATAGTTTCAAGGCTGGCCAAAAACTGGCGCTCTTCGGTGGTCAGGTCTATAACACCGCTCTCTGTTCCCGCCTTGTACACCAACCCTAGCGGTGCACTGCCCTGGGCACTGACCAGCTCAAGCGAACGCAGCTTGTCGTAAAGAAAGGCAACGCGCTTGGGATTGATTTGGCCCAACGGGGTTGTGTATCGATCGATCAGGGTTTCGATGCCACGCGCCTCGTTCATGAGCGCGTCGCGGGATTTATTTTGCGTGTTGTAGCGACGGTAAATCAGCTCGACCATTTCTTCTTTGTGATCAAGCGCGTAATGCCAGCCACGAATGACGGCTCGCCGGATAGCTTCAACCCGCTCCGGGTTGCCTTGGGCCTCGGCGCGCGACGTAAACAACATATCGCCGTACAGGTCGATACCAAAATGCCGGGGGCTGATCAGGTTGACTTGATGGCCCTGCTCGTTCATGACGTAGGGCTCGTTGGTGAGGTAAACCGCTACGGCATCGATTTCGCCCGCTGCCAAACGTCGCAGACGTTCATCCCACGCAACACGGATCGGACCCTCGTTCAGCGCGCGCTGCTCGACGAGCAAGGCTAATACGTCGATGCCGTCAGAATCGTTGTCGTAAAAGGCGACTCGCTTCCCCACCAGGTCTGCAGGCGCAGTCAAACCCGAGCTGGTCATCGTCATGAGTGTACCGGCCGAGTGCTGCAAGAATGCCGCCACCAGCACGACAGGGTCGCCCGCAGCGTAATGCATGAGCAAGATGGAGTCGGCTACGCCATAATCGGCATGGCCTTCGAGCACTTCAGTGACAATATTTTTAGCTGGATCGCGCTCGCGCAAAACGACGTCGAGATCCTCTTCGGCAAAATAGCCCTGTTCAAGAGCAGCATACAAACCAGCGGACTGAAACTGATGCAGCCATTTAAGCTGAATGACGACGGGCCGGGCATTGGCCTGAGCAATGAATGCCGACGCCAATACAAAAACCAGAAAGGCTGCCAGCCGCCGTGCCACCCCAAGCATCGAAACTCTTTTGCCTTTATTTTTTTAAATTGGCGTCAAGATTAGCAGAACAGCAATGAAATTCGTATAAATAAATATACGAACGCCCCGGCATCGTTGGAGATGCGGGGCGTTTACGACAAACCCAAAAGGGTTAACCCGGATTAAAACGTCATGTTCGCCGAAACCCAAAGGCGACGGCCTTCGAGGTTCTTGTAATAGGCGTTGCCCCAACCTGGGTTACCGGTCGTTGTGTAGCTGCCGTAGTCGACAAACTTTTTGTTCAACAGGTTTTCAACCGATGCATTAATTGAGATGCTTTTGGTCAATTGGTAAGAGCCGCCGACACCGAATAGCCAATAAGGGCTGTAAAAGTCTTGCTTACCCTCGGCGTTGATGCGGGCGTACTGCTTGGCGCGATACTCGGCCCTCACCCATGCCGATGCCTGCGTGTTAATACGCCAGTCAAGACGCATGTTCAAACGGTGACGCGCTTCGCTGTTCAACGGTTCGCCCGCGTTGGCGCCGCCATCACGTTTTGCATCGGTAAACGTGTAATTGCCCGACAAGGTTAATACTTCTGTCAACGGCAACGCCCCACCCAGTTCAATACCGCGTATGGTCGCTTCATCTACGTTTTCCCACGCGACAAAGTTATCTACCGGAGCGCCGCTACGGCGCCAATCGCCTAAGTCAAGACAACCGGGTACGTTGTTGGCTCGACAATTTGGCACATTTTTTGTATTGAGCTTATCTTTGAAGGCGGTATGGAAAAGAGTCGCGTTGGCTTTTAAACCCTGCAAATCATCAAAATAAACGCCAATTTCTGATGACACGCTCTTTTCGGGCACCAGGGTAGCACTACCCACTTCAGGAATTGTCCCCTGCCCGCGTAAACCAATAATGCCATCGGTCATGACATTCAGGTCGGGCGTTTTATAACCGCGCGAAACCCCGCCCTTGACGGTCCAGTTTGGGCTGGCGTTCCATACGGCGTAGGCCCTAGGGCTCCAGTTACCGCCAAACTGTTCGTTTCGGTCGTAGCGCGCGCCCAAGGTAATGGCAAAGTCATCAACAACACGCCATTCGTTCTCAACAAACAACGCCCATTGCCATTGCTTCAAATCGAGTGGCGCCTCGGCCAAACTGTTGACAAATTTTTGCTCGCGCCATTGACCGCCAAAGGTCAAGTTGTTGGTGTCGTCCAGCAACGACAAATTCCATTTGCTGTCCAATACCAAGTTATCGTATTCAAGTGTACGCGGCGCGCCATCGGTTGACTTGCGAGGACGGCTCATGGGATTGGTTCGGCCAAAGGTCTCGGTCGTCTCGTAAAGAACACTGGAATCGGAACTCAAGTTGCCGTAGCGCCCAAGGTGGGTCAAAACGTATCGGTTACGATCGTAACGTTGCTCGGGCTCGTAGCCGCCTCCGGCCGTATTGGGCGCAACATCACTATTCAACGTTCCCAACTGGCCCGTGCTGTTGTCATAGCGCTGCCGTCCTTGCTCAAGGTCTAGCAAAATATCGTGGTTTTCGTTAGGCGTCAGTGCAAAGCGTACGCCCAGATTATGCATTTTTGACCCGGTATAGCCATCTCCGGCAACGTTGCCTGTGTATTTACCGCTTGCCGCTTCAGCGGCATTTGCCGGGTACATTTCGTGCGCGGCCATTTTTCGATCATAGCGGCCATAAATCGAAATACCCAGCATGTCTTCTTTGATGGGACCACTTAAATAAAACGACGAACCGTAGCCATTACCGAACGTATCGTTAAGTTGCACGGTTCCATCGGCAGTGATGCTGCCCCCCCACTCTTTAGCCACCTTTCGAGTGATGATGTTGATCACACCGCCCATGGCGTCGGAACCGTACAAAGTCGACATCGGGCCGCGTACAACCTCAATACGCTCGATAGCCGACACCGGGGGAATGAAACTGGTGTCGACGTCGCCAAAGCCGTTGGGACGTGCGCCCGAACTGTTTCGGTTAAGCCGCTTGCCGTCAACCAGAATCAGCGTGTAGTCAGACCCCATCCCTCGGATACTGATGTTCATGCCGCCTGTCTTGCCACCACGCTCTACCGACACCCCTTCAATATCGGCAACCGCATCAGCCACATTGTTAAATGGCTTTTTCTCGAGCTCTTCGCGGGTAATCACAGAAATCGACGCCGGTGCGTCTTTAATCATTTGCTCGAACCCGCTAGCCGTCACTACAACCGAATCTAGCTGTTTAACGCTGTCGGCCTGCTGAGCAAAAGCAGCTTGAGTCGAAGCCACCAAGATTGCCGCATAGGCCAGTCGCCCTGTCACACGTTTCTTATGATGCATCACACTTCCCTTCTGAATAGAAACCTAAATGAGAACGGTTATTAATTTGATTTTCAGGATTCTATCAGAATTTTGTAAGAAACAAGATCAAGCGGAAACACTTTTAGCCGCGTGACCAAGGTCAATGCGGCTATTTAATGGGGATGACTTGAAGACAAACGCGCTACCGGCAACCAGACAAATTTGCCGATAGAGCGAAGACGGGTAACCGCTTTACGCGGTATTACCCTGTGCGGCCGGGGGCACGACCCGGGCCTCTTTGATGGGCAAATTAACCAACGCAGCCAACAACGCCAGCACCATGTCGGCGTACCACATCCAGGTAAAGTCACCGAACTCGGTAATGGCCAAACCCCCTAGCCACGCGCCAAGAAAGCCCCCTACCTGGTGAGACAACAAGGTCAAACCAAACAATGTGGCCAAATAACGCGTACCAAACAATTTGCCGACAATGGCAGCTGTTGGCGGTACGGTGGCCAGCCAAGTAAAGCCAAGGCCCGCCGCAAACACGTAAAACACCCAGGGGTCGCGCGGCATGACTAAATACCAGGCAATAAGCACTGCCCGCGAAGCATACATAGTTGCCAGGATGTATTTGCTGCGATAACGCGCCACACAAGAGCCCGCGTAGATACTGCCAAAAATATTCGACAAACCGATAATGGCCAACGACCAACTGGCAACTGACGGCGGCAAGCCGCATAAGTCGACTTCGCCAGGCAAATGGGTGACCAAAAATGCAATATGGAAGCCACAGGTAAAAAACCCGAGGTTAAGCAAAATGTAATTCCGGTCTTTGACGGCCTGAGCCACCGCCGTGCGCAGCTTCTGCTCGCCTTCAACATGCGGGCGCGGTTTGTAGTCGGCGCCCACAAGCTTGCCAATAAGGGGAAGCGCAGCAAGCGCGGTAAGCGCCATGGCCCACATGGCGCCCATCCAGCCAAACGACTGAATTAACTTCTGGAAGACAGGCGCAAAAACAAATTGCCCGAACGAGCCGCCGGCATTGATGATGCCTGATGCCGTGCCCCGCGACTCGAGCGGCAAGCGCTGCGCGGCGGCGCCGATAAGCACTGAAAAACTACCCGCGCCTGAGCCAATAGAGGCCAGCAACCCCAGTGAGACGATCAAACCAAACCCGTTGCCCATAAACGGCGTCATGGCACAACCCGCCGCCACAATTACCAGCGCCGCAATAAGCACAACCCTAGGCCCGTGCCTGTCGGCCACCGCCCCGGCAATGGGTTGGATCAACCCCCACGTAAACTGGCCAATGGCCAGCGCAAAACTGATGGTGGCAATGCTCATGCCGGTGGTGGCATTGATAGGGCTGATGAACAGGCCAAACGTTTGACGTATGCCCATGGTGACCATCAGGATGCCGGCTGCAGCCAGCGTAACCGCCATCGCACCCGGATGACGCAGGGAATAGAACATAATGACCTCGTTGCCAATACACAGACCACAAATGCGCTCGGGCGCGGGGCCATTTTGCCATATTAATCCTGTGACCTCTGAAGGCATCAACCGCGCAGACGTCGCCTTCGCTGCTCAACGCTATCGCTAAGTGGGCTCTCGAAGACTTATGATCGAGGGTGGTGTGCCTTGCAAAACGGCGCAATAATGCATACCGACGTCGAGCAAAAACACCTGTGCCCTGAGCGGCGCAGCAAGTACGCAGAAACAATGGAAAAGATCAGAATAGATAAATGGCTATGGGCTGCGCGGTTTTACAAGACCCGTAGCCTGGCATCGCAAGAAATCACTAAAGGGCGCGTCTTGGTGAACGGCCAACCCGCCAAACCGGCGCGCGAAGTTGCAGTTGGCGATAGCGTGAACGTGCGCAAAGACGAACCAGCCATTACCGTAATTATCAAACAAATCAGTGCAGTGCGCGGCCCTGCGCCCGTCGCCCAATTGCTCTACGAAGAAACAACCGAAAGCCGCGAAAAGCGCGAAAAAGCCGCCGAACTGCGCCGATTGGCGCCGGAACCCGCACAAACCATAAGCGTCGGGCGCCCGACCAAGCGCGACAGACGTCAAATTGATTTGATTAGAGGCAAGGGGTGATCGCGCCGGGACGAAACAGATGCTCAGGGGCGCTAATGGCGCCAAATTGCACCTTGTCTTTTAGTCATCGAGTTCGGCATCGGGGACGGCCACGTAAATAAGCACCAGAATAATGGTGACCAAGAATCGGAAAGCCGACGGCACCCCATTCCATTGGGACGACATCCACATCCCGAACCACTCGCCGCCGATAGACATAAACCCCACCTGCCACACCAAAAACCCCAGTGAGAGCCCCCACACAGCCGTGCTTTTGGCGCGATTGAAGTCACGCGCAGGCGCCTTGACCTGTCGCAGCAAACGCCAGGCTCCCAACCAGCAAAGCACCGCCGTCAATGCCTCGAGCCCGATGATGATGACGTAAGCCAAGTGATGAAACCAGGGTGCGTCTATGGCTCGATACCCGATGGCCGCGTCGGGAAAAATCGTGTCCATAAGCAGCACATGCCGTACAAAAGCAAAATTGCTGCCGTAATCGGTAATATTGCCGAACGCCACCAGCGTCGCGAATAAGGCTATAGCAGCCACAAACAAAATTTTTGAGTAACGGATCGCCATACGCTTTTAATTTATCAATGCCTGCTCTGAGCCTGGAACTCACCCGGCGCCAAGTGTAGAATTTTCAACATTATGTCACCATCTGTGCAGTACCCGACCAACCAAACCGGCACGATCAATGAGGCATAGCGAAAGACATAAAACCCACCGCACGGGCTGGCTTAGGGCTGCGGTTCTTGGCGCCAATGACGGGATTGTCTCTACGTCAAGTCTGGTCTTGGGCGTGGCCGCTACGGGCGCGGGTACCCAAAGTATCCTTGTTGCCGGCGTCGCCAGCCTGGTTGCCGGCGCCATGTCCATGGCTGCAGGTGAGTATGTGTCAGTCAGCTCACAAGCCGATACCGAGAATGCAGACCTGGCCCGCGAAAAGGCAGAGTTAGCTGAAAACCCCGAACAAGAGCACGCCGAGCTTACAGCCATTTACGTCAATCGAGGCCTTGATGAACACTTGGCCTCGAGTGTAGCGACCCAACTGATGGCCCACGATGCCATCGCGGCACATGCACGCGACGAGCTGGGAATCTCGGACACATTGGCCGCTAAACCGGTACAAGCCGCTCTGGCCTCGGCGGCAACTTTTGCTGCGGGTGCACTCCTTCCTTTATTAGTGGTTCTGCTGTTTCCTACGTCGGCGCTCATGGGATATGTTGCAGGCAGCTCACTTTTCTTTCTTGCGCTTCTAGGCTTGATCGCCGCAAAAGCAGGCGGCTCCCCTTTACTGATCTCGACTGCGCGCGTAACCTTCTGGGGCGCCCTGGCAATGGGGCTGACTGCAGGCGTCGGTGCGCTGTTTGGTGTCGCAGCTTAACACTCACCGTTTTAACGTCACCAACCAAATCGGAGTGTTCTCTTGCGCCGTGGCATTGTTCTAATCCTGGCTTGTTTCTTTGTGATCTGGGCTGTCGAAGCCTTCTGGCTGTCGCCATCGCCACCCGGTGATTTGCTGTGGGTCATGCGCCAAGAAGGTATGCTGCTGACTGGCATTTTGGCCTTGGGTGCCATGACAGCCATTATGGTGCTGGCCTTGCGCCCCCGCTGGCTAGAGTCGCCTTTGGGCGGCATGGATAAAGCCTACCGACTACACAAATGGTTAGGCATCATTGCCGTTGCCCTGAGCTTTGCGCACTGGCTGGCTAAAGAGTCAAAGCCGCTCATTACTACAGCCATTGGCAACGCGGGCCGGCTGGCCAAGATGCCAGTACCCGAATGGGTCAGCGTTCTTAAGCCCTATGCCAAAACCATGGGCGAATGGACTTTCTACGCGCTGATCCTGATGCTGATCATCACGTTGGCCCGCCGCACCGTGCCCTACAAACGCTGGTATTGGCTGCATCGATTCATGCCATTGGCCTACCTGCTGCTGGTATTTCACGGCATCGTGCTGACCCCTTATGGTTATTGGGGCGGTGTCGGGGGCTGGCTGCTGGCGGCAACGATGACCATCGGCGTGATTGCCGCCGTGATGCAATTGATTCGTGATCTGAAACCAGCTTACCCGCACAAGGGTACCGTAGTATCGTGCACCCGGCTGGGCGACGTACTGGAAGTGCAATGCCGCCTGGGCGATTCGTGGCAGGGCCATAAGGCAGGGCAATTCGCCTTTTTGCGCGTGGCCGGAGAACAAGAGGCTCACCCGTTCACGCTGTCTGATGCAGACCAGAAGAACCATGTCGTACGCTTTCACATCAAACAATTAGGCGATTGGACACGCGGGCTATCCGAACGCCTTCAACCCGGTCTTAGTATAGAGCTGGACGGCCCATATGGCCGCTTCGTGCCCCCTGATCATGACGATGGCGCCGTACATGTCTGGGTCGGTGCCGGCGTGGGGGCAACACCCTTTTTATCTTGGCTAGGCCAGCATCACCAAGACGGCCATGCGCCACAAGCTTGGTTGCAGTATGCCTGTCAGCATGCAAACGACCCTTTGGCCAAAGCACTGAAAGAAGCTGCGGCCCTTCACCCCGATGTACATCTGGATATTTTTGCTGATGGCCGTCGCTGGACGCCAGAACAAGTCCTGCAACAGTATCAGGCCGGCAAACCACTGCAGGTGTGGTTTTGCGGTCCGGCAGCTATGGGCAAGCAATTAGAGCACGCACTTAAGAAGTCATTACCCCCTGGCTCCTGGCATTTGCACAATGAACACTTCGAGTTTCGTTGACCCTACGCCATCCCTCCGCAACCAGCAAAAATGTAACAAAACGCACCCTGCCTCTTGAAGTCTTAAGGTTCGTCCTTATAATTAGCACTCGACGGGGTAGAGTGCTAACAACACCCCCGATTATTGATTACATTCATTATTTTCTGAGGAGTACCTTCATGGCACTGCGTCCTTTGCACGATCGCGTGATCGTCAAACGCCTGGACAACGAGCGTAAAACCGCCTCCGGCATCGTTATCCCCGAAAGCGCCGCTGAAAAGCCTGATCAAGGCGAAGTTATTGCAGTCGGCCCCGGCAAGAAAACAGAAGACGGCAAGATTCTTCCCGTTGATGTCAAGGCAGGCGACAAGGTCCTTTTCGGCAAATATGCCGGCCAAACCGTCAAGGTCGATGGCGAAGAACTGCTCGTCATCCGCGAGGACGAAATCCTCGCCGTGATCCAGTAATCAGCAACGAACAGAACAAGCAAGGAATCAAACCATGGCAGCTAAACAAGTTCAATTCGGCGACGACGCCCGTTCGCGCATTGTGCGCGGCGTAAACGTTCTGGCCAACGCCGTTAAAACAACTCTGGGCCCGAAAGGCCGCAACGTTGTACTCGAGCGCTCTTTCGGCGCCCCCACCGTTACCAAAGACGGTGTGTCGGTTGCTAAAGAAATCGAACTGAAAGACAAGTTCGAAAACATTGGTGCACAACTGGTTAAAGAAGTTGCTTCCAAAACTTCCGACAACGCCGGTGACGGTACCACTACTGCAACAGTTCTGGCTCAGTCTATCGTTGAAGAAGGCATCAAGTACGTTACCGCCGGCATCAACCCAATGGACCTGAAGCGCGGTATCGACAAAGCCGTCACAGCCGCCATTGCCGAGCTGCAGAAGCTTTCAAAGCCCTGCACCACCAGCAAAGAAATCGCCCAGGTTGGCTCGATTTCGGCTAACAGCGACACTTCCATCGGCCAGATCATCGCCGACGCAATGGACAAAGTAGGCAAAGAAGGCGTTATTACCGTCGAAGACGGCAAATCGCTTGAAAACGAACTGGACGTCGTCGAAGGTATGCAATTCGACCGCGGCTACCTGTCGCCCTACTTCATCAACACCCAAGAAAAGCAAGCTGCTGTTCTTGAAGATCCGTTTGTCCTGATCTACGACAAGAAAATCAGCAACATCCGCGATCTGCTGCCCGTTCTCGAACAGGTTGCCAAGTCCAGCCGTCCTCTGCTGATCATCGCCGAAGACGTCGAAGGCGAAGCACTGGCTACTTTGGTGGTCAACAACATTCGCGGCATCCTCAAGACAACAGCCGTCAAGGCCCCTGGCTTCGGCGACCGTCGTAAAGCTATGCTCGAAGACATCGCCATCCTGACCGGTGGTACTGTTATCTCTGAAGAAACCGGCGGTTCGCTCGAAAACGCTACCCTCGAAGATCTGGGTCAAGCCAAGCGTATCGAAGTGGCCAAAGAAAACACCACCATCATCGACGGCGCTGGCGACAGCAAATCGATCGAGGCCCGCGTCAAGCAAATCCGCGTTCAAATCGAAGAAGCTACTTCCGACTACGACCGTGAAAAACTGCAAGAGCGCGTTGCCAAGCTGGCTGGCGGTGTTGCCGTTATTCGCGTAGGCGCTGCCACCGAAGTCGAAATGAAAGAGAAGAAAGCACGCGTTGAAGACGCGCTGCACGCCACTCGCGCTGCCGTCGAAGAAGGTATCGTTCCTGGCGGCGGTGTTGCCCTGATCCGTGCCAAAGCTGCTGTTGCTGCTGTTAAAGGCGACAACATCGACCAGGAAGCCGGCATCAAGCTGATCCTGCGCGCCATCGAAGCGCCTCTGCGCACTATCGTTGCTAACGCAGGCGACGAGCCTAGCGTCGTTGTCAACAACGTTGCTGCCGGTTCGGGCAACTACGGTTACAACGCTGCCACTGGCGAGTACGGCGACCTGGTAGAGCAAGGCGTTCTTGACCCCACCAAGGTCACCCGCACTGCCCTGCAAAACGCTGCTTCGGTTGCATCGCTGTTGCTGACCACAGAAGCTGCTGTTGCAGAACTGCCTGAAGACAAACCCGCACCTGCTATGCCCGATATGGGCGGCATGGGCGGCATGGGTGGTATGGGCGGCTTCTAATCAAGCCCCTGTAGTACCTGGTCTTTCCAGTAAAGCCCCCGCAGCAATGCGGGGGCTTTTTCGTGAGCAGACTTGACTACAATACGGTATGAATCACGCAAACTCCCCCTACAAAAGCAAAGGCGGCATGCGGCGCCTGGTTAACGCCCTGCGCTACTCTGCACAAGGGTTCCGTGCCGCACTGGTACACGAGGCCGCCTTCCGCCAAGAATTGTTTGCATTTATTTTGCTGGTGCCCATCGCCATCTGGCTTGGTGACACGCTGGCCGAACGTGCCCTGCTTATCGGCGCCCTGTTTTTTGTACTCATTATCGAGCTGCTGAACTCGGCAATCGAAGCGCTTGCCGACACCATCACGCTCGATCACCACCCGCTTATCGGCCGAGCCAAAGACCTCGCCAGCGCGGCTGTCTTGCTGTCTATCACACTCGCCACCCTGATTTGGCTCATGGTCATCATCAGTCACCTGCTACCGTAACCCATACTCTTATTGCCGTCATGAAATTCACTGAAAAACTGGACTACGCCTGGGCGCACGCCGACTCAATGCTGATGGTTGGTCTTGACCCCGACCCCCAACGCTTTCCGGCCGAACTCAAAGGCAGGCCCGATGCCATCTATGAATTTTGCAAAGGGGTGATCGACGCCACTGCGCCGCATGTCTGCGGTATAAAGCCACAAATTGCCTACTTTGCAGCCCAGCGGGCCGAAGACCAGCTCGAAGCCTTGTGCGATTACCTGCGCACCACGTATCCGCATTTACCGTTGGTTCTCGATGCAAAACGCGGTGATATCGGTTCAACGGCCGAACAGTACGCCGCTGAAGCCTTCGAGCGCTATCGTGCCGATGCGGTGACCGTCAACCCCTATATGGGTTTTGATTCGGTCGAACCCTATCTGGCCTGGGAAGAAAAAGGCGTGATTATTTTGTGCCGAACCTCGAACAAGGGCGGGTCTGATCTGCAGTTTCTTGATGTCGGCAACGGCGAACCACTTTATCTTCATGTGGCTAGCCTGGTCGCTAACCGATGGAACAAAAATGGTCAGTGTGCTTTGGTGGTAGGGGCCACTTTCCCGAACGAAATTGCCAAAGTGCGCGAGCGTGTTGGCGACATGCCCTTACTGATTCCAGGCATTGGCGCCCAGGGTGGCGACATTCAAGGCACAGTAGCGGCCGGCAAAAGCAGCTCGGGCTCAGGCATGATGATCAATTCGTCGCGGGCTATTTTGTACGCCAGCAACGGCGATGACTGGCGCGAAGCTGCCGCCAAGGCGGCGCTTGACACCCGCAACGCGATTAACGCGGCAAAATAAGCTGGATACTGGTCGCAAGGGCAAACTGAACCGCCGCTTGCCTGACCTGACGACGATCACCCTCGAAAACCCGGGTAACAGCCTGGGTTGAAACGCCGTCTTTAACGCGATGTGCGAAACCAAAGCACACCATGCCCACCGGCTTACCGGCCGTACCGCCCCCCGGGCCGGCAATACCTGTCGTCGACACCGCAAAATGGGCCGTCGGAACTGAAGCCAACACGCCAGCAGCCATTTCCATGGCGGTCTCTTCGCTAACAGCGCCAAAGCGATCGAGGGTGTCGGGCGCCACGCCAAGGTGAGCCACTTTGGCATCGTTGCTGTAGGTAACAAACCCGCGCTCGAACCACTGGCTGGAACCGGCAATATCGGTGATGGTTGCCGCCAGCAGGCCACCGGTGCACGACTCGGCGCAGGCTAACATCCAGCCTTGCGCCTGCAAGCATTCGCCCAGCAAACGGGCATTATTTTGGGCGCCATCGCCCAACCCGACAATGGTCTCGTGTATTTCTGTGTACCGAATGCTCATAAAACCCCCAACAAACCTATGCGTTGCAATACAGCCAACACCAAGAGCGCATATAACGCAGCAACGATATCGTCCCACATTACGCCGAAGCCGTTCTTGAGTCGAGCATCAAAATAGCGGATGGGTGGAGGTTTGACGATATCGAACAAACGAAACAAGCCAAATGCAATGGCTTGCGCCCATAAAGTGTCTGGCGTAAACCAGAGCACCAGCCAAAACGCGACCATTTCATCCCAGACCATCCCCCCGTGATCGGGGCGCCCTAGATCTTTGCCGACCCGATGGCAAACCAGGCAGCCATAGGCGAAGGACACCGCCAGCGCAACGGCCACGCCGGTATCGGACAACCGGGACAAGACGACAACCCATACAAGCCAACCGGCCAGCGTGCCCCACGTGCCCGGTGCCGGCCGTATCAAACCACTGCCCAGTCCAAAGGCGACCATTCGCGCCGGTGAGCGCAGCATCCAGCTAACAGAAGGCTGGATTGCCGCCTCGCCCGAAACGCCGGAAGCATCGGATACTTGACCCGTAGAAATGGGAGGTTCGTTGTTATTTTGATTTGACATGACAACCTTGAAAGCTGCGACAGCCATTGGCGCCGGCGTTAAAAATGTTGAAAGCCATGATGCGCCACCGACACGACCTGCCCATTATTGCGCATAACGTGCAGTTGACCGGCCTGCGGCACAATAGTGCCAATATGCGTCGCCAGAACACCGTGCTGATGGGCAAGCGCCTGAATAGCGCTACGTGACGTCACAGGCGCCGTAAAACATAGCTGGTAGACATCGCCGCCGCCTAATACAGCCTCTTCTTGCCACGCCTGCGACAACCCGGCCAGGGCCGGGTCGATGGGCAAGTTATCGTAAAACAACTGCGCGCCGCAGCGGCTAGCCTTAAGAATATGCCCCAGATCTTGAAGGAGGCCGTCGGAAATGTCGAGCGCGGCGTGGGCGAGGCCTGGGAGCCCTTGCGAAAACGCGACGGGGGGTAACGGCTGTTCGAGCGAAGAGCGCACTTGGGCCAGCAAGGCCGCCGTGTTATTGCAGCCTGGCGGCACATGGCCTTGCAACAATCGCAACGCCACATGCGGGCCGCCCAAAAGCCCCGTAACCCAGATGTCGTCACCTGCGTGCGCCGAGCTGCGACGCAGCGCCAAGGCTGGGTCAACCTGACCAAACACAGTCACACACAACGTTATTTTGTCGGCTGCGGTGGTGTCGCCCCCAACCAAAGGGCAACCAGCCGCATCGGCCAGCGCGTAAAAGCCGTCGGCAAACGCTGCCAACCAGGATTCATCGATTGCCGGCATGGCAATGCCCAACACACAACCCAAGGGTTTGGCCCCCATGGCCGCCAGATCGGACAAATTAACTGCCAGTGCCTTATGACCTAAGGTGCGAGGGGATACGTCGGGGAAGAAATGCCGGCCTTCGATGAGCAGGTCGGTGCTGACCGCCATTTGCATGCCTGAGGCAACAGGCAACAAGGCGCAGTCGTCACCGCCGCCCAGATAACCCGCTGGCACTTTACGGGAAAAGTAGCGGTCGATTAAATCGAATTCGCGACCCATGATGCCGGGTTGACGACGACCGACGCGTCAGGCGCGCTGCGCCGCAGCCTGAACCTCGGTGGTGCGCACTTGCGCGGCGAGCTTGTCGAGCACCCCATTAACGAACTTGAAGCCATCGGTACCGCCAAACGATTTCGCCAGTTCAACAGCTTCGTTGATGGCCACCTTGTAAGGCACTTCGACGTGATGAACGAGTTCGTAACTACCGATGAGCAAAATGCCGTGTTCGATGGGCGAAAGCTCTTCGAGGGGACGGTCGATGAAAGGCGTAAAGCCTTCACGCAATGCCGGGGCCTCGCGCAACACGCCATGCAGCAATGTTTTAAACCACGCCGCATCTGCTTCGGGGAATTCATCGTTGTCGCGGATGTGGGCGTCGATGGCGCCTGCGTCTTGCAGACTTTCGTCGCCACGCAGCAACCAGGCGTAAACGCCCTGCAGCGCAAATTCGCGCGCACGGCGGCGCGCGCTACGCGCGTTGGCGCGGGCAGCGCCCGCGTTGTTGGACGCTTTACTCTTCGTCAAGATCTTCATCCTCGTAGTCGTCATCGTCGGCTTCGGGCTCGAGGGCGGCAACCAGGTTGGCCATTTCGACCGCAGCACGGGCGCAATCGCGACCTTTTTCGGCGGCGCGAACTTCGGCCTGCTCGTCGGTTTCGGTGGTCAACACACCGTTGATGACGGGGATACCGGTTTCGAGAGCCACGCGCGTGATAGCCGTGCCGCTTTCGTTGCTGACCAGCTCGAAGTGATAGGTTTCGCCGCGAATCACGGCGCCCAGAGCAATCAGGGCGTCGAATTCGTAAGTTTCGGCCATTTTGGCCAGCGTGATGCCCAGTTCGAGGGCGCCGGGCACGGTAACCACCATGACGTCGCGCTCGTCAACGCCCAGTTCGGCCAGTTCGGCCAGGCAGGCGTCGAGCTCGGTCATACCGATGTTTTCGTTAAAGCGGGCTCGGACGATACCAATGTGTAAACCTTCCCCGTTCATATCGGGAAACAGTGTGTAGGGAGTCATGTGCAGGATCCTTTCAGGCGTTGGAATCGGGTTCGGTATGGTAACCGGTAATGGTCAAGGAAAAGCCCGCCATGCTGGGCATTTTTCGGGGCCGGGCCAACAATTTGGCTTTACCCACGTTGAGGTCGCGCAAAATTTGCGCGCCAATGCCATACGTGAGCAGATCGAAGCGACTGCCCTCGGCACTTTTACGTGGCGCCGGCGGCTTGCCCCAGGCCTGCGCCTGTTCGAAAAGATGGTTGACCGAGCCTTCGCAATTTAAAAACACCATGACCCCGCTGGGTGCCGCCTGAATGGTGCGCAGGGCGCGAGCGACTGTCCAGCTGTGAGCAGACGCATCTTCGGACAAGATATCGATGAGCGTGGTGGGTTCGTGGACGCGCACCAGCGTTTCGATGTCGTGGGAAATCGTGCCATGAGTTAACGCCAGGTGCGCGGCACCCGAGGCCTTGTCGCGGTACGCCACCGCATGGAATTCGCCCCAAGGCGTGCTCATGTTGCGTTCGCCCACGCGCTCGATCATGGATTCGTGCTCGGAACGATACTGAATGAGGTCTTCGATGGTGCCGATTTTAAGATTGTGTTGCGCGGCAAAAATTTGCAGGTCGGGCAAACGCGCCATGGTGCCATCGGGTTTGAGGATTTCGCAGATGACCGCAGCCGGGGTTAAACCGGCCAGCGCGGTCAGGTCGCAACCCGCTTCGGTGTGCCCCGCACGCACCAGCACGCCCCCACGCACTGCCTGCACCGGGAAGATATGGCCGGGCTGCACAACGTCAGACGGGCGGGCATCTTTGGCAACAGCCACCTGAATGGTGCGCGCACGATCGGCTGCCGAAATACCCGTTTCGACGCCTTCAGCGGCTTCGATGGACATGGTGAAATTCGTACCAAATCGCGCCCCGTTTCGGGACGCCATAAGCGGCAGATCGAGTTGCCGGCAACGCTCTTCGGTAAGCGTCAGGCATACGAGCCCGCGCGCATGCGTAACCATGAAATTAATGGCTTCGGGAGTGACGAAGTCGGCCGCAAGTACGAGGTCGCCTTCGTTTTCGCGATCTTCTTCATCGACCAGAATGACCATACGGCCTTCGCGCAATTCGGCGATGATTTCTGTAACAGGGGAAATACCGGCCGGCTGGAGGGTTTGGCCGGCTGAAATCGTTTCGGTCATGACATCATGCTCAGTTGTAGTTGACGCCCATTTTAGCGCGTACGCGCGCGCGATTCGATCGTGCAGTGCAGCAGAACGGTCGCTTTGTTGATTCTTGTCATACAAACAAGCGCATACGGCAGGTATGATCGACGTTTAAATGAAATAACGGCTGCCCTCACCCCATCATGACTGAACGCGAAATCAAATTGCATGTTCCTGATCAGGCCAAGGCAGGCATTGCACGTCAACTACGCGCCGCAAAAGCGAAACGGGTGACTTTGCAGGCCCGTTATTTCGATACGCCATCGCGCGAACTAGCTGGCGCAGGCATCGCCCTTCGACTACGCAAAGAGGGCCGTCGCTGGGTTCAAACCATCAAGGCACCCGGCGCAGACCCACTGTCGCGCATCGAGCTGAATCATCTGCGCAGCGCACCCGAGCTAGACCTTTCACTGTATACCGGGACAGCACTCGAAACCCTGTTCGCCAACTTGCAAAGCCCGCTGTGTCTGCGCTACGAAACGCGCGTCACGCGGCTCGTATTGCTGCAAGAAGGGCCGACCGGCAGCGTCGAAATCGCGTACGACCAGGGCGCACTTTTTGCCGGCGAACTCGAACTGCCCATCAGCGAAGTCGAATTTGAACATGTATCAGGGGACATCCAGCACATGTTCTTGCTCGCGCGCGAATGGGCCGAAAAGCACAACCTGATTCTCGATATCAGGTCCAAGGCCGAACGGGGCGACGCCCTGGCTGGCCTGGCTCTCACGACCACCACCGATGCCAGCGGTCAAACCGTCGTGTCAACCGTCGCCAATCCCAATGCAGGGCAGTTGTTCCGGGCCCGCAAAGCCGGTGCGGTAACACTCAAGCCCAAAGTCGACGCCACCCAGGCTTATCTGGCGTGCATTAACGAATGTCTGGCACAAATTATCCAGAACACCGCGTTTGCTGCGGGCGTTGATACCCAGCATGCCAATCAGGGGTTGCACATCGAATACACCCATCAGTTACGGGTGGGCATACGCCGGCTTCGGTCGTGCCTGAAACTGTTCAACGACTGGCTACCCCCATTGCCGGAAGCCAACCTTAAAGTGCTAAGGGCCGCATTCGACCAGTTAGGCATGGCACGCGACGGTGATGTTGTCGCCCTTGTTGTTCACCCCCAGTTAAAGCTGGCCGGCCTGCCCGACTTGCGCATGCCGCGGCAATCTGCACGCGGGCCCAAGCCATCGGTTGTTGCCGCCAACCCCGAGCTTCAGACCACCCTGATCGACCTGATGAGTCATGTGGTGCAACTGGGCGACCAATGGCAAAAAGCCAACCTCGAATCAGCCGCTCAACCCATCAGGCCCATGTTGGTCAAGCGGCTCAATGAATGGCTGAAGAAAATAGGCAAAAAGGGCAGCAAATTTAATGACCTGCCCATAGAAGCCCAACACGACCTGCGTAAAGAAGTTAAAAGCCTGCGCTATTGTCTGGATTTTTCGAATGACCTGCTTGCAAAAAGCAATGTAAGCGGCCTGCGCAAGCTGCTGGAACTCGTACAAGAAGAACTGGGTGACCTGAACGACCTATACACCGCCGAAATTTTTTACGAGCCCATGACAGAAAAACAGCCCCAGGCGTGGTTTGCCATCGGTTGGCTGCGGGGCGCGCAAGCACAAAAACGTTTGCTCGCCCAGGCCCTATTCAAACAGTTGGCCAAAGCCGGCGCGATTAAAACCCGCTAGGGGCCAGGCCGTCAGCGCCAGCGGCTCTAGCGAAAATGCAAGCAGGCCCGTCTGGGCCCATCGGCCCGTTGCTAGTCGAGTAGCGCCGCGGCAAACTCTGCGGCCACGAAGGGCTGCAAATCTTCAATCCCTTCGCCAACCCCAATCCAGTAAACAGGGACCGGGCGCACGCCCTGACTGCCAGCGGCTACCGCCGCCAAGGTGCCGCCCTTGGCGGTGCCATCAAGCTTGGTCACGACCAGGCCTGTGAGGTTAACGGCCGCGTCAAAGGCACGAATTTGCGCAATCGCATTTTGACCCGTGTTGCCATCAACCACCAACAATACCTCGTGCGGCGCATTGCCATCGGCCTTGCCGATAACGCGACGAATCTTCTTGAGCTCTTCCATTAAATGCAATTGGGTGGGCAAACGGCCAGCCGTATCGACCATCACCACGTCTACACCTCGGGCGCGACCGGCATTGACGGCATCAAAAGCTACAGCAGCAGGGTCGCCCCCCTCTTGCGAAATGACAGTCACATTATTGCGCGCACCCCAGGCAATCAGTTGCTCGCGTGCGGCCGCGCGAAAGGTATCTCCGGCCGCCAGCAAAACACTCTTGCCCTGTTGTTGAAAGGTATTCGCCAACTTGCCAATCGACGTTGTTTTACCCGCGCCATTGACGCCGGCAATCATCACCACCAAAGGCTTGGCGGCATCGATTGGAAAATGCTTTTCGAGCGGGCGCAAATGATCGGCCAATATATCGCGCAACGCGGTTTTAACCTGCTCGGCATCGGTCAAGCGGTCTTTTCGCACTTTGGCGCGCAATGCAGTCAACAACTTGTTAGTGGCCTCGACACCCGCGTCGGCCATAATAAGCGCGGTTTCAAGCTCTTCGAAAAGGTTCTCATCAACCTTAACACCCACAAACAACCCGCCCAACGATTGCCCTGTTTTCGACAATCCCTGCTTGAGACGGGCCATCCAGGACATTTTGGCGGGTGCCGCGGGTGCCGCAGGCGGGGACGCAGGACTTGGGGCATCGGCTGATTCAAGCGTAACCGGCTGGGCCGCGATCGTTTCTACGCCGGCCTGAGACGCTGGGTTCGCGCTTGATGAGTCAGAACTGGCCCCGAGGCTTTGAGACGTTGCATCAGTCGTCGGGGATGATGACGCCAACGCATCGCCGTCGGCCAACGCCTGCTCGGTGCTTACCAAGCGTGTCTCTTGCTGCGCCTGCTCTGCCTCGGGCGTACCCGTCTGCCCGGCGACGTCAGTAGCCTCGGGGGCCGTCACCTGATCTACGGCGTCGGATGATTTTTTTCGTTTAAAGAAACTGAACATACGCTTTACACTAACCTATATCAATTGCCAGACGAGCTCTGGCCAACAGCAAACAGCACAGTATGAAAAAACACAATGTCCGTATTGTAGGCGGTGAATACCGGCGGACTCCAATCCCCGTCATCGACGCCCCCGGCCTTCGCCCCACCCCTGACCGTGTTCGCGAAACGCTTTTTAATTGGCTTACCCACTTGTGGGCCGGCCAGTTCACAGACAAAAACGTACTAGACCTTTTTGCGGGCACAGGCGCCCTGGGCTTCGAGGCCGCATCTCGGGGCGCCGCTCACGTGCAAATGGTTGAGCAAAACCCCAAGGCGGTTGCCGCCCTTCGCGCCCTGCGCACCAAACTCAAAGCCGACTGCGTACGCGTCTTTCCGGGCGATGCCATGCATGTACTCGAGCGCACGGCCAACCCATTCGATCTGGTTTTACTCGATCCACCGTTTAACCAGGGCTGGCTTGAAAAAATCTGGCCGCTGCTTCCTTTAGTGCTATCACCCGACGGTTATGTCTATGTCGAGGCCGAGGGCCCCGTTACCCCACCGCCCGCCTTTGAAGTACTGCGCGAAGGAAAGGCCGGCCTTGTACACTACCTGCTACTTAAAATTGTTGCGGCGCAAGAAAAACCACAACCACTGAGTTAAACTAACCCGGACATCGGGCCTTATCGCGGCCCGCCATGCATACAATAACCGTCGCAGTCATTTAAAAACTACGCTTCTGACTCTCTCGGGAACCCTATGATTACTGCCGTCTACCCCGGAACATTCGACCCACTGACCCGCGGTCACGAGGATCTGGTCCGGCGTGCTGCCAGCCTGTTCGACCATCTGGTTGTTGGCGTTGCCCACAGCCAGGCAAAAAAACCGTTCTTTACTATCGACGAACGCCTTGAAATTGCCCAGGAAGTACTTGGACACTATCCAAACGTCGAAGTCAAAAGCTTTGCTGGTCTGCTCAAAGATTTTGTTCGCGAACAAAATGCCCGAGTTATTGTGCGGGGCTTACGCGCCGTTTCAGACTTCGAGTACGAATTTCAGATGGCCGGGATGAATCGTCACTTGCTGCCCGAAGTCGAGACGCTGTTCATGACGCCTTCAGACCAATACCAGTTTATTTCGGGCACGATTGTGCGTGAAATTGCCATTTTGGGCGGTGACGTCAGCAAATTTGTGTTTCCGTCTGTCGAGCGCTGGCTGCATACCAAAGCGGCGGCTCATCGCGAAGCGGCACAAGCCGCAGCGCAACTCGAACAACAAAAACAGGCTTAAGCCAGCAACCAAGCGCCGCAGCTATGGCATTGCATATCACCGACGAATGCATCAATTGCGATGTGTGCGAACCCCAGTGCCCTAACCAGGCCATTTACATGGGCGAGCACATCTACGAAATCGACCCATCGAAGTGCACCGAATGTGTCGGTCACTTCGATGAGCCGCAATGCGTGGTGGTGTGCCCGGTTGAATGCATTGAAATCCACCCCGAAAAAAACGAAACGCACGACGAGCTGATGGCCCGTTATCGTTTACTGACGGGTAGCGCCGACCCGGCCTGACCAGATTCAGGTCGTTCAATACAGAAATTACCGGGTACGTACGCTTATTCGGGCCAGCGCAATGCAAGCGCATCGGGGTGAATTTTCACCAAACGCGATTTTTGCCCCAAAAAATTAGATACCCAGGCTGCGGCCAGATCGCCCTCGTCGACAACCTTGACTGGCTGTTGCCCTAAATGGGCCTGACGAACAACACTGTCGTCATCTTCAATGACATCGAGCGGGATATCCATACGTAGCATGCCGGGCGCGCGCATTACCAGGTATCCGAAACTGAGCGTGACCGAAATGTCGGTCAGCAGCTTGCACTGGTCAGCCAGCAAAATTTGGCCGGCATCATCGGTAATTGCCCACCGTAAATGATACGGAGCGGCATCGACATCGTTCAGTGGCGCGCATCCGGCCACCGGATAATATTCATTGATGGTGCTCATCGGCCCAACAACCCCTTCAGTGTGTTCCCCAGATCTTTGACCGTATCGGCGGGCTTGGGCGCCGATGACGCCGCAGCGCCCCCTGACGGGGCCGGTGCTTTTTTATCGAGCAGATTCATTAGCCCGCGTTCGAGCAATTGCTTGGCAACGCGGCCACCAATTTCTTTCCATTCGACCGCGTATTTCATGTCGGTAAACGGCCCATGAACACGCACGGGAACGGTGACCCCCTGCAATTGACTGAGATCAGGCCCACCCTGCCCACGCGCGGTGTTGACCACCCGTACGTTCGAGACGACATCAAGCGTTTTTGTAACTAGGTTGATGGTCGCAGGCGACCCTTGCGAAACGCGCAACAACGGGGCCTCGACGGCCAGTTTACGCAGCGTACCCACCCCTTTATCAAAATTAAGGTTAGCTTCAAGCGAAGTGAACTGAGTTTCACGAGAAAGATCGTACTGCGCACCTAAATCGGGGATTTGACCACTGCTGATACGGCTTAATGCCTCGGAAATTTGCACCAGTGTTTGCTGAACGTTAAAGCCCTTGACGGCGCCATCGCGTAACGCCAGTTGCACCGAGCCCCCCAGGCCGGCTGGCAGGTCATCGACGGTATCGCCGCGGGTTGTCAGGTTGAGTTTAAGCGTGCCTGTGCCGGTCAGGCGATCTTGGCCCGTGGCAGCCGCCACCAATGGCCCTACCGACACCCCAGCCAGATTCAGCTGCGCGCCAAACACATTTTTTGATGTCACACTGAATTTGCCGGTGGCGGTGCCGCCATATAAGTTGGCCGACATCTGGCTGATGTCGAGACGGCCTTTTTGTGCTTTGGCATCGAGGACAACATTGTCGGCTTCGATGCCGCGCCCTACCAACTTACCCACTTTGGCATTGGCCACAAGATCGATCGCGTCGAGCACGCTTAAGTCCAGCTTGGGGGAAGCGGCCGGTGCGGCCGCATCGGCCGCAGGTGACGCTGCAGTATCAGATGCCGGCTTCTCTGTCGTTTCAGCCGCATCTGGCGCTGCTTTTGGCGCGGCCTGCACCACAGGGAAAAGCTTGTCGAAATCGAGTTCGTCAGCCTGCAAATTGAGTCGTACCGAAGGGGCGTCGAAACCCGCCACACGCGTCGAAAAACTTAGCGGGTTGCCGTTCAAGACAGCATTCAGGTCGCTGTTGATTTCTTGCTTCTGAAGGTTGGCCTGAAGGCTGCCAATAAGCGGAAACTCGAAACCGGCCGCACCCAACGCCTCGGCATTGATTTTCACATCACCCTTGATGGCTGTGAGCCCCAGCAGTTGCTCGGCAGCGCGCCACCGCACAGGCGAAGACAAATTGACACGAATCAGGCGGTCGGCCTTTTTGACCGTGCCGTCAACTTTCAGCTCTTTTAGATTGAGGTCTTGCGAGTTACCGCCCAAACCGGACATCTCGAAGGCCAGCCCTGCCACGGATTCGCCGGACAACTTTAATGTGCCCGCAACGGTCTCGCCGGTTGCGGCTTCGGGCGAAACAGACAGATCGGGCGCGTCGAAAGCAACTTCGAAGGATTCGGCTGGCATTTTGCCAGAAGCCCTGACCGCAAGACGTTGAACCTGCAATAACGAACGGCTGGGATCAACTCTTAGTTGCGGTGCTGTCAGAGACACCTGCAACCCGTCGACCGCAGGCTGTTCGGGGGTCATGCCTTGCACTTTGCCCTGCAACGCCACCGACAAACCCGTGGCGTCGAAATGCTTGTTGACGGCACTGTAGGCCACATTACCCTGCAATGTAATGGACTGGGCCTGGAGCTTGGCAAGTAAGCCCGTCACTTGAACATTAAGCTTCTGTGCCGAATATTGTTTTTTTAATGGATCGAGGCGCAGCAATGCCTGACCCTGAATATTGGCATCGGCGACCGGATTGTCACCGACCAGTTTCCCGCGCAACGTAACATCGAAGGGTTGATCGAACGTGACCCGACCGGTGCTGAGTTGAACACCTGACAACCGACCCATATAGCCTTTTTGGGCATCATTGAAATGGACTTCGCCGTCTTTCAGGTCGAGCCCGGCAATATCGATTTGCAATTGCGCACTTTCGGGCGTGAGTCGGGGGTCGAGGGCAACTTTACGGCCGTCGGTCGCCGAGGGCGTCGACACCCCGACGGTGGCCACGGCGGGCACCACTGCCAGAGCCGGGGCGGCGTTGTCGACCCCGTCGATAAGATCCTGAAAATTAAATATGCCCTGCGGCGAGCGCGTTACCCAGGCACGAAAACCCTCGACGGTGATGTGGTCGACCACGAGATTATTGGACAACAACGGCCAGATAGCGACGGCAACGCGGGCCTGCTGAACCGAAGCGAAAACGGTGGTGCTATTGCGATCGGAAACCGAAACGTCTTGAACCGTGAGCCCAATACGCGGAAACAACGACAAAGAAATGTCGCCATTGATCACGAGCGTGCGTTGGTAGCGCTCTGAGACCAGTTCCTGAACTTTGCTTTTGTATGCGTTGGGGTCGAACGTGAGCAGGAAAATAGCCAGCCCTAACAGTGCCAGAATAAACACTGCCACAGCGCCAACCACAATACGTTTGAACCAGACTTTCATTTAAGGCCTTCGGAACCCGGGCATGGCCCGACACTGCAAATAGACAAATACGCTCAATGCTAACCCAAGTCCAACCGTATTTCACGCTAGGCCAGCTCAATGGCGGAATTTTGCCGCGTAGGCCCAAGCATTACCAATGTTTTGATATGCTTGGCCGTCTAAAAGAACTATTTTCAACATCCAACCACGAGACAAGCACCCATGAAACTTGAAACTCTGGCCATTCACGCTGGCTACAGCCCCGACCCAACCACAAAATCGGTCGCCGTCCCTATCTATCAGACCACGTCTTACGCCTTTGACAGCACCCAACACGGTGCCGACCTGTTCGACCTGAAGGTGCCCGGCAACATTTACACCCGCATCATGAATCCCACCAACGCGGTCCTCGAAGAGCGCGTTGCGGCCATGGAAGGCGGCGTCGCTGCCTTGGCGCTGGCGTCGGGTATGGCCGCGGTAACCTATGCCATACAAACCATTGCCCAAGCAGGCGACAACATCGTTTCGGTCAGCAAGCTGTATGGCGGTACATACAACCTGTTTGCGCATACATTCCCGCGCCAGGGCATTACGGTAAAGTTTGCGCCGCACAACGATATTGCCGCACTCGAAGCATTAATCGACGATAAGACCAAGGCGGTATTTTGTGAAACCATCGGTAACCCCGCTGGTAACATCGTCGACCTTCAGGCTTTAGCCGATGCGGCGCACCGCCACGGCGTGCCGCTTATTGTTGACAATACAGTGGCCTCGCCGGCGCTATGCCGGCCTATCGAGTACGGCGCCGACATTGTTGTCCATGCGCTAACCAAATACATGGGTGGGCACGGCACCACCATTGCAGGGTGCGTTGTCGACTCGGGCAAGTTCCCATGGGCCGAACACAAAGACCGCTTCCCGATGCTGAACGAGCCAGATCCGTCGTATCACGGCGTGGTTTACACCGAAGCCTTCGGCCCCGCCGCGTTTATTGGCCGCTGCCGGGTTGTGCCTCTACGAAACACCGGCGCAGCGCTCTCGCCCTTTAACGCCTTCCTGATTCTGCAAGGCATCGAAACACTAACGTTGCGCATGGAGCGCCACGTCGAGAACGCCCAGAAGGTTGCGGAGTTCTTGAAAAATCATCCGCAGGTATCTTGGGTGCAGTACGGCGGCCTGCCCGACCACCCCGAGCACGACCTGGCCAAAAAATATTTTGGCGGCAAACCCGCCAGCATTATGTCGTTTGGCATCAAGGGCGGCAGCGAAGCTGGCGCGCGGTTTATTGACGCCCTTAAACTGGTGCTGCGCTTGGTCAACATTGGCGACGCCAAATCGTTGGCCTGCCACCCGGCCTCGACAACGCATCGTCAATTGAACGAGCAAGAGCTGAAGTCGGCGGGCGTCAGCACCGACATGATCAGGTTGTCGATTGGTATCGAACACATCGACGACATTTTGGCCGACATTGCTCAGGCCCTTGACGCCAGCAAGGCCTAAACCCGTTACGCCCAACGTCGCCGCTGTGTGCCCAGGTAACCGGGCACCACAGCTTCGAGCGGCGTAGGCACAACCCCCAGCTCGGGCGCCAATGGCGCCCGAAGTACATTGTCGGCTTTAAGCGAATCGAGGTTGTCGCGCGACATGATGGGCTGCCCGGGCAAACACTCGAACAGACTTGCCTGCAAATAGCCCACAGCCCAAGGCAGCGAAACCACCGGCCTGGGATGCCCCGACCAACGCGCGGCAAAACCCACCAGTTCGGCCAGGGTGTAGGCCTGCGGCCCACCCAGCTCGTATGTATTGTTACGACACTTGGGGTGGGTAAGGCAAGCCAAAACCGCTTTGACGACATCACCGACATACACCGGTTGAAGCCTGGCATGCGCCCCAGCCAATGCCAACACCGGCATACAACGCGCCAACCGTGCAAACAAATTCATGAACTGGTCTTCGGGACCAAACACGACCGAAGGCTGCAAGATACTGAAATAAAGATCAGACTGACCTGTATAAGCGTCACGGATGACCTTTTCGCCATCTGCTTTCGAGCGGGCGTACCCGCTGGTGCCAGAGGAACTGGCTCCGAGCGCGCTGACGTGCACAAAATGGCGCACGCGAGCGGCCACGCAAGCCTTTGCAATTTTTTCAGGCAAATCGACATGCGCACGACGAAAGTCGGGGCCATAAGGCTGACCGCGGCGGCTGTGCAAGATACCCACCAAATTAACCGCAGCGTCGCAACCAGACACCAGACGCCCCAGAACGGCATCATCGTAGATGTCGGCCTGCAGCACATTGACGGTTGGCATGGGCAGTAAGTCACGGCCATGCGCATAACGACGCGTGGGGACAACGACCTCGTGCCCTTCGGCAACCAGCCGCGCCACCAGATGCTGCCCAATGAAACCTGTACCCCCAGTCACCAAGACACGCATACAAAAGGCCCTCGCCGTTTAAAAATTACGATTCAACCGAAAACTGACGCCGATACTCGGAGGGCGTCATGCCAAATGCCGACTTAAAGCTGCTGGCGAAATGCGCCTGGGTGCTGAACCCGCAGCCCAACGCCACCTGCCCAATGCCGGCGGCCGGATTAGCCTGCAATTGCGTACACGCCAGTTGCAACCGTAACGACCAGATCAATTGGGCAACGGTAGTGTCGTGCGCCAAAAAAACGCGGTTGAGTGTACGCACCGACATATGCAAATGTGCGGCAACCGCTGCCGCATCCAGTTGCGGATCACATAGATTCTGCAATATGAAGGCTTCGGCTTTGTGGAAACGCGCTGCGGATGAATCAACCTGCGCATCGCACGGCGACACCCCCATTAACTGGCCCAACAAGAACTGAATGCGTTGCGCCACTTGCTGCGCCTGCCCGGCCAGGGGCTGCTGCACAAAACCCGCCAGGGTAGTGCGCAATGACTGACTGACCCCGGACAATCGCGAACGTTGCGCGTCGATTTTGAGCGGCTCGGCGGGGCGTTTAAACAGCCCAGCTGCGCCACCTTCATCGAAGCTGATATCGACCAGAATTTGCCGTGTACCAGGCTGCGAAAACCCGAACAAATACGGACTAACCGTGGGATACACCACGACATCGCCCGGCTTTAACGTAATACAGGCGCCCGACTGATAAAAGAATGCGGCGCCATCGAGCAATACACTGGCAAACAGGGCATCTTTAGGATGCGTTTTAATCATTTGACGCGGGCGCTCGATGACGTGCTCGGCGCCACGAATATCACTAAGGCGCAAGACGCCCAAATCGAAATTGCGTTCGCCCACAAACAAGCCATCCGGGCTGTAGTCGGAGCAACGCAACCCCACTAATTCGGCCGCGTTGTGGGCTTCCCAGTACTCAATGCGTTGATCGGGCGGAACGGCTTCGGTACTGGCATGAGAAACAGGAACAAAAGCGGTATCCATGGCATCTGCCTGAAAAAATATCGCGAACTGGACATCAGCATACCTTGTTGTCCGGCACAAGAAAACACCTCGTCGCAATGACGAAAGCCAAAGCGGGACACCCATGACTAGAATGTCTTTGGACCTTTATCCATAACTTACAACTCAGGAGACTTTTATGAGCAAACTCGGCGGCAACGAATTCTGGCGCTCCATCCCCCCCATCAAAGACGTTTTCAAGCCAGATGCAAAACCCGAAGCGTACATCCAGAACGCCCCGACAGACGACATGCGCTATTACGTCCCGTTCAGCGAAACAGTGTCTTCGCGCCCGCTCTGGATTTCACCCTCGGAAAACAAGTGGGCAGATATATTACGTGCCGACGCACCGGGGCTGATTAACCGCCATTACCATCCGCACGAAGTGTTTGCCTACACCATTTCGGGGCAATGGAGCTACCTGGAGCATGACTGGGTGGCCCGTGCCGGCGACTTTGTATACGAAACCCCCGGCGAAAGCCATACCCTGGTTGCTCACGAACACGAAGACCCAATGCGTGTGTTCTTTATTGTGAAAGGGCCACTGATTTGGCTGGATGAAGAAGGCAATTCGACCGGGCACTTTGACGTGCACGACTACATTGCCATGTGTAAGGCCCACTACGAGAAAGTCGGCATTGGTGCCGACTATGTCGAAAGCCTGTACCGTTAAAACCCAGCCGGGTTGCCTAGGGAAGGTCTGAAGAACTCGATTTCAAACATCCAAAAATCGACCTCATGACCAAAGTATTCAAAAATGGTTAAAAACTGCTCAAATCATCGCCACTTTCGGGTTGTTTGCACCCCGATCAGGCCCGTTTTCGGGCCTG
>NZ_NQMK01000014.1:0-39641 GCF_003788685.1 Pusillimonas sp. NJUB218
TCGATGGAAGAGTCGTCAAACGCGTGCGTGGCATCATGTCAGTGAAGTCTGGTTAAACCCAGCAAAGGTCGATGGCGAAACGGCGGGAAAATTAAAGTTTGCTGCATGAAATATCGGACATCTTGTTTGACAAATACCGGGGGTGCAAGTGCGCGACTGTTTGAGCCGGCGTTTTCGACCCACCGGGTCGAGCCGGCGAGTTTCGCGCACGCCCCGGCCAGTGTGCGTTTGCCGGGTAGCCCGAAGGGCCGTGCGATGTCCCGCCGGGCCTGCCCAGGCCACGACGGCGCAGCGCAAACCATTACACCCGCGCATATCCAACACCAACTTAACAACGCACCTCAGCCGCCCAAAAAGAAAACGGCCCCAAAAGGAGCCGCTTCCAACCTCAAGCCAAACTAGCAAAACGAAAGATTTACCCAGGACCTAAAAAAGCCCTACAAAATGTTGGCTTTCAAAATAATTGGCCACAGGCCTCTCTGATTTACAATCCACTTTACCCAGTCTATGCGAGAAATAGTTGGCCAAAAGTTATAGAAAACTCGGCCACTTCCTGGCTCACAGAAGTAGCACTCAAACTATAAGATTTTCACTCTCATCCAAAGCTTTGAATCAAGACGCAAAAAAGGCCTATCACCAATAGCGACAGCCCATCTTGCCGGTTTGCAAGCCCCAGAGATGACTCATTCCCGAGTTAACCGCCCAACACAATCTCCACGATGCACACCCGGAGTCACCTGACACGTCCCAATAAGTACGCCTAGTTTTCGTAAGCACTCACTAAGATATTTTTTGCTTGTATCAAGTGGATTGGCTAACTCGCTGAGAACCACTTACCGTTTAAAGACTCTGCTTATGAGGGAGAGGGCTACTGTTTTCACTCCTTCCAAAATAGCTTCTTGATGCTCTTCCCAGATTTCACCACACCATTTTTTAACCGAATCCCACACTCCCTGTTCAGCCTTTAAATTTACCTCCTCAGACCTTAGCTCTTCCTTTGCCTCTCGGGCAAAAGAATACTTCTTCTCATCTGGCAAGATGTCGACAACCCTAGAAATAATCTCTGGTAAATTGTATTTTTCCTCTACTGAGGCGGGAACTACATTAAATTCTGACGTACCGAAAGTATCCCGTATTTCTATTATTTTTTTCTTAATACTTTCTTGTTTTTCATCGCCTGGCTTTCCTTCTACCTCATCCCAATCACGTAACGGCGGCAATTTGTCGACCTGATTTATTACAAAGAGCACCGGACATTTCTCTATATTTGGCTTAAGTATCTCCTTGTACGCTTTCTGGGAGATGGAATAAGCTCTATCGTCCGCTTTAATAACCCAAATAATTAAGTCAAGCGTAGGCGCAAGATTTCGGTATAACTCGAAATACTCTGCATCTCGCTCAGTCGTCTCACCTACCCCGGGTACATCTATGAGAATAATGCCGGATGAGTCGTCTTCAGAGCTTAGATATATTTCTTGAGGCGCACGAGTACAAGCCGAAATATCACTAATCTCTGCAACATCAGACCCAAAAAGAGCGTTACAGAGCGAGGATTTCCCCACACCGGTTACACCGAAAACACCGACACGAGGCACGTACCCTTTTAGCTTTTTTACTCTTTTTTCTATTATTTTTCTTATCTTATCCTGGCTCAGTTTTTTCCCACCCTTAAGATGTATCTCCTCTTCTTCCAGCTCATCAAGGTGACCACAGTGTGGACATTTTATTTCAATACAACCACGATTATCAGGAACTCTTAGCTTTTTCCCACAAGCAGTGCAGGCTATTACGGACATATATTCAGCGTCTTTTATCATTTCAACTCAACTATTTTATTTATTAAACTCGAAAATATTAAAAAGCATATAACTTACACCGAAGCTCTAGATTTATTTCATAAGCAGTTCACTCTCATCCAGAACTTTCAATCTTTAAACGCAAAAATGACTAAAACCCAAGTCACCAGTGCCTCCGACTTCAGAGCCCGACTCGACAATATTTGGTTGATTCGTATACGAGCACCCCTGCACCAACAACAGGGCACTAATCACCACTGGTGAAAAACGCAATACCATGGTCTATGGTCCTCAACATGCTGGAGCATGGGCATGCCAGCACGAAAAAAATTCACGGGACTTTGAGATAACTAACCCTCAACCACTCAGGTTAAGACTTCTACTGGCCATCGGGGGTAGCTATAAAGATACTCCCCTCCACCTTCACGGTCTGTCAATTTCGCACGAAGCCGAAACTTCGTTCCTACTGGATAATCCACCGACAACCTTTTTGAGCACTCAACGTGCAAAGTGGTGGGTATGTCTTGTCCGGCGACAGGACGAATATGCACACTTCCATGTAAACCTGACGTGTTCGCAGGAACGAAGCTTTCAACCACAATCATTCTGTAGGGTTCATTTAGCTTTGCCATACTGTCCCTCAAGCGGAGAAGGTCAAATGAGCAAGTAGTATCCCTCAGACCATGCCTCGCTCAGTGTGACGACATTAGTACTGGAAAGGGCTATTGCTATTTTTTACAGTACCAATTCTGCCAGAAGCTGATAGGCTTGTCAGCGTAAGACAGCCATGACTCCAAAAGACACTAGACATCAAGGGCGTATGGTCCACTGCGGTATGGGCAAGGAAAGTGTTGAGACTGATGAGCTGCTCGTAATCAACAGGGGGCACCATACGAACCATAGAGATATAGCTGATGCAGCTCCGTTGCTTGACGAGCTGATGTGAAACCTCGAACTCGGGAGGGAGGGAGGGAGGATGAGGCCATCATCGTTGAAGACTGACGCCCAGTAGCGAAGCTTGTGCCCGCCAAATCCTCTAAACGCGTCGGCATCGTAAAAGGCAAGTTCGAGATACCAAACGAGTATCCGGACATCAGCTCGCGAGCACAAGCAATGTTCGAGAAAGATTGCTCGGTGCACTCTGACCTTGGCCAATAGTCACCGCTTGCGGTTAAATTCCCCCGCTAAAATTTCATCGACGATTGACAATGGGGCGCTGACCCCTGGGGGGTGCCCCAAGCATCGACCTCCGGCTTGAACAAAATGCTCTAGCTCCTGACGCAAAGGCGTCGGAACAGCCATCAACTCCAACCCAAGCGCGCGGGCCATCTCATATAACGTCGACCACTGCGGGTCCGAGGCACCCGACTCCGCTCTCTGCACAGCCGTTCGACTTAACATTGCTCGTTGAGCGAGCTGGCTCTGCGTCCATCCACGGGATTTTCTTGCTGCAACCAGGGTATCGAGGAACGGCGCCATATTTACTCCCAAAGAAACGCCGGCAAACTAAAAGCTGGCCAGACCAAAATCCAGATGAACTACATTCACACCATTAGCCTTGGACAACTGCGTACTCAATTTGAGTTGGCTCGTCCGCTGCCTCCTGCGCACTGTGACTGAACAACTGAACCTGAGACTGGTACAGCCCGCTACCTAACACATCTTTTAATGCAACGAGGCCGCCACGCGTTACCCCGGGCGCAACCGGCATTGCTCCGAAAATCGGCACACCCAACTTTCGCAGTCTTTCGCTCAACGCCTTGGCGCTAGTTCCCAATTGCACGGCCAACTCACTGATTACTTTGTAGTCGCGCATGAAAGCATGAAACGAACCCGTCGAAACCCAGTAAGCCGGTCGCCCACGCAGTTGTCCTTCTTGCCCAGCAAGCAACCCGATTTTTATCCAATGCCGGATACTTTCGGACTTCCACCCAGTCATGCGTGACAGTTGTTCGGCAGTCATCATCGCTAGGTCATGCGCATTGCCAATGACCTGCTTAATCTCATCGCGGTCGTACAGTAAATCACCAAGACACTTTGGGGTTTCGACATTGAGGGCTTTCAGGGTGCCATCAGCGATTTTCTCGAACAGCTCCTCTACAACAACTTTGTTTGTCGCAATTCGCTTGTTCACATCATTGATGCTAATGGTCTGGGAGTCATCCCGCGGCTCGTGCTCAATAAATCCAAAGAGGACTCGCTGCATAGCCTGAACATCGGCCACGTCAAAAGGCTTATGCGTATTTAAATCCCACTCGGGTCTTTCCCGCTTTGGTAAAAGACCCACACGAATGAACTGCCGCAGTACCGACTCCGCCAATCCGGTGGTTTCCAGGACTTCTGATAGATTGAACGCTGAATTCAAATGTTCTCTCAGGGCTTCGACTTGCTCTTGAGCCACAGTGTTGAACGTGTGTTCTCGTAAAGGCTCTGCTCCAGGCATGTTTGCCAGCATCACACGCAACCGGGAGGATTTCACTCCAAGACGCTTGGCTGCCTCAGTTATGCTAAAGCGGCCAGAAGGCGCCAACTCATGTATCCAAGGGTTCTTCGAGTCGTGTCCATCGAAGTTTTGTGCAACGCTACGAGCAAAGGCTTCCCGCAGTTCGGGATATGCCCCATCAGTTAGGCTACGAAAAGCCCTAAACCAATACCCAAGACGATTCGCAAGACCTGCCTTACCCCTATCACCACGCTCTAAACGACGACCGACCTCGTGCTCAAATGAATCCGGAAAATTCTCAAAATTTGCACACGCAGCTTTGAGAAACTCGTTGGCTTCTGCTATCGAATGAAATTTCCCAGAGCGCCGTGGCTGCATAACCTCTTCAGCTATCGGTTGGTTATAGCTACCAAAAAGAAAAATCAGCTCGTCAAATGTCTGCCATTGTTCAGCTTTTGCATGACCGAAATTTGGCCAACCCTGTTCGATGTGGTCTGAACTAGCAATGCGCCCCGACACCCAAAGAGCACCCGAATCCGCTTCGGGAGCATCGATGGCGGAAAGTTCCTGGCCGCAGTCGCAAAAGAACGCATTACCTCGTGCAAAATCCACGCGTCTATGACAAGCCGGACACGACTCGACCAACTGACAACGATGCTTCGTACAGGCTGTGACTAAGCCATGTCGCCAGGCGCTACAAAAGTAACCGTTCTGCCTGACACAATGTGGGCAAAATGGGTTGCTGCTCATACGAGCAAACTTTTCGCGTAACACTGGATGCGAGGGCTGCAAACACACCCGCCCCGCCTTTAGCGCCTCCAATGGCTGTTTCGTGAACGCCGCAAGTTTTTCGATGTTCTTGTTCAACGATGCGTTACTCGGGCCAATGCCCATATGCCTGACAAGACCACCAATACCTGCAACCGATTCAGATGTCGCCAAGCGCAAAAGGTAGCAAACAAGCGACTCATCGGCCTCAATTGGGATGACTTTAAAAACGCTCGTCATGCTTTTCCTCCAACGAGCAACCCTGGGGAAATATATCGCTGTAAGCCATGCTCATGCATAACGACCCGCCATGCCTGAATCAGCATTTCTTCGGAAATTTGGTCAACTGTCGCAAAAGGGTTCACGTAATAATCGGTGTCGCGTGAGTTCTTATCGAACGCACTGGCTAGATGTTCCTGCTTTAGGTAAATAGCTTGCGAGTCTTGTTCCAAAGCGTTAGCCAAGCTGCGTACAAAATTGAGTACGAAGCCAAACGTGCCACCTCCTAGCAGATAGCAGGCTTGAATAAACCTGATGGCATCGACTTGTCGATTTTCCATTGCACCTGCCACCGTTTGATACACAGCCAAAGCACCGCTGGCAAAACACTCGCGCTCGTGTGCGTCCTGCCAACAATAAGGAAGAAAATAAGCGGGTTTATCGCACCGCCCACGCAATTGAGGATTCTCTTCACGCAATCGAGCAGCCAAAGGAATTCCGGAGAAAATGAAAGTTACCTGGGGGTTCTCCTCAATCAGCCCCTTGATGAAATCCGATGCCGCTCGGACCGCCGTTTTACGTCCTTCTTCAACCGTGTGCTGAATCTCATCAAAAATGGCGACTTTTATTCCGGTACTCAGAAATCGTTGGCGAACACGATTTCTAAGCTCATCTAGTTTGGTCGCTGCTTGATACGGCTCACCCATCGCGCGTAGCACTGCTGTAAGTATGGAACCTGCAGCGCCACCTTCTGGCACTCGCACGTAAACGAGGTCTTTGCTGCGACCAGAACCGCTATGTCGAGTCTCACCAAACTCACGGTTCAGAGCATCGAGTATCCGCGTTTTGCCTACCCTTGCAGGGCCTAAGAACATTAGAACCTCGCGCACATCAGAGCCGGAACGAACCTTACTGAGCACTAACTCCCTCAACCACGTGTAATGTCGCTCATAAAAGTGATGATAAAAATCCTCTTCGAGGCACTGCTTCAGCGACTGCAGAGTGTGCAATTTATCGGCGCCCATCATTTTCCTGGCCTCCGATGGCGTTGCGCCGGCTTAAGGGAGCTAATCGCTAACGTTGGCTGAAGTAGCGGCAGCGCTGGAACCTCAGGCTGAATCGCTGTCTGTTCTAGGGATGGCTGGCTTGTTGCGGCTTTTGCTTTTTCGATAAACGCCGCGCTTGAACGCCTTGCTTTTTTGGCGGTACGAGAAGATTTTGCATCACGCTCAAGCTCCTCCACGGCACCCATTACCCTTATGTGGAAGGCTTGAGTGATGGCCATCGAGGATTCAGATTTGAAATGGCTGCGGGCAAAGTCTCGAGCCTCCCGGAAATGCTCGTATGTCATCGCAAACGGCAAGTCATACTTCAGGTGTGCAGGCAAACGCTGTTTCGTTATCGGATGCACGACGTGGATAGTCCGCACATCAATCGGGTCAACATAGATATCAAGCTTGTCGGGCACAACCCGCGAGCGCGTGCTGACGCCGATTTCGTTATAGAGGTCACGAAGCTCTGCACTGGAGTAATGCAGGGTTTCAAACTCGATACCCGCTTTCTGCAAGCTTCGCTGGTGACGTACCATACGCGCTAGGCGGAAGGCTTCTTGCGAAGGTGGCGGTGCAGGCGTAAAGCTTGCGAGCTTTGATGTCATGCGGTCCGTGGGCGTCAAACCAGCAGACTCGCCGAGCAAACAAGTGGTAATTGCATGGCGACCTATGGTGCGCAAAGCGTAGTCATCAAAGATAAAGCCGTTGATATAGGCCTGGAGGTCATCAACCGTAACGCAGGCGTGATGAACCCCTTGTTCTGGGTCCGTAACACTTCGGTCCGCGTGGTTGACTGTCGAACCCGGCAGACTGCCGACAAACGCCTTGAGTGCCCCAATCGCCCGTTCCACGAAAGGCTTTCGGTAGGGCGAATACGAAGGAGCGAACGTTACTTTGACGCCCAGGGTTGCTAGTTGTGTGAAGGAGCCATTGCGGAACTCTGAGCCATTGTCGACAACCACTTCGCTAATGGCCCCTGTAACGCGTAGTCGATTCTTGATTGCGGCACGTTCGAATTCAGCTTCTTCCATGCCGTAGCAGGCACGCTGAAATGTTTGCAGTGCGTCAGTGCCATTAGGCGGACGCGTAAATACTTCAGCGGCAAGCAGGTGCCCGGTAGCAACATCAATGGCTACCGACGACCAAACCTCGACAGGCTTGCCTGATTTCCCAAAGAGAGCAATTACAGGAAGCTTGCAGTAATCCATCTCGACACGCTCGAACGGCCATTGCACCTTATAGCTGTCAACGCCGAAGCTCGTAATGGCGCGGCGTAGCTTGGGCTCGAACTTGTGGGCATGGCGCACAACCCAGGGCAAGCCAACAACAACGCTACGCACACGAGCATACGAAATTGGCCGAATGGCGTTCGGGTCTGACGACTGCATGGTCAATTGCAGATTCGTTTTCGTACATAGGTCTTTGATGCTCAGGTGGGCTTTCTCGCTGTTGTCGTGCACGACTTTTCGAATGAGCTCTTCCTGGACGAGGGTAAGTTCCGATTTCGTGCGTCCTTTGCGGCTGTGACCCGGCACCAGGGCTTGCTGGCCTTTCCTTCGGTATTGGGAATACCAGCGCCGAACTGTGCGAGCGCTGGCACAACGTACAGTTGCACTAGACGGCTCAGGCTCCAAATAACTACATTGTTCATATGCTTGGCATGCTGGATGCCCTTCTGAGAGCAAGCGCTCAACTTCCTTAACAGCACGCAGACGGAACGAAAACTCTGCTTTTGAAAGCTCGGATAGCACCGTATCCGTCAACGCCACTACCGGCGCATCCGCTGCCTGGCCTGTGGCGCTCTGTACATACGTCAACCGACCATCGGCAACAGCTTGATATAAATGAGGTAGTTCAACGTAATCACGCTTCTCGGTGCGGACATTCTGTAGAACGACTTGATTCAGTGGTCGATTAATGTCGACGACGAAGAATCGCTCGTTATCTCGGACGAAAACGTGTCCCTCCTTGAGTTCGGTCAGTCCCCGCATGACACCTCCCAAGAAGTGTTACGCATCGCGAGCATCGCACGTCGGAATAGGCCCGGCTCATCGGGGGCATTACACGCATCGACAACGCTGGTGTTCGGCCCTAGCGGCGCAGACCAGAGGTCAACGCTGACCAGCTCATCAATGAGTAAGTGCCATGTTGCCCACAGCGTTACATTGAACCGAGCAGATAACTGTCCCAGAGAGACGGCCGGATTCGCGCGAACGACATCAAGAAAGGCATCTCGGTACTCGAGATACTGCAGATAATCTGGGCTGAACGTGTTCATCGCATCCTGACGACGGAGCATCAAGGCGTGCAGTTTGTTAACCGTCGAAACCAGCGACCATTGGTACATCTCGGTCACTCCGGCTTCGTATAGGCTGAACTGGATGCCGCGCAGTGCCAACAACGTCCGGGTGCGTAGCAATTTATCGGCATACGCGTCGCCTAGGGTTGGTACCCAAGCCGCATCTTTAGCTTCCAAGACCTCATCTGCATGCCCCTTCGCAGCCCGCCATCGAAAACGCAAATCCGGGGTGTAGAACACTCCCCGCATTCCCGCCTCTCGTAGCTTTTGGCGATGTGCTTGCAATTGGGAATGCGTCAGCAGCACGCGCTCGTTGGCGACATCAATCGTAAAGGGCTGGTAGTCGATGAGCGTAACGGCGTTAGACAGGTCGGCGAGTTTCGCGAGAAGCACCTCAAAAGCGCTCTCTACGGTCAGCAACTCGGGGCTCTTCTTGAGTTGCAAGAAAGTAGCCTGTTTCAGCGCGCCACGGCGGCCAAGCTGCCGCGTTGGCCCCAACGGGTCGGTCGTCAGCTTATAGGCCATGAGATAGCTCCCATGGCAGAAAATCGCGCGGGGTGGAGTGCAGGGCGCAGCGCCCTGGGGCTTTTGGGTATGAATTCACGATGACCTCAAGGAATTAAGTGCTTGAGGCTCGTATAGGAAAATTTCGAAAGCCGAAGGTGACCGCGAATTTAAATTTAAATCCTGGCTAGCTTTTAGGTTACTTGCTGCCGATGCGCTACCGGGCTGCTGCCACCGACGGGCAAGCAGTCGCGTCGAAGGACACAAGGCATAAGCATGGGGGGAAGAGAGGGTACGGCTGTCGCAAAGCAATTGCGAGCCGGACAGGGGGCTAAGCGAGCTGGACGGCTCGAAGCGAACACTGCAATTTAAAACTGCAACACCACGTATCGACAGCATTTTGTCCTCCGCGCCCTATACATACCCTCTCATAAAAAGGGCATCTTCCCAGGCTTCTAGGACTCAATGCTGTAAAAATAACCAGTAAATTCAAAGAATTACTACTTCATTCCGGACAGGCTACTCGAAGACGATGGCCTTGGCAAGGGGTTAATGTTACGCTGTGACACAAACTCAACTACTTCAAGGGCCAAGCGCTATCCCACACTGCAGCAATGAACCGCACGAAGGCATTCTGAACCCTGGTGGTACAACCTATGCTAGACAGACGGCGGCAAGATGTTGGAAGGCCATGTATTGGCGATGCAGTTTAAGAACAATTTTTAAGTGCGCGCGTGGCGATGGACTGAGGAAACTGTAAATTGGTCAAGCCTGAATTACGTCATTTCAAACGCGCAGCCTGTGAGATAGCCAAACACGGCGATAACGACACCCTCCCATTCGACCTTGATGTCCGGTTTTGTGGAGATAAGGCCGACGCACTCGCTTATATCGCATATGGTTTTTACCAGGAGTTAAGCAGTAAAGAAGCACTGAAAGCCAATCACGACAGAATTGCGTCACTAAGTATCTACAGTGAGAGGTTAGTGGCACCGTCAGGGCCTACTGGCTTTCGTGTAGTGACAAAAATCCATCCCTTTTGGAATATTTACCTGAACGGGCTCGGCATTGCCATTGCCGAGGTTCTGGAGCCGAAGCGGTCAGATAACGCCCACTCTTATCGTTTCTTGCCAGATGGTGGCACGCGACTGTTCGACGACCGACGGTCATGGCGTGCTTTTAAAGAAGCAACAGTCGCTCAGGCTGAGCAAGCCGGAAATGGCTCCATCATTGTCCAGACAGACATCTCCAGCTTCTACGAACATATCTCCCACCACTACATAGAAAACATTATCAGCGAGCTGGATGGTGAAGGTGCTAAGGTCTCTAGTCAGGTCAATGCCCTCCTTAGCAAGTTTTCTGCTGGTCGCTCCTTTGGATTACCCATCGGTGGTCAAGGGGCACGCATACTTGCCGAGCTGTTTTTGAATCGGGTTGATGACGCGCTGACTATGCGCCGTGTGCAATGGCACCGCTATGTCGACGATTACGTTCTCGTCGCGTCTGACACCACCGAGGCTTATCGTGCGCTAGCTGCTCTCGCTCACTGCCTAATGGACTGCGGGTTAACACTTAACAAGTCAAAGACTGTGCTGCTGTCATCCAAACATTACTGTGATTATGTACACGCACAGCTCGGTAATGACGACGACGAAGTTACGAGGCTGCGTAACATTGACTTAAAGTTTGACCCCTATTCGGACTCCCCTGAGGAAGACTATGAGTCGCTGCGTGAGACGGTTGAGTCACTAGAGGTACGCCGACTGCTGAACCGTGAGTTAGAAAAGGCACTCCCAGATTCATTCCTCGTTACGCAGATTGGCAGGACAATGCGTTTGCACACGCCGGGGGTCGCGCTTGATTTGGTCAGCACTTTGCTTAATAAGCAAAACCTACATGCATTCCGTGCGTCTTTCTCGACTATCATGCGCGGCATTGCCAATCTTCGTGGGGATGCTAAATTTCAAGTTATTCATGACACCATTGATAGCCTGCTGGACGGAATCCCAAAGCATTCTGACCATCTACTAAAGGTTGATACCAACCTGCTACATTACCTCCGCTGTCTGCGCTTCACCCGTACGCCAGACAGGGCCCAGTTCGTTCTTCAATTATTTGAGAATCGTCAACATAATGCGGTGCGACTCGCCTGCATCGATTGCTGGCGCAGGTGGAAGGATAGAACTCAGTTTAACTATTTGCGCAATGGTTGGATGCGGCTTACCCCTGAATGCCAGCGCTTGTACTGGTTGTTCTCATTTGCTTGTGGCGATGAGGGAAAAAAAGCTCGGTGGCAAGCGCGAAAAACCGTTGAGCAGTCTTGGACGTTGGGTATCGAGCTACCGCACGATGGGGCAGAAGGCAAGGGAGCGTCGACTGAGCATACACATTGCACAGCCTCCGGGTTTGCTGAGGTGTACTTAGACTGGGCAGAGACCTTTGCAAATGCAGATTGACCCACGAACAGTCGCACGCGAGATACCGGGCGTACTCGATGAAGTATTTCCGCAGCTAACGCCAAGCATAGTTGGTCTCTTCAATGCTTCGGCTCAGCGCTGTCCGATACGTCTAATTTCACCGGACCTGCTCGCAAAATCACAGCTACAACGCGCGATGCTGTTTGAACTGGCATATACCGTCGGTGAGAGCCTGCTTAAAAATCCCACAAGCATTGACTGGACGTATTGTTTTCGGGAAACGCTACAACGCCAGCGCGTCTATTTCGACGCTAAGCTACCAGAGAAATTGGAGCTTCCCGACCAAACGGTAGCCGAAGTAGTCGGTTCGAACCTTGCAAAAATCCTCAATAATTTAAGTAGAAAACTGGGACTCAAGGTTGTCGCGAGGCCTCCGATTCCCGGCCTAGAATGGATTGGGAACGGATATGGTGATTTCGCTTTAGGGAGAACCCTCATTGAGGTCAAGTGCTCGGCGAAGTCTTTCTCTGCAGCGGATTACCGTCAAGTCGCTATTTACTGGCTATTGAGCTATGCAGCAGCCATCGAAGGGCGAGGCGAAGAATGGGAAGACTTTATCCTTTTGAATCCAAGAAGCGGGCAAATGGTGACGATGAATTTTAAGGAATATCTCAGCACCCTTAGCAGCGGTAGAACAAAGGTTGATATTTTGCAGCTTTTCCTATCACTCGTTGGTTCAAGGCTGGCGCGATAAATCGAGACGGCAGCAGCAGGTTAGCAATTAGGAGTGGCAATGAAATGGACAACACGGCATCTCATCAACGAGCTAAACCGGCTGCTGAAACCAGGCCTCATAGGCTTTTTCGAAAGCTTTGAAGTCACCGAGATTATTGGCTTTAAAAAAGATGGCACTGCGACCAACTTCTTCAGTCTCATCGTAGCCGAGCCTGGTTTACCGCCACAAGGCTCGGGAAAACCCGAGTGCCTTACTCCGAAACGTATTGAACTGAAGGGTAGCGAATACAAGTTTGGCGTCTTCAGGAGCCGTGTGTCCATCCATTTTCTTTTAGACGTAATAGAGCGCTTCGCCCAAAACGGCGAATGGCAGACCGGACCGAAGCCCCTAAAGGTTGGCAAGCTCGAAGCCGTGGTGCCGCAGTTCGTCCATACCGACTTCAATGACCCACATCCATGGAACGGCGTGCTGAAGAACAATTTCTACGAGGGTTCGCACGTACTGGAGCTGTTCGACACCAGTAAGGAAGCCGCACGCTTCTTGCTACAAGATTCGCGCCTGCTAACGGAGCTGTCGCAAAAGGTGCACTCCGTTACTTTCATGGACATTGACGGCCTGTCCGACCGACTTGGAAACATTGCTATCCAGCTACCAGTCACCGTCATCTCGACGGAGGTTCGCAGCTCGCCTATAGGAGACCAAATTATCCGAGTGGCTTGGCACGAGAGGGCAACGCCCCGGCCACTGCGAATATCCTGCGAAATCTATGGCGACTCGACAGTGGATGCCTTCGACTCCAAGACCGTCGGGTTACCTCCCATAACGCCGGACGACTCGACTTTCAAGCTGCGCTCTCCCGGGGGCGGTGCCCGAACCCATATCTGGGATGACGAAAACGAGGTTCTCCTCGGCGTCAGTCCGGTACAGACGTTCATTCTTATGGCGGCGATTTCGATGCATGTGACAAGCACCGATGACCCTCATGAACCCAAGAGGGAGTTTTCGATTCCAGTCAAAGGCTCGCAACCTGATGCAGTGGAAAAGGTGACGCTGAAAGGTATTGATAAACCCTACTTCGTGGGTAGTTCAGCCGAACGACCGCGTGAACCCTGGAGCTCTGAACGCATCTTCAAGCTGTCCTCCCGTCAGTTGCAAGAGCGCAAGGAGTTTGTCCAATACGGTATGTTCACAGGCCGTGGTCGCGAGGAAGCTCTTGCCGACATTCACTGGCTGCTGCAGAAGCACGGAGTATTGGGTGCGTGGTTATGGGACCCGTTCCTGAATGCAGAAGATGTGCTTCGGACTCTCTTCTTCAACCCTCACAGGGACTCGGACCTCCGCGCGCTTTCTAGCGGCAGGACGCCGAAAAAAAAGAAGAAGCGCAATTGCCAAAACTCGGTTACTGCCTCCATCACACCTCCCACCCAGCAACCGCAGGCAAACTGGAAAAAGACACAACGCGAAATACTTGAAGCCCATTGTGGAAACAAAATGGGGCTAAAACTCGACTTCCGAGTACAACGAGGGGGAGCTGGTGGAAGTTTCCACGACCGCTTCCTAATCTTTCCTCAGGAGAATGGTCGCGCTCTGGCCTGGTCTCTCGGAACCTCGGTTAACAGCCTCGGTACCAGTCACCACATACTACAAAAGGTTAGCAACGGCGAGTTGGTACAGAATGCGTTTCTGGGGCTTTGGGAGCGTCTCGAAACGGAACACTACGCGGTCTGGAGGGCAGGCAAATGACTCCCGATGCACCTCCATTAGCACGGCGCATATTTCAGCAAGCTTTAAAGCCGGGGCCAACGTGGCAGCCGGTAAGTGTGGCGGCTGTGCTTGAGAGGCTCGAAACCCTAGGTGACAGCTACCAACTAAATGTGGATGAGCTTGAGGTAGCGTTGGACGCGGAGTTCCCCTGGCGCAATCAGCTCGTCTTCCAATCGTATCAGCTGGACCCTGAAGAACTTGAGACTTGGACTCAAGTGATTCGTTGGCTAATGCGGACTCTGCTCGTAACGGATATCAGCACCAATGGGCGTGGGAGTCTCCAACGTTTTCAAGTGTTGCTAACTGCCTTGAGCTTACTGGACGTTGGGTGTGAAGGCCTGAGCGCCGTCTCAAGCAAGCTCGGCAGCAGTCATGTTCCGTTAACTCTCGTTGAAGTGCTCCAAAAAACTGAACAAATTCCGGAAAGCTCGAATGCTCGGTTCAAACAATGGCTGCGAGAACTACCTCGCGGGGTTAAAGCAGGCAACTTTAAAATGCTGCAGCAGGCGCAGCGTGTTCTTCAACCTAAGTTTCGCGCGGACATCTGGACGTATGTTTTCCTGCTCTGGAAGCTCAAACCCGAGCAACTTGCTAGGTTTATCAAAGCGCGCGACAGCATTCTCTGGGATATTCTTATTTGCATGGTGTTAGATGCAAACGCCCCGCAGTTTGCTCTGCGAGTTGAAAGTGTCACGTTCAAGTTTATTAGTTTGTCGTGGCTCGGGCGTATGAAGGATATTTACCCTGAAACCAACGCCGTCGGTGTTCATGAGCAACTCTTACTGCAAGTAGCCAAAACGCCACACTGGAAAGGCTGGCTTGAAGCCAACTATGCGTACCCTACTACAGGGTCTGAACATTCTCAAGCCTTGGCAGAGGCTTTGGCAAAACTTACCGAGTCTCATTGGAAAGAGTTCATTTTCGCGCTCGCTTTGTCTAAATCTGGGAACTCTGCTGCAGAGGCCGTTGCCGACATCCTTACTAATGTCGAACGCAAGATTGGTTCTACAAAAGCGAAATCCATCTGGCTAGAGGCCTTTGAGCGTTGGAACGCCTGGGACTACGGTAGTTGCGAGGAGCATTTCTTCCTCAGCTCGCCCCAGGTTTGCACGTTTGACTTTCCAGTGGCCAAGCACTACTCGCTCATGTCGGTAGCGCAACGAGAGGCACTGCAGCACGAGCTCGAGGACGCGATACTTCATATCGAGCAACGCTGGTTTTCCAGCGAATTAGAGCTCTGTACGGAGCGCAATCGTCTAGCTTCAAGATTGCGCCTAATTCGCCATGGCAGCACCCTTGCCTCTGACGTTGCTAGCGCATTGCCACCCCCGGTACAGCCAGATAGTGAGTATGCTGAAGTGCGTTATCGCTATCACGACATAAATGCGCCGCTTACAAGTTAGTGGCGTAACGAGGAAATTTGACACGCCAAAGCTGGCGATAAGAATCATGGAATGGCGCTCACGATGGTTTCAAGGGCAACATACATGCGAGTATCCGCCAATAGACTCCATTTCAGCGCAATACAGCTTCTGACTGAGCTCTGCCAGCTATTCAAGCCAAATAGGTACAACTCACGAAAAAAAAGCAGCTACTAAAAAGTAGACTGCTTTTTACATCAGAAACAGAGTGGCCAACTTATCTCACAACACCTGGCCAACTATTCCCAAAACCAACAAAAAATCAAGTATCAATATTCCCTGCCTGCAGCGCATGCGTTTCAATAAACTCGCGACGCGGCTCAACGTTATCGCCCATCAGGGTCGTAAACACCTCGTCGGCCGCAATTGCGTCGTCGATCTGCACACGCCACAAGCGACGCACCTTCGGATCCATCGTCGTCTCCCACAACTGCTGTGGGTTCATCTCGCCCAGACCCTTATAACGCTGCTTGCTTACCGAACGCTCGGCCTCGCTACGCAACCACAGGACAGCCTCGCGGAAGTCAGACACATACTTCTCTTTGCGCTTCTCGCCCTCGCCGCGCGCTACCATCGCGCCCCGCCCCATCAGGCCAACAAACGTCTTGGCGGCTTTCGCCAGCACGGCGTAATCGGCGCCACGCACAAACGTGCGGTCAAACACCGATACCCGCACATTGCCATGGTGCATGCGACGCAATACCAAACGCCATGGCGCACCTTCTTCAACCTGCTCGGCCACCACCGTCACATTGCCGGGCAACGCAGGGTTATCAATTGCTGCCTGCAACCGCTCGGCAGACGACCTGGCCGCCACCTCGTCTTCAAGGTGCAGCTCAATGCCCTCGGCCATAGCTGACAGCGCCTCAACATCTACCGTACGGCCCAGACGGTTAATCACCGCATCGGCCAAGATGTACTGACGTACCAATTCGGCCAGCGTTTCACCCACCAAGGGGGCGGCACCCTCTGAAGGCACCACTGAAGCATCCTTCAGCGCCACTTCCATCATGTATTGCGCTTCTTCGTGATCATCTTTCAGATAGCGCTCGTCGCGGCCCTGTTTAACCTTGTACAAAGGCGGCTGCGCAATATAAACATAGCCATGCTCGATCAGTGCCGGCATCTGACGATACAACAACGTCAGCAACAACGTACGAATGTGCGCGCCGTCAACGTCCGCGTCGGTCATGATGATGATGCGGTGATAACGCAATTTTTCGATGTTGAAGTCGGGCCCAATACTGGTACCCAACGCCGTAATCAACGTTGTAATTGAATCGCTGGCAATCAGACGGTCGAAGCGCGCCTTTTCAACGTTCAGCACCTTGCCGCGCAACGGCAAAATTGCCTGGAACTTGCGATCGCGACCTTGCTTGGCCGAACCGCCCGCCGAGTCACCCTCGACGATATAAATTTCGCTCAGCGCCGGGTCTTTTTCCTGGCAATCGGCCAGCTTGCCAGGCAAGCCGGCACCCTCAAGTACGCTCTTGCGGCGCGTCATTTCGCGGGCTTTACGCGCAGCGTCGCGTGCACGAGCGGCGTCAATAATTTTGTTGCACAGCGCCTTGGCGTCGTTCGGGTTTTCAAGCAGCCAGGTTTCCAGCGTGCGGGCTACCGCCTCTTCAACGGCAGGGCGCACTTCGCTGGACACCAGCTTGTCTTTGGTCTGGCTGCTGAATTTCGGGTCGGGCACTTTCACCGACAACACGCAAGCCAGGCCTTCACGCATATCGTCGCCAGTGGTATCGACCTTAGCCTTCTTGGCCAGCTCGTTATCGGCAATGTATTTATTCAGCACCCGCGTCATGGCTGCGCGTAAACCCGTTAAGTGGGTACCGCCGTCGCGCTGCGGGATATTGTTCGTAAAGCACAGCACGGTTTCGGTGTAGCTGTCGTTCCATTGCATGGCCACGTCGACGCCAATCGACACATCGGCGACTTGTGATTCGGTACTGACCGAAAACACATTGGCATGCAACACCGTTTTGGTGCGGTTGATGTATTCGACAAAGCCTTTAACGCCACCCGAGAACGCAAAGTTTTCTTCTTTACCCTGACGCTCGTCAATTAAACGAACCTTCACGCCATTGTTCAGGAACGAAAGTTCACGCAGACGCTTGGCCAGGATATCGTAGTGGTACTCAATGTTCTCGAAAATGGTTTCGTCGGCCAAAAATTGAACGCGCGTACCCGTTTGATTTGCCGCGCCCGTAATGTGCAAAGGCTCAACGCGTTCGCCACGACGGAATTCCATCTCGTGCGTTTCGCCGTTACGCCAAATCGTCAGGCGCAACCACTCGGACAGCGCGTTCACACACGACACGCCAACGCCGTGCAACCCCCCCGATACCTTGTACGAGTTGTGGTCAAATTTGCCGCCCGCGTGCAGCTCGGTCATGACGATCTCGGCCGCGCTTCGGCCGAACTCGTCGTCTTTATGGATATCGGTCGGAATACCGCGGCCGTTATCGCACACCGAAATACTGTTGTCGGCATGGATCGTTACGATGATGTCATCGCAATACCCGGCCAGGGCTTCGTCGATGGCGTTATCGACAACCTCGAAGACCATATGGTGCAAACCGGTGCCGTCGGATGTGTCGCCAATGTACATGCCTGGGCGCTTGCGCACGGCCTCGAGGCCCTTGAGCATCTTGATGGATTCGGCACCGTAACCATTTTCAGGGGTTTGGCTGACTTGATCTGACATAACGAGTTTTAAACCTTATATAAATCGGGCAATCGCCGCGACGGGCACAACGTGTGCGCCAGCGTCGCGACAACGGGCGGGCAACGGCCAGCGCTTAAATGCGCATGGGCATGACGACATACTTGAACTGGTCGTCATCGGGCAAGGTAATAAGGGCCGAGGAGTTTGGATCGGGTTGAACCGACCAACGTACTTCTTCGGTTTTTACATTGGACAACACATCGAGCAAATAGCTGACGTTAAAGCCCACGTCGAGCGCCTCGTGCCCGTAATCGATATCGATTTCTTCCTGGGCCTCTTCCTGCTCGGCATTGGTTGAGGACACTTTAAGCACGTTATCGCCCAACTGAACACGCACACCCTTGAGCTTGTCGGTGGTCAGAATGGCGGCGCGTTGCAAACTGCCTTGAAGCGCTTCGCGGCGGATCTGGAAATGACGCGTATACGTTGTAGGAATGACGCGCGTAAAGTCGGGGAACTTGCCTTCGACCAGCTTGGAAATAAGCTCAACATCACCAAAGCGGAACCGGATTTGGCCCGATGCGACGTCGACTTGCACCAGGTCATCGACCTCGCCAAGCAACCGCTGCATTTCAAGCACGGTTTTACGCGGCACAATCACGTCGTGCTTTTGCTCGATGCCTTCGACCGCTGCGGCACAGTGCGCCAAACGGTGGCCATCGGTAGCTACGGTACGCACCAGGCCCGGCTCGAATACAAACAACAAGCCGTTAAGGTAATACCGGATATCTTGTTGCGCCATGGCGAAGTGCACCATGTTGAACAAATGCTTGAGTGTTTTTTGCGGCAACGAAAAAGAGACGTCCCAGGCTTCGGGCTGCGATACCGTGGGGTAATCGCCTGCAGGCAAGGTTTGCAACGCAAAACGACTTTTACCCGACTGAATGGATAGCTTGCCGGCGCTAAGCGCCAGTTTGACGTCGTTGGCATCGGGCAGGGCACGCAAAATATCCATTAACTTGCGTGCCGCAACTGTCGTCGACTCAGTCTCGTCACCCACACCAAAGTCGGCATGAGTCGTAATCTGTACTTCCAGGTCGGTGGCCAGAAACGAAACCTGATTCCCGTTTTTGCGCAACAGCACGTTGGCAAGAATAGGCATGGTGTTGCGCCGTTCAACAATGCCGGCTACCGTCGAAAGCGGCTTCAACAACGCATCGCGAGTCGTTTGTACGAGTTGCATGGTTATCCTTTTAAGGTTTGTTCTAATACATGTAAGGCGTGGTTCAGCTCGGAATTTTTTGACCGTGCATCGGAAATTTTACGTACAGCGTGCAGCACCGTGGTGTGATCCCGGCCCCCGAAAAGATCGCCGATTTCGGGCAAGCTTTTTTGAGTCAGTTCTTTAGCCAAATACATGGCCACCTGGCGCGGCATGGCAATATTAGCCGGTCGACGTTTTGAATACATGTCAGCCACTTTGATCTTATAAAAGTCGGCCACAGTCTTCTGAATATTTTCGACGGTGATTTGCCCATTTGACACCGACAGCAAATCTTTAAGGGCTTCTTTACATACTTCTACAGTAAGCACTTCGCGGCCATGAAAGCGCGCATATGCCAACACCTTGCGCAACGCGCCTTCAAGCTCGCGCACGTTGCTACGCAAATGCTTGGCAATAAAGAACGCGACCTCTTCGGGCATGGTGACGTGTTCGGTCTCGGCCTTGCGCAACAAAATAGCCACGCGCATTTCAAGCTCTGGAGGCTCGATGGCTACCGTCAAGCCGGAATCAAAACGAGAGATAAGACGGCTATCGATATTAGCCAGCTCTTTCGGGTAGGTGTCTGACGTAATAATGATTTGCTTGCGCTTGGCCACCATGGCTTCAAACGCATAGAAGAACTCTTCTTGTGTCCGGTTTTTACCGGCAAAGAATTGGATATCGTCGATCAACAGCAAATCGAGAGAATGGTAATAACGCTTGAACTCATCGAAGGCTTTGCGCTGGTAGGCCTTGACGACGTCAGACACATACTGGTCAGCATGCACATAGCGCACCCGGGCAGAGCTGTTGTCTTTAAGCAGCGCATTACCAATGGCGTGAATAAGGTGGGTTTTACCCAAACCGACACCGCCGTACAAGAACAGCGGGTTATAAGACACACCAGGGTTTTGTGCGACCTGGATGGCAGCGGCGCGCGCCAACTGGTTAGCTTTACCTGTGACGAAGTTATCGAAGGTCAGGTCGGTATTCAGGCTGGAGCGATCGTAGGCAATATCGGCAGCAGCGTTGGCAGCAACCACCGCCGGTGACAACGAAGGCGCATTGACCGATCGCCCATTTGACGCCGACACAGCCTGTGGTGTGCCATGGCTAGCGGATGGTGCTGCCGGCGGCGTGACGCCCCCCCCCGCCATACTGGCCGGGCCCGCAGCAGGGGTGCGCGCCGCACCGTTGGCTGTTGTGGCCAATTCAAACGACACTTGCACGGGCTTGTCGAACCATTCGGTAGCGAGCGATTCGATTTGATGCGAAAAGTTTTTGCGCACCCAATCAAGCTTAAAGCGATTAGGCGCTGCCACGCGCAACACAGCACTGGCCTCGTCGTACGCGACCGGTACAAGCGGGCGTATCCAGGCACTGATCTGTTGCGGGGGTAGGTCTTGCTCTAGGCGTTGAATGCAGGATTGCCAAAAATCTTTCATGTGCACCACTTCAGTAAACCTCGATTCTACCCTGTTGGTGGACAAGTTATCCACAAGGGCGGTCGTAACAGACCATGCGTAATTACGCTAAGCACTTGACTATTCATACATAATTTGGTGAAATAGCAGGCTTTCCCAGAATTTTTTAACAAAGTCTTAACCAAGGCACAACCAAAGGCATAGCGCCATGAAACGCACTTTCCAACCTTCTGTTACCCGTCGCAAGCGTACTCACGGCTTTCTCGTTCGCATGAAAACCCGTGGTGGTCGCGCCGTACTTAATGCTCGCCGCGCCAAGGGTCGCAAGCGTCTGGCTGTCTAAGGCAACGCCCTCGGCCACAAACGGCCCCTGCCAGCTCCCGATGCGTGCCACGTTCACACCGGCGGCGCGCCTGCACCGCCCCTCCGAATTCGCGCTTGTCCTAAAGGGCAAACGTGTTGCCCGAGGGGCTATGCTTGTTTTAAATACGCCCCGCGAAGCAACCACCAACGAAAATGGTGCGCGACTCGGGCTCATTATTGCAAAACGCTATGCCGCACAAGCGGTTACGCGTAACGCTATCAAACGCGTCATTCGCGAAGCGTTTCGGCTAAAACGTCAACATCTTCCACCCAAAGATTTTGTCTTCCGGTTGCACAGTAAAGTGGCGCCTGCTTCATTAACCGAACTTAAAAAACAAGTTCGAGTCGAAGTCGATACCCTGCTGGAACGAGCCGCCCGATGCTGAAAGCCATTGTCATCGCGCCCATCCGTTTCTATCGGTATTTTTTAAGCCCTTGGGTGGGCAACAGTTGCCGGTTTACACCCACATGCTCGGTTTACACCATTCAGGCCATTGAAACCCATGGGGTACTAAAGGGCCTGTGGCTGGGCGCAAGACGAATTGGGCGCTGCAACCCGTGGTGCCAGGGCGGACACGATCCCGTTCCCGGGCATGGGCATGGCCACTCAAACCATTAATCTAAAAGATCATTCAGGCAGGCTACGTTAAACTAGCAAGCTTTTGTGCTTTAACCTACGAACAGGCGCTATGGATATCCGACGCACCCTCCTCTGGATCATATTCTCGTTTTCGCTCTTGCTGCTCTGGAACAACTGGCAAGTGCATAATGGCATGCCATCGCTGTTTACCGGTGCGCCCGCTACGACACAAAGCGAACCCGCCCAAACAGCCGCAGCCTCGGCCGACGCCGCTCAGGCAGGCGTTCCAGCCGGTGCCCCAGCCGCGCCCGGCACCAACGAAAACGTCCCCGATTCTTCAGGCAGCGCTTTACCCGCCGGCGAGAAAGTCGACATCACAACCGATGTCTACAAGCTGACTTTCGACACAGTAGGCGCCCAACTGGTTAAAGCCGAGCTGTCGAAATTTGACGGGTTTGACAATACCAGCGGCCCAATGGTGCTACTCGACAACAAACCCAATTCTTTCTATGTCGCGCAAACAGGCGTCGTCGGGGCGCCGGCCGGTCAAAGCTTTCCTACGCACCTCACCCCATTCCGCCTGGTTTCGTCTGAAAAGACCCTGACCGGCGACCGCCTTGATGTCGTCTTCGAAGCCGAATCCGACGGCGTCAAAGTCACCAAAACCTATACCCTTGAACGCGGTAGCTACAACATCCACGTCAAGCACGACATCCAGAACACTGGCGCAGCAGCTGTAACGCCATCGGTTTACTTGCAGCTCACGCGCGACGGCAACGACCCACCAGACACCTCGTTCTTCTACAACACATTTACCGGCCCTGCGGTCTATTCGCAAGAAGAGAAGTACCAAAAGATCACCTTCTCTAACATCGACAAAAACAAAGCCACTTACATCAAGCAGGCCGATGACGGCTGGATTGCCATGGTGCAGCATTACTTTGCCAGCGCCTGGATACCCACTGAAGGCAAAACCCGTTACAACGAGGCCTTGCGCGTCGACAACAACCTGTATGCCATCCGTAGCATCGAACCGACTGCAACCGTTGCGCCAGGCGACACCGTATCGGTCACATCGCAATTGTGGGTTGGTCCGCAAGACCAAGACGCCATGCAAGCCGTTGCCCCCGGGCTCGACGTCGTGGTCGACTACGGTTTCCTGACCATCATTTCGAAGCCGTTGTTCAAGCTCATGACCTGGCTGCACAGCTTCCTGGGTAACTGGGGCTGGACAATCGTCGTCCTCACCATCCTGATCAAACTGGTGTTCTACCCCCTGTCTGCTGCCAGCTACCGCTCGATGGCCAAAATGAAGCAGGTCACACCGCGCCTTCAGGCCCTGCGTGAAAAATTTGGCGACGACCGCGCCAAACTGAACCAGGCCATGATGGAGATGTACCGCACCGAAAAAATCAACCCGCTGGGCGGCTGCTTGCCCATGGTGATCCAGATTCCGGTGTTCATCGCCTTGTACTGGGTGTTGCTGGGCAGCGTCGAAATGCGCGGCGCCCCCTGGATCCTCTGGATTCACGACTTGGCAGCGCGCGATCCGTGGTTTATCTTGCCCGCCATCATGATGGCGACCATGTTCCTGCAAATTAAACTGAACCCAACGCCACCCGACCCAATGCAAGCCCGCATCATGATGCTGATGCCTCTGGTGTTCGGCGGCATGATGTTCTTCTTCCCCGCCGGTCTGGTGCTGTACTGGGTTGTGAATAACGCGATCTCTATCGCTCAGCAACGGTACATCATGCACAAGCTCGATCAGGAAACTAAAAAGGCAAAAGCACATCGCTAACCTTATTGCCGGGCCCCAGAGGCCCGGCAAGTCTATTGGCCGGCAGGTTTTACTATGGTTGCACACGCTCACGAACCCATCGTCGCCATTGCCACCGCGCCCGGGCAAGGCGGTATTGGCGTCATCCGGGTTTCAGGCCGGAACCTGGCGCCGCTGATCAGCCAGTTATTCAGTACGCCGTTAAAGCCACGCCACGCGCACTATCTCAGCTTCGACGACCAGCACGGCCAGCCCATCGACAAGGGCATCGTGCTGTACTTTCCCGCCCCCCACTCATATACCGGCGAAGATGTTCTTGAGCTGCAAGGCCATGGCGGACCCGCGGTACTGCGGCGCCTGCTCGACCGCTGCCTTGAAGCCGGAGCCCAATTTGGTCTAAGGCACGCCGAACCGGGCGAGTTCACTCACCGTGCCTTCCTTAACGAACGTCTCGACCTGGCGCAGGCAGAGGCCGTAGCCGACTTGATCGAGGCCTCTTCCGAAGCGGCAGCCCGCAGCGCCATGGCCTCGCTCAGCGGCGCTTTTTCGCAACAGGTACATGAACTGGACGACCGTATTGTGCATCTGCGCATGCTGGTCGAAGCCACGCTCGACTTCCCCGAAGAAGAAATCGAGTTCCTTGAGAAGTACCAGGCACGCGAACAACTACATAGCCTGCAGGCCGACCTGGACCACCTGCTGCGCCAGGCCGGGCAGGGCATGATCTTGCGCGAAGGCCTGCACGTGGTGCTGGCCGGCCAACCCAATGTGGGTAAATCCAGTTTGCTTAACGCCCTGGCCGGCGACGAGGTTGCCATCGTCACGCCGGTGGCGGGAACCACCCGCGACAAGGTCGTGCAGCAAATTCATATCCAGGGCGTGCCTATTCATATTATCGACACGGCCGGCCTGCGCGAAACCGACGACACCGTCGAACGCATTGGTATTGAGCGCAGCTGGGCCGAAATCGAAAAGGCCAATGTCATTATTCATCTGCAAGACATCCGCGCAGAAGAAAATCCACTAGACATCGACATCACCCGCCGCTTGCCGGCACGCACCCCGGTGCTTAAAGTATTCAATAAGCTTGATCTTGCCCCGGGCAAACCCGCGTCTTCTGATTCGGTGCTGTACATCTCGGCCAAAACAGGCGACGGGCTAGACCAACTGCGCCAACGCCTGCTGGACATCGCCGGCTGGAAGCCCACATCAGAATCACCCTGGCTGGCCCGTGAACGCCACGTTAAAGCCTTAAAGCTTGCAGCCGAACACATCGACCTCGCCGCACGCCATGCGCAACACAACGACAGCGTTCTAGACCTGTTCGCCGAAGAGCTCAGGCTCGCCCACGAAGCCCTCTGCAGCATCACCGGCCAGTTCACCAGCGACGATCTCTTAGGTGAAATCTTTTCGAGTTTTTGTATTGGGAAGTAATTTACGCCGAGCCAATAAAAAATCCGGCTATAAAAGCCGGATTCATCTGAGTGGCGCAGGCGCAACGCATTTCGTACTAAAAAGTAGTATTATCAGGCTTCCTTAGCTGCCTGAACAAGGCACTTAGAAAGTTTGTCGAAATGCAGCAAGGCGGCCTGGGTCAGGGTAACTTGCTTACGACGCGAGTCTTCGGTATCCGTCAACATGATCCAACCCTTTGCACGCATCGACTTTAACCGGTTATGAATGGTTGCCGGCGAACCCAGCTCGGAATACGCCATCATGTCGCGTACCGAAAGGCGGCTAGCTTCTTTAGCTGCAAAAGCAACCATTTGCAAAATACGCTCTTCTAATGGGTCAAGCGCTGGCAACGACGGCAAGCCGCGTAAAGACTCGGCCAACTGCAAAAAGCGCATATATATGTCGGCAGGGCGAGTTTTCTCTTTCATGGCTGAAACCGTACGGTTAATAAACTTAAGTAATTAAGCAAAACCTTGCATAACTGTTCTTGATATTAACAGTGCCGGTTTTGTAGGACAACAAGGCAAATGTCACAAATAGTATTACACACGGCCATGGCCCTGACGTCCGCCAGCCTGTACGGAATCACCTGGTTTATCAATTATTGGGCATTCCTCGGGCTAGAAGAAATCACCGGGGTAAATTGGGTCTTCTTACCCGCCGGCATACGGCTGTTATGCACGCTTTTATTTGGCTTTTGGGGCACACTGGGGCTGTGGGCCGCGTCATTCCTTATTGCCACACAATTTGTGTATCCAGAACAGTTTGTTTATGGGCTCACTGTTAGCGTCTTGTCGGCGCTGTCGCCCTATTTGATCTATCTTTCAGCACGACGCTACTTCGGTCTTTTACCATCTTTGCATAACCTTTCGCCCCAAAAGTTGTTGGTGTTGTGCGGAGCCTTTGGGATGCTGAACGCAATTTTTCATCACTCTTGGTACTGGTTTAGCGATACAAACAGCAGCTCTTTGAAAAGTTTTGTTGCCATGACAACAGGAGATATCGTTGGCGCCGTTATTGTGATGTATGCATTAAAAATAGCCTTAATGCTTTTCCCAAAGGCAAAGGCAAAGGCAATATCCAATAACCATTAACTGCGTACGATTATTGATCAAGAATTTGCCGTACTCTTGATGCTAGCTCGTCTTTTCGGTAAGGCTTGGTAAGTAACTGTATGCCTTGCGCCAATTGCTTGCCATCCATCAAGTGGTTTTCGCTATAGCCCGACGTAAACAACACTTTCGCCGTCGGGCATATAGCAAGCACTTGGTCTGCCAATTGCTTGCCGTTAATGTCGCCCGGCATCACCATGTCGGTAAATAGCAAGTCAAAAGTTTTGCCGCTCGCCACGGCGGCAATCGCCTCGGCGCCATTGGGGTACTCGATAACGTCGTAACCCAGACCCGACAAAAGCGTCACTGCATACAGCCGCACCAACGGGTCATCTTCAACCAGCAAAATCCGCTCGCCCCCCCCTTTAACTGGCGTCGCTGCAACGGCTTCAGTCAATAGCGCTGCCGTTTTGACGGCCGGTAAATACAGCCTGATCGTCGTGCCGCGCCCGGGTTCAGAATCGATCTCGACATGCCCGCCCGACTGCCGCACAAAACCATACACCATGGCCAGACCCAGGCCCGTACCTTTACCCTGGTCTTTAGTGGTAAAAAACGGCTCGAACACACGATCGAGTATCGCGGGTTCTATACCTGACCCCGTATCAGTCACCGACACCGCCACATAGTTACCCGCAGCCATATGACGTTGCAGCGCCTGGTCGGCCGCAAAATGCACATTACTCGTATGCAAGGTAAGTTGCCCGCCGGCACGCATCGCGTCGCGTGCATTAATAGCCAAATTCAATAAAGCGTTTTCAAGCTGATGCACATCGATATTGGCCGACCAGAGGTCTGGATTCTCGATAATGGTCAGGGCAATGTGCCCACCCATCGCGCTCTTGATAAAACTTCGATTTTTTTCGAGTAAGTCGTTTACTGACACTACCGTGGGCTTAAGGGGCTGTTTACGCGAAAACGCCAATAAGGCGCGGGTAAGCTCTGCACCGCGCTGCGCCGCGTTAACGACCATACCCGCAACTTTCCTCATAGGGTCTTGCACCGATAGGTGCGACTCAAGCAACTCGGCGTTGCCCATAATCACGGTCAGTAAATTATTAAAGTCGTGTGCGACACCGCCAGTAAGCTGGCCCAGGGAATCCAGCCGCTGCGCACGACGTAATTGATCTTCAAGCGCCAGACGCTCTGAAATATCGCTAAAGCTTATAACGGCGCCGCATATTTCGTCAGACTCGTTAAAGACTGGCGACACCATATATTCAACCGGAAAAGACGAGCCGTCTTTACGAAAAAACACTTCGTCGCTGACACGCCGCACCCTGCCATCTTGCAATGTTTTATAAACCGCGCAATCGGTAAACGCGTAAGGTTGCGCATTTTTTTTATGATGATGCACCAGCGCATGACTGTCTTTGCCCAGCATTTCGGGCTCGGTATAACCAAACGCCTGTAAAGCCGCCCTGTTCACATACACAACGTTGCCACGATGGTCGACACCGTTAATACCCTCAGCAACAGCGTTCAACAATGCTTCGGCCCGGCGCTGGCTGTCGGCAAGCGCCGCTTCAGCCACTTTACGTGCCGTAATGTCGGTAATGTAACCCTCGAGAAAGGCGACTTCGCCAGCCTCATCAAGTACAACCCGGCCTTGTTCCCACACCCAAGCAATTTGCCCATCGGCGCGACGAATACGGTAGTTGACATGAAAACTGCCATTTAAGCGGACCGCTTCGGAAATACGCAGCGCAACATACGCAATGTCGTCTGGATGAATGACCTGCGCATAAGATAAACGACGATTAAGCAAAAGATCGTCGGCATCGTAACCCGTTAACGCTTTTACCGACTGGCTGACATACAGCATTGTCCAGTGGTCATCGTTACGACAGCGATAAACCATGCCGGGCAAATTAGCCAAAAAGTTCAACATCGACTTTTCGGCTTCTTCGCGTTGCGCTTGCGCCAGTTTGATTTCGGTAAAGTCCTCGGCGATGCCAATCAGCCCGGTAGGCCGCCCCTTGGCATCGTGCTGCACCGATACGCTGACCCGCGCCCAAATAGTGTGCCCATCTTTGTGCGTATACCGTTTGTCAACGACAGTATTACGTTTCAGACCTCGTAGTAAAAGCTGAATCTCGTCATCAGTTTTATGGCGGTCTTCTACGTGAGTAACGGCCATGTAATCAAGCAACAACAGCTCTTGCTCGGTATAACCCAACATATCGCAATACGCCCGGTTAACTTGAACCAGCCGCCCATGCAAGTCAGTAATTGCAATACCCGTTGCCGCACCATAAAACGCATGGTTAATTTCTTGCCCGGTAAACTTGGTATGTTGCATTTTCCGGTCATGTACAACCAACAAGCCTGCTAACGCCGCCAATTGATCGAGCATCGATATATCGTCAACCGACGGCTGGCAACGATGATCTGCGTGCAACGCCAGGGTGCCAACTACCGCCCCTTCGCTGTTACGAAACGGGAAGGAACTGCATGCTGCAACCCCTTCTTTGGCGGCCGCGTAACTTACATTGGCCCATAACGGATCGGTTGCGATATCGGCCACAATAACAAGGTCGCCAATAAATACCGCACTGCCACACGACGCCGCACTGGGGCCAATACCCAGCGCGCACAACGCACTGATATAACCCGCTGACAGACGCGGAGACAACCCTGGCACCAAGCGTCGACTTTCTTCATCAACAAATAGTATCGATGCCCGTACCCGTGGAAACTCGCTTTCAACAAACGCAATGAGCTCGCCTAAAAGCTCAAACAAGGTCTTACCTCGTACGGCGTCGCGAAACAACCGATTTTGGAGAAGAATCAATGCCCGTTCGGGACTTACGCGACGGGCATCGAATAACTCTGCCATCTATTTTTCCCCTTGGCTTTAGCCCAGTACATTGCACGGTCGGCCTTGTTAAGCAAATCGTCTGCGCTAACCCCGTCGTAAGGGCAAACGGCAGCGCCGATACTGGCTGATACCGTAAAGACATGGTCACCAACATTTATGGGCTGTTGCAGTGAGTCAAGTATTTTATTGACGATGGTCTCAAGATCTTGGCTGTGGTTCACCTGACTAAGAATAATCGTGAATTCGTCGCCGGCTAACCGCGCAACAACGTCGGTCGTACGTACGGCCACACGTAAGCGCCGGCCTACGCCTTTAAGTACATCGTCGCCGGCCTGGTGGCCAAAACCATCGTTAATTTCTTTGAATTCATCAAGGTCAATAAACAATAAAGTGAATACACCCCCGTAACGCTGCACCCGCGCAATCTCGGTTTCCAGGCGATCAAAAAACATCCGCCGGTTGGGCAAACCCGTCAGCGCATCAAAATTGGCTTGTTGCCAAATTAAGGCTTCAGACGCTTTCATTCGCGAAATATCCGCGGTTGTCCCCACCATGCGAACAGGGTTGCCCACGGGGTCGCGCTCAACAATCATCCCGCGCTCTAATACCCACTTCCACGACCCGTCTTTACAGCGCATACGATGTTCAACAACATAGTCGGTACGCTCACCCTTAAGGTAGTCAGTCATGGTTTTCATGACCACGGGGTAATCATCGGGATGGATGCGGCTTGCCCATGCCTCGATGCTTTCCGTCATTTCTTCAGGCTCAAAGCCCAGCAAAGTTTTCCAACGGGCCGACACATGGTTTTTACCGGCAACGATATCGTGATCCCATACGCCGTCGCCAGCGCCTTCAAGCGCAAACTTCCAGCGTTGTTCGCTAACCTGAAGCTGATGATTGATACGACGAATTTGACGTAATGCTCGGGTACGGTCAGCTACCAGCCAGGTCAACACCGCTAAAAATGCACTCAGCAATAGGCCGATAAAAATAGCCCAGCTGCCCGACAAATTACGAAACTGATCATAAAATTTCGGGGTTGACGCAATGTCCAGCTCCCAGGTTCGGCCCAACAAGCTTACGGTACGCGTCGCTACCAGGGGTTTAAAACCGTTGGGACGTACTTCTGATGCAATGTCAGATGTAAACACCAATTGTCGCGAACTGGTGTCAGTGGCATCAAACACGTTAAGCGCAAGCTCAAAGCCCTGGCCGTCAAATGTTGCTGCCAATGTTTCGTCTAATCGAAAAGCAATGTATATCCAACCCATTAACGTTGACGGCTTGATGGTGCTGGACAACGCAAACTCGGCATCGATCGGCATGAACAGCAAATACCCGGTGTCATCTTGCGTACCGTTGTTTTCGTATTGAAGTAAACGGGTCGGATTAGACAGCACCGCGACAGAAGCTTTTGCCGATTCGTGTAGCGTCGTTTCACGACTAGGATCGCTAAAAGCATCTACGCCGACAATGGCCAAATTCCGTTCATTTTCGGGGTAGATATATTCAATGTTGGCTTTGGTTTTATCGGCATTTAAGGCGATATACCCCAACGCCACAATGCCAGGAGACTGCTTCTGGAAATTAAGCGTATCGACAAACTCGACAAACTCGACCCGATCAACGGCATCAGACGCCGCAAACAAAGCTCGAATAGCTTCCAGGCGCGATTGATATTGCAAAAAACGCGCCTGAAACTGCCCCAGCGTTTGATCTACCTGAACAAAAAAAGCACGTCGAACTTCGGCCTGATGGGCCCGATCGAACACTAACCAGGACGCGTAGGTCAGCAAAAAGCCGCCGGCTAATACCAGCAAAGGCAAAACCAGAAAGTGATAACGCAAACGCAAATAGGTGCGGGTATGCGATCGACGGGTGCCTTGCATTGATGCTCAAACGTAACGTGTCGTGACAGCTCATTGGATGATGCCCCTGCAAAAAATGCAAGTTCATTTCTTGCAGGGTTCCCCCTATTTTATTTATAAAGAATAAATATTATGATTTATAAGTAATTAACAATATTTGCTTCTACCCTATTCGCGAGCCCGAACATGACCCAATCTACCCAATACAAACTGTTATCCGTCAAATTTACTGATGCCATTGCCTTGGTGACACTTACCCGGCCAGCCAAACGTAATGCCATCAACCTTGATTTGGTCGGCGAACTTAACCATTGTTTCGGGTCAATGCCCGACACAGTAAAAGCCATCATTTTGCACGGCGAAGGCGACCACTTTTGCGCAGGGCTCGACTTGTCCGAGGTTCGCGAACACACCGTACCGCAGTCGGTCCTACATTCGCGCATGTGGCATGAAGCCTTCGAAAAAATCCAGTTCGGACGAGCTCCCGTCATTGCCGTCTTGCATGGTGCAGTCGTCGGTGGCGGGCTTGAACTGGCATCTGCAACCCATATTCGCGTCGCGGAAAACACCGCGTTTTATGCCTTGCCCGAAGGCAAACGAGGGTTATTCGTCGGGGGTGGCGGCTCAGTACGTATTTCGCGCCTGATCGGCGTCAACCGCATGTCCGACCTGATGCTCACAGGCCGTGTACTCAGCGCCGAAGAAGGCCTGCAATTGGGCATTTCGACCTACCTGACTGAACCAGGCGAAGGGCTTAAAAAGGCCATGGAGTTGGCCCAGGGCATTGCAACCAACGCCGCCATGACCAATTACGGCGTCATGCACATGCTGCCCCGTATCGCCGACCAAACCATTCAAGACGGTATGGCAACCGAATCGCTGATGGCAGCTGTTGCTCAAACCGACCCCGCCACACAACGTTTGCTGGCCGAGTTTCTTGACCAGAAAAAGAACAAAGTTCAACGGAGCTAATCACCATGTTCCAATACCAACCCCCACTCAAAGATATTAATTTTGTTCTGGCCGATATGTTCCAGGCTGCGGACGTCTTGCAACAGTATCCCGGGTTTGTAGACGTCGATCATGCGCTAATTCAGCAAGTCATTGAAGAGGCCGGGCGATTTGCAAGCGAAGTCCTGTTCCCGCTTAATGCGACTGCAGATGCTAAAGGCAGTGCGCTCGACAATGGCCGGGTCATAACGCCGCAAGGTTATGCCCAGGCTTATCATCAGTTTTGTGAAGCTGGCTGGCCCGCACTCGCGTGCGACCCAGACTACGGCGGGCAGGGATTGCCACACACCCTGAACAGCGTCCTGTACGAAATGCTCAATGCCACAAACCTGGCCTGGACGATGTTCCCTGGTTTGCTGCATGGCGCTTATTCTTGCATTCATCGTTATGCAAGCGACCACATCAAAAACACATACCTGCCAAAAATTGTCAGCGGCGAATGGTTGGCCACCATGTGTCTGACCGAACCTCATGCCGGGAGCGACCTGGGTTTACTGCGCACCAAGGCCATACCCAACGACGACGGCAGCTACCAAATTACCGGCACCAAAATTTTTATCTCTGGCGGCGACCAAGACATCACCGACAACATCGTTCATCTGGTACTTGCCCGGTTGCCCGACGCGCCTGCAGGCAGCAAAGGCATTTCGTTGTTTGTCGTGCCAAAGATATTCCCCGATGGCGACCGCGCCGGACAACATAACGCCGTCACGTGCACTGGGCTTGAGCACAAAATGGGCATCCATGGCAGCCCAACCTGCACTATGCAGTTCGAAGAGGCGACCGGCTGGCTGGTGGGAGAACCCCACCGCGGCTTGGCAGCCATGTTTGTCATGATGAATTCGGCCCGGCTGCAGGTGGGTATTGGAGGCCTGGGTATTGCCGAAACGGCCTACCAAAATGCATTGATTTACGCCAACGAACGACTTCAGTCGCGGGCCGTCATGCGGCCAGAACATCGTAAAACAGAAGCCGCGGACCCCATTGTCATGCATCCGCCGGTACAACGCTTGTTAATGACGCAACGCGCCTGGGTTGAAGGCTGCCGGATGCTGGCTTACTACAGCGCACTACTGCTTGATGGCGCCGAACACCACCCCGATGAAGCCCAACGCAAAGCGCTCGACGAGCAGCTGGCACTACTGACGCCGATCATCAAGGCCTTGATGACCGATCAAGGGTTTGCAGGCGCCAGCCAAGCGCTGCAAGTCTATGGTGGTCACGGATACGTCTGCGAAACCGGTATCGAACAGTACATGCGCGATGTTCGCATCACCATGATTTACGAAGGTACCAACGAAATCCAGGCCATAGATCTGTTGATGCGAAAGATACTGGCCGACAATGGCAAACGCCTGGGTATGTTGCTGGATGATATCGAACAAACCATTGCCGAAACAACGCACGAATCATTGGCAAGCGCAACGACAGCCCTTTTAGCATTAACACGTACCCTACGTACGTTAATACCCGAAATTGGCCAAGCCGGCCTGAGCTACCCCGACCTGCCCCACCAAATTGCACCCGAAGTATTGCGATTGGTTGGTCATTGCGCCATTGCGTGGCTTTGGCTTAAGGCGGCCAACGTCGCCCGTACCTTGCAAGACAAAGACCCCGACTTTTATCTGGCAAAGCAGACGACGGCGCAGTATTACTTTACGTTTGTCTTACCCGAGTCGCAGCAACTGATCACTGTCATTAAGCAATGCCTGGCCAATGCCAAGGCAGGCCAACACCAAAACTACCAAACGGTACTTTCTGTGCAATGACGGCCAAGGCAACCTCGCGCCAACCTGCCCCAGTAGACCAATCTTATTTGCTTGGTCTACTGGGGTACAACTGCTTGCAGGCGTATCTTAAAATCATCCCACAAGTAAAAAAGCAGCTTAAAAAGGTTCAGTTACGTCCTGTCGAATTCACCGTTTTAGCCGTTATCGTCGACAACCCGGACATCAACCAAAAACGTCTGGGTGAAGCCATCAACGTTTCACCGCCGAATCTGGCGACTTTACTTGACCGCATGCAGGCCGACGGCCTGCTGACCCGCCAGCGCAACCCAAACGACAAACGCTCCCAGATACTGGCACTTACACTGCAGGGTAAGCAACGATATGAAAAGGCCCGTGCTGGTATCGCCGACCTTGACCGTCCTGCGTCGCTCTCTTCCGACGAGCACGACCAACTGATCTACCTACTGCAAAAAGTATTTCTGTAACCTGTTTTTCTAAAGGCGTCACATGAATCTAGTGACCGAACTTCCCGACCGACCCCTAGACATTATTGGTGATATTCACGGCGAAATTGACGCCCTCGAGCTCCTGCTCGAACGATTGGGGTATTCATCCAGTGGCCACCACCCGCAGAACCGCATTCCCGTGTTTGTGGGTGACCTTGTCGACCGCGGGCCCGACAGCCATGGTGTCGTCAGGCGCGTACAAGAGCTGGTAGAAAACCACCAGGCCCAGGCTATTTTGGGAAACCACGAACTTAACTTATTAACCGACGACATTAAAGATGGGGCGGGCTGGTTCTTCGACGAGCGCTATGAGCAAGATTTGAAGAACTACGCGCCTTTTAGACGAACGCCTGTATCAGAGCGACATGAGGTTCGAGCATTCTTGAACAGCTTACCCGTTGTTTTAGTGGGTAAAAACCTTCGGATTGTTCATGCGGCATGGTCACAAACTGCCGTTCAGGCGATTCAAGACATCCCTTTGGGTAACGTTACCGAAGCATTTAAACGTTGGGACGAAGAGGCCCAAAAAGCGGCGGAACACAGCGGCCTTTACGATCAGTACCTTGAAGAAAAAGAGCGATGGGCCAAAGTGCTGGAAGACGATACATCTCCGCCGCCGGTGCTCGAGCATATCGCGCAGTACGAAGCCATGCAGCAAATGGTTAACCCGTTTAAGGTATTGACGTCAGGCGTCGAAAAGAAAGCGGCCAAACCATTCTTTGCAGGCGGGCGCTGGCGCTTTTCAGACCGCGTCAACTGGTGGGATGACTATAGAGGTACTGAAAACGTCGTCATCGGCCATTATTGGCGCTTGTATCGGCAAAAAGTTACCCAGGCCAGTCCCCGATACACACAGCTCTTCAGCAATATTCATTCGTTGGCCTGGTATGGCTATGAAAAAAAGGTATTTTGCATCGATTACTCGGTTGGCGCGCGTTGGAGAGACCGTAAGGCCAATCGCCCGGTCAGTCAGTCCAGGTTCAAGCTGGGTGCACTGCGCTGGCCCGAAAACCAGCTGATATTTGATGATGGCACCGCGGTGAATACCATCAGGTAACTCCGACGGGTTTTCCTTCCGTCAACAACCTTTAAAAGGGCCCTTAGGCCCTTTTTTTTTGCATTTTTCTTTACCCAAAGACTTAGGTTACACAAAATTACAATAAAGATGCCTGTGGATAACGTCTAGTACGAGGCAATGTGAACAGCTTGTGGACGAGACAGGCATAACCTCATAAATCTGTGCCCTTCAAAAAATTGTCCAGAAACCATCCTTTGCTTACGCCCAAGTTAGTCCAGAGATTTTTTTGCGTTAAGTCGTTGTTCTTAAACAGTCAAATCAGCTTGTTCTACTTATCCACAGACACCCATTATCAGTAATCATTTGATATCAAAGAAAAGGAATAACTAAAACACTTTGTTCCCAACGCCACCGGCGGCAAGCCGCTGCACAACAGCCGACAAAGTTCCTATACTTCGCTTCGTTCAGTTCAAAGCACAGCCAAACGTGCCAAAGCGTTATCCAGGGTTTGAGGTTGTTTGGCAAAGCAAAACCGAACCAGATGATTGTTTGCTGACTTCGATTCGGGATGCATGTAAAACGCAGACAGCGGAATGACCGTAACGCCGTGTTCGATCGTTAATTTTTTTGCAAAGGTACTTTCTGATTCATGGCTGAGATTTTTGTAGTTGGCCAGTAAAAAGAACGTACTGTTGCTTTTGTAGGGAACAAATTTTGTAGACGCCAAACCTTTTGCCAAATAGTCACGCTTCTCTTCGTAGAAACTTGCTAAACCGTTAAACGTAGATTCGTCTGCTGCGTATTGCGCTAAAGCAACCTGCATAGGCGACGTTACGGTGAACACCGTGAATTGATGAACTTTTCTGATTTCTTTCATCAGATAAGACGGCGCTACGCAGTAGCCAATTTTCCAACCTGTGATGTGATAAGTCTTGCCAAATGAAGAAACGACAATTGAACGAGAAGCCAGTTTTGGTCGTGACGACATGCCTAAATGTGGCTTGTTTTCGAAAATGATGTGCTCATAGACTTCGTCCGACAACACAAAAAATGGGGAACGCTCAAGTAAATTTTCCAGCGCATCCAGGTCTGCGTTGTTCAGAGTCATCCCTGTTGGGTTATGAGGCGTATTTAAAATCAGCAACCTTGTTTTTTCAGTAAGTGCATCTTCTACTTTGTTCCAATCAATGCGGTAACTTGCTTCGGGTGTGTCTGGTACCGTCATTTGTACAAGTACAGGTTTTCCACCGGCTAATTCGATCGCAGGAACATACAAGTCATACATTGGCTCGATCACAACAACTTCATCGCCAGGTTTAACCAGGGCTTGTATTGAAATCATCAATGCTTCAGTAGCACCGGCGGTTACCGTAATTTCAGTATCGGGGTTGTAGTGCTGACCATACAAGGTTGAAATTTTTGTGGCGATAGCATGGCGTAACGACGCGATGCCTGGCATGGGTGGATATTGATTGTGGCCATTTTTCATGGCTTCGGTTGTCAGGCTTATTAGCCTTTCGTCCGGGTTGAAGTCAGGAAACCCTTGCCCTAAGTTGATGGCGTTATGCTCGGCAGCCAGCTGGCTCATTACGGTAAAAATAGTGGTGCCGACGTTGGGTAATTTCGATTCAATACTCATTTGCCGTGTCTCTGTGGTTGTTGTGTAGTTTGCGCCGTTAGGCATAGGTTGGCTTGGGGTAATCATGTATTTGAAATATCTACGCGCTATGGTTATTCTTGCGGTGCATTTGAATTCAAGCTGTGCGTAAGTCTCGTTTGGTTATTAAGTTAAGCGTATCCAGTTCGTGTCGGCGCCCTTGGTTCATTGTTTTTCTTGTTTCTATTTAGGACGCTAGTACTATGGCTCAAACGGGCAAAGTTAAATGGTTTAACGCCGACAAAGGTTTTGGTTTCATTACGCCTGACGCAGGTGGTGCAGACGTGTTTGCTCACTTCTCCGCTATCGATGGTCGCGGTTACCGCAGCCTTAACGAAGGTCAGGCTGTAGAGTTTGAAGTTAATGATGGCCCGAAAGGTCCTCAAGCTGCTCAAATTCGCCCTCTTTAAGATGTAAGCAGTTCGCTGCGCTTCATCGAAACCCCGGCAGTGCTGGGGTTTTTTATTCACATTTTATCCTTCCTGTACCCACAGCTTTATACACATACTTATCCACATGGTGTGTTTTGTGTTTCACGTGAAACGTTTTCCGGCTTAACCTTAGCCCTGCTGTTTTTTAGGATGGTTCTTAAGAAATCTTGTGCGTTTTCAGATGCCCGTATTTTTCTGGAAATAATATTCAACGCCGCTTCTCCCGTTTGTTTCACGTGAAACATGGTGGTAGATAATGTGTGTTGGCGTGATTCTTTAATTTGTTGATAACTGTATGTTTCACGTGAAACGTAGTGCGGAAGTTATAATCATCCGTATATAGTCTTTTAAAGTTATCAAACATGATCTACCCAGACGAATTCGACGTCATCGTTATTGGTGGTGGACACGCTGGTACCGAAGCTGCCCTGGCTGCGGCACGAACGGGCGCATCTACACTGCTTCTTACCCACAATATAGACACACTCGGCCAAATGTCGTGTAACCCGTCTATCGGTGGAATTGGTAAAGGCCATTTGGTTAAAGAGGTCGATGCCCTGGGTGGGGCTATGGCACTTGCTACCGATAAAGCGGGAATACAGTTTCGAACGCTTAATAGTTCAAAAGGTCCGGCGGTACGTGCGACGCGAGCTCAAGCCGATCGGTCGCTGTATCGCAGTGCAATCAGGCAAACACTAGAGAATCAACCTAATCTAACAATCTTTCAACAGTCGGTTGATGATTTGTTGATGCAGGGCGATCGCGTTACGGGTGCGGTAACCAAAATTGGTTTGTCGTTTAAAGGACGTGCTGTTGTGCTAACAGCAGGCACGTTTTTAAATGGGTTGATCCACGTAGGGCTAGATAACTATTCTGGTGGCCGTGCAGGAGACCCGCCTGCTGTGTCTTTGGGGCAGCGCCTTAAAGAATTGAAACTGCCCCAAGGTCGTCTCAAGACGGGTACGCCGCCGCGTATTGATGCAAGAAGTATTGACTTTAGCCGTACTCAAGTACAGCCTGGCGACACAGACCCCATCCCTGTCTTTTCGTTTATGGGCAATGAATCCATGCATCCGGCGCAAATGCCTTGTTGGATTACACATACAAACGAACGTACGCACGATATTATTCGCTCGGGTCTCGATAGGTCCCCTATGTATAGCGATCAGGGTCAAATTGAAGGGATCGGCCCTCGTTACTGCCCATCGATCGAAGACAAGATTCATCGCTTTGCCGACAAGTCGAGCCATCAAATATTTTTAGAACCAGAAGGCTTTACGACAACAGAGATATACCCTAACGGCGTATCTACTAGTTTGCCGTTCGATATTCAGCTAGCGCTGGTCAGAACATTGCCAGGCCTGGAAAACGCATTGATCATGCGGCCTGGGTATGCCATTGAATATGATTACTTTGATCCACGTGAATTAAAGTTTTCATTAGAAACTAAAGCAATTTCGGGTCTGTTTTTTGCCGGCCAAATCAATGGCACCACCGGGTACGAAGAAGCTGCAGCCCAGGGGTTGTTGGCTGGCGTTAATGCTGCACGTCATGCTAAAGAACTTGATGCATGGTGTCCAAAGCGTAACGAGGCCTATCTTGGTGTCTTGGTTGATGATTTGATTACCCGAGGCGTGACAGAGCCCTATCGTATGTTCACGTCTCGCGCCGAATTCCGCTTAAGCTTGCGCGAAGATAATGCCGATCTGAGATTGACCGAAATTGGCCGTGATTTGGGCTTGGTAGATGATGCTCGCTGGGATGCTTTTAATAGAAAGCGCGATGCTGTTTCACGTGAAATAGAGCGTTTGAAAAAAACCTGGGTTAATCCACGCATTGTCAGCGAAGCGGTCGCTCAAGAGGTAGTAGGCAAAAAGCTGGAACGCGACTACGCATTATTGGACTTGTTAAAGCGTCCCGAGGTTACCTATCAAAAGTTGACCACGCTGACCACTGTCGATGGGAAAAATATTGGCGGGCCTGCGGTTGAAGATCCTGTTGTGGCTGAGCAGGTAGAAATTCAGGTCAAGTACGAAGGATACGTTAATCGTCAGCAACAAGACGTGAAGAAACAGGCTGCACAAGAAGAGCAAAAAATTCCAGAGAATCTCGACTACGATGCAATCTCCAGTTTGTCGATCGAGGTGCGTCAAAAACTTAAGAAAAGCCGTCCAGAAACGATTGGTCAGGCGCGTCGTGTGTCGGGTGTAACGCCTGCGGCCATTTCATTGCTTTTGATTCACATTAAACGTCACAACTACGGAAAACACGCGGCATGACGGCGTCGACCTCGGTCTATTTACAACGTCTTCGAGCTGCTGTCGATCAGTTGGGCATCGAAGCGACTGACGCGCAGTGCGAATTGCTATTGCATTACTTGCAGCACGGTATTTGTCAAACAAGATGTCCGATATTTCATGCAGCAAACTTTAATTTTCCCGCCGTTTCGCCATCGACCTTTGCTGGGTTTAACCAGACTTCACTGACATGATGCCACGCACGCGTTTGACGACTCTTCCATCGAT
>NZ_NQMK01000015.1:0-20933 GCF_003788685.1 Pusillimonas sp. NJUB218
TCTCACGGCGCGTTTTCTTGCGTTTGCCGACGTACTCGGCTTCGGAAAAACTCAACTGGCTCATCGGGTTCACTCGGATCGGGCTGTTTTCAATAACTTATATTCTGACAGGTTCGTTGGACTTGTTCAGAGGTTCCTTAACAAATTGCCGTACTCATCGTACTTAAAGCGCTCGAGCAAAGCGGCGCCAATTCCATGCGCTGCCGCCCCTAACACCTGGCCTTTAACAATGATGTGGCTAATCACCTTGCCACAATCGTCGACGGCCGCGTAATCAAGAATATGAATATTGTGCGTTTGACGATCTACCTCAAGGACTGCGATATGGCACTGCGCAGCATAAGTCAACGTCAAGTTGCCATACTTGCGCTGTGTATCAGGCACCTGAAAAGGCGGCCGGTAAACATAGCGACAATTTAATGAAAGGTCGGCAATTTCAGGCGAAATTCCGGCAGTACGCGTGTTAACCATGGCTGCAAGCTCAGCAAAGGTGGCGTGCTTAACACCTGTTGTATCCAGCACTGCAGGGACACCGTCGTACAACCCAAAACCCAAACACTCCGCCTCGACCTCGAGATGAAAAGCCGCGATTCTGCGCAACTCTTGTTTGACCAACTCCAGCGCACCATGAATTGCGCCAAGACTCGTAACCGCAAACTGACTTGCGTATGTGCCCGAATGAGAAGTAAATGTGTTCCGTTCTGTATCGAAACCCACCTGGACAGAGACCCAATCTGGAGTAACCCCCATTTCTTCAGCCACAACCTGTGAAGCCACCGTCTCATGGCCTTGTCCTTGCGGCACCGACCCGACACTGACAATCAAGCGACCATCAACCCCAACTCTAACATTGGCTATTTCAGAATTGCCGGTTAGCGGAGAGCCCGGATTAATAATGCGTGATTGACCAAAATTGTTAGTTCCGGAATCGAGTGTGGTACCAATACCAATCCCAACCAACCGGCCCTCTGCTCTCATTGTCTTGATCTTTTGCTGCCAAGCCTCCCAACCAACCAGCTCTTTGGCCAGGGAAAGCATGGCCGGATAATCACCCGAATCATAGACACACCCATTTGGTGTGGTCCAGGGGAACGAAGGCACATAGTTCCTAAGCCGGATAACATCCGGATCGATCTCAAGCTTCCGACCGCAAATATCGATCACGCGCTCAAGAAACCAAATATGCTGCATGCGAGAAAAGCCACGATTCGGCCCAACTGGGCACTTGTTGGTTACCGATTGGGACATTTTGATGCGAATGTTCTGAAGTCGATAAGGGCCTGGCACAACCTGGGACCAAATAACGCAGCCTAAGGGCTCATATCGTGGGTAAGCACCGCAGTCATCCACATGCGTTGACCGAATAGCCTGGATGACACCATCCTTGTCCAGCGCTACTTCGGTATCAAAGAAAGTACGCTCGTTTCCGTGGGCGCTGGCCTGCAAATGCTCGCTACGCGTTTCTATCCACTTCACAGGCCGGTGTCCTGCCTGTCTTGATAACAGCGCACAAATCAGAATATACGGGTATAAATTTTGCTTAATGCCAAAGCCACCACCGATATCGTGGGTACGCAATCGAACAAGGTCAGGCGACAGACCCAACGGCGGCGCCAAAAATTTCATCGCTACGCCCGGTTGACTGATATTACAAAAAATATCTAGTCGGCCGTCTGCCTCCCAAGTGACCAGCGTTGCAAATGGCTCAAGAGGGGTGCTCGAAAAACGATGGAAATGCAAGCGATCAATGGCAATCACATGATCAGCAGACTCAAAGACGGCATCTACTTCACCCCATTCGAACACATCCGAGAACACTTGATTAGTACCAATATTTTCATGCAGAACCACAGAATTCTCGAGTGCAACCACCGCATCCATAACAGCATCAAGAGGCGCGTACGTCACACGAACCAATTCGGCGGCATCCGCCGCTATTTCGGGTGTTTCTGCCGCGATGGCCACCACAGGCTCGCCCTGGAAGCGCACCCGATCGATGGCCATACAATAGTCACGGATTCCGTTAGCCGGGGCTGGCGCCATTTGTGGAAAGGGTTTGGTCAGTGTAGCGACCTCTTCGCCCGTCATGACGCAGACAACTCCGTCGAGGGCGCGTGCGGCCGTCACATCAATGGACTGAATCTCGGCATGTGCATACGGCGACCTAACCAATCGAACATGTAGCTGTCGCGGACTCTGCTCGTCATCAACAAAAAGCCCCTGTCCGCGCACAAGACGATGATCTTCCTTACGATTCTTCATGCCGTCACCTTTTTGTGCCTCGACAGCCAAGATGACACACGGTCACTCATCTTTGATTTAGTCCCCGATTCCACAGGAGCCTCCTTGGGGCCATCCTCATCCTCGGCTGCACCTAGCTCATTCTGAACTGAAGCGATCATGGCGCTGACATTGCGTCTAGCCAAAGGCTTCAAAATTCCGCTGGCCACCGACGCCAGCGTTCCTCTTACGGTACTGTCGCAAGTCCAAGTAACCTGCGTGCCTGTGCCTTTACTTTCAAGGGAAAATTGCAAACTGGCATCGGCGACACCTAAAGAATGCCGCACCGTGCTGCTCAGGCTTGCATACTCGTCTAGTTTGCGTTCGATATACACGACATGGACCTCGGCGCGTCCCCGTATCTGTGGAACGCCCACTTCCATTACCAAATCAAACGCGTCGTCATCCGTTGACTCCAAAGACTTGAACATGGGCAATAACGGCGCAAAACGCTCAGGGTCTGTCAAAAACGCGTAAGTTTCCGCTAGGGACGTCTTTACCGAAAAACTGCCATCCATAGAAAGCCTCATGCTATCTCCCCTTTTACTTGTCTCGCAGTACTAACGACTGCCTCGATAATGTTTTGATAACCCGTGCATCGGCACACATTGCCAGCCAACGCCTTCCGAACGGATGACTCTGTCACCTGGTCACATGTATTAATGTGATACAAGGACGACATCAACATACCTGGCGTGCAGTACCCGCACTGCAAAGCGTGGCAGTCAGAAAATGACTTCTGTAACGAGTGCAGTTCACCTTGTTTTTCAAGGCCCTCAACCGTTGTTAACGACTTACCATCGGCCTGCACTGCAAAAAGATTGCAAGATTTCACCGCTTTACCATCGAGTAAAACAGTACAAGCTCCGCAATAACTGGTATCGCACCCCACATGCGTCCCGGTCAGGCCAAGATCTTCACGAATGAAATGGACAAGCAGTTTTCGAGGCTCAACCGTCGCTTTTACGGTGCGCCCATTGATGCTGACTTTGACCTGCTCAAGCTTTAGATCATCCATAATAAGAATGTGTCTCCGTATGCAGTTTTCCATTTTTTCTGTGCATGACAATGTCAAATGCACGTGCTACCAACCCCCGGATTAACGAACGCTTGTACGCCTCGCTACCTTTATTGTCAGAAACTGGCTCTGCAATCTCAGAGGCCAGCGCCGCAACGTCGTCAATCAGCGATTGATCCAGGACATTACCAACGAGTATTTCGTCAAGGTATGGCACGCGAATAGGGGTCAAGCCAACGCAGCCTAAAGCCATGCCCACCGATTGCACTTGTTCGCCGTCGAACCTGATGGTTAATGCACAACTTGCCGTTGGGTACGCCGGTGCGGCACGTTTAAACGCTACGAAGGTACTCATGCCTTCCAAGTTTGATCGGTCAATCTGGATCTCGGTGACCAGCTCACCCGCTTCCAGATTGGGGGTATAAGCATCTTTCAGCAGCTGTGCCACTGTTTGCGTACGCTCAGCGCCACTACTCACACACACAACCCTGGCGTCCAAGGCCATTAAAGCCGTCGGCCAGCAACTGCAAGGGTCGGCCTCCGCAAGAGAGCCGCCTATAGTGCCCATGTTTCGCACCTGAACATCGGCAATTCCAAAGGCACAGTCACGCAACAATGAAAACGGCTTGATAACCTCAGCACCGGCGATACTCGCATGAGAGGACAGCGCACCGATTCTAAGAATGTCTTCGGAAATTTCGATTCGGTTGCCGTCGCGAATGCGCCCCATGTCTACCAAATGCTTTGGTGCCAATAGCCTTAGCTTCATCATCGGAATCAGCGTCTGCCCCCCCGCCAAAAGCTTAGCCTCGCCGCCGAGCGCATCGAGGGCCTCGCAGGCTGCCTTAAAACTATCTACTTTGTGATATTGATAACGTGCCGGAAACATCAGAACCCTCCATCAAGCGGCATTGCTTGTCTTTTTCTGAGCCACAGCCTCAGGATCCAGTGTCCAGATCTCAGGCTCGGTGTAAGAAGTCAGCGAATTAAAGTGCTCGTCGGCGTCTTCGATAAACAGACTGCACGAAAGGGCGCGCACCAAGCGGCGAACGCCATACTTCATCCCAGTGATCGAGGCCGCGTTCAGCCCGAGGCTGAGCATGGCACCATGAGTGAAGTTATGTATTTTTCCCAGGTGAGGTGCCGCCCCCGGGCGCTTTTCAAGGAACTCAAACCCAGGACCTAAATACGGTGAAGCCATAAGATGACCCGCCTCAAGCCCCTCGGCCGGACGAAACCGATCTTGCCAAAGTGCGACTTCGTCAGCGATTCCCGACAACTCAGGGCGGCATTTCAGATCATGGGTGAGCCCTGTACCGAAAATTAAAAAATCAAACTCAAATTCACGATGGGGTGTTTTGATGCCTACGCAAGAGTCAGACTGCCAAGCCTCCAACCACGGTGAGCCCGTATGCAACGCGAACTGCTCATGTCGGTTACAACGCCACAAGGTTTCTTGGGGCGGAGGTTGCAACATTGAGCCGATCTGATGCATAAACCGCCACTTTCTGTCATCAGTCAGTTCGGCGTAATGCCCTAGAAAGCCCGAAAACTCCATCCACTTATTTGGGTTAATTCGAGGTAGCTGTGGCGCTCTAATACACAAATCCACCGATTGAGCGCCGGCCTCAATGGCTGTGGCTGCGTTATCGAACGCAGACGCGCCTCCACCAAGCACGCCAACTCGCTTCCCTTTCAGAGCCGAGAAATCAATACGCTCTTCCGTATGACCATAGCAAGCTTTAGGTAAATTATTTACGATGGGTGGCAGGTACCAACGCCCAGAGCCATCGAGCCCTGTCGCCAAAACTACCCGCCGTGCAAAAATGATTTCCCCGCCCGCGCAGGTCAGACGCAGACAGTCTGAATCGGGCAGAATGCTCTCTACCGTCACCCCATACTGAACCGGTATCGATAAGGCGCGCCGATACCACTCCAGATACTCGTGCCACAAATCGGTTGGCATTTTGCCCAACGCGTTCCAGGCCTCTTTGCCAAAACGCGCTTCATACCAAGCCTGGGGTGTCAGATCTGGGTTACCGAAGTCAAGACCACTGCCAAACTTGGGCGTACGAAGCGTTTTCATGCGTGCGAAAGTTCGCCAGGGCCCAACAGTGTCGGGCTGCCTTTTATCAAGCACAACAACGTTCTTGATATTCTCCAGGCGTAATCCAAACGCGGTCGCCAATCCACTCTGACCCGCTCCGATAATTGCCACGTCAAGCACATGCTGACCACAATGCTCGCGTCTCGGAACCCACTCGCGTCGTGGGAAATTCAGATAATCCAAACCGCTACTTAAACGTTGTTCAAGTGCCGACAAACTCATTGCATACCTCGCTGATCACGGTTTTCTGAGCGGGATTTGCGTCCGCTAACGACCGCACCAAGTACATCTTTCTTGTGAAAGGGCGGCTCGTCATAGCGTTCGACAACCACTCCTTGATGAACCAACATGATCCGGTGACACATACCCACCAACTCCTCAACTTCTGACGACACAAACAAGACAGACGCGCCCTCCGCAGCCGCTTTACCGATCAACCGGAAAATATCGACTTTGGCACCAACATCAACCGCCTTGGTCGGGTCATCAAGCAAAAGCACCTTGGCACCCGAAGCTATCCACTTGGCGATAACCACTTTCTGACGATTACCGCCGGACAAGCGATCAACACGAGCATCCGGGTCAGCCGGCCTGATCCCCAGCTGCTCGATCATTTCTTGAACGATCGCGCGCATGCGTGTCCGCCGGATCACACCGAACCGAGTTACCTGCGCACTCATCGAGAGCAAAATGTTCTCTTCAATCGTCATGTTAGGCACAAGGCCATCGTGCAATGCATCTCCAGGAACTACGCCCACGCCATGTGCAACGCGCGTACTACGCGACTCGCGCGTAAGGTCCGCCCCTTGAATAGCCACTCGCGCGTTCCGGTGCTTTTTACCCCCGGAAATCACTTCAAGAAGATCTTCGACCTGGGCACCGATATACGTCGGTACACCGACGATCTCACCCTTTTTCAGACCAAAATCTACGGGCCTACCACTTTGATCATTCAAATAGCCAGACAAACCGAGGTGCTCCTCATGACCAGCACTTATCCGGTCCGGGAAGCCGGCACCCAGCTTGCGACCCATGATGAGGCTCACCAACTCATCCCGGCTCAATTGGGTCTTGGGAAGCGTATCGATCCATTTACCGTTACGCAGCACCGTAATTCGGTCGGCGATAGACAGAACTTCGTCCAGGTTATGGGCGATGAGAATCACACTGACTCCAGAGTCCCGCATCTGGTGAATGACTTCGAACAAGCGCGCCACTTCGTCAGCTCCTAGCGAGGCCGTGGGCTCATCGAAAATAACCAGCCTCGAGTCGCCCAATAGAGCCCGCACAATTTCAACCATCTGCCTTTCGGCAACAGATAATTGATGGATAGGCAATTTGGCCTTATCGGAGAGTCCGAACAACGCCAACCTCTGAAGCGCTTCCTGATGTATGGCCCCACGGTCAAGTAACCAGTCGAACCCAAGAATCGACCGGGTCGGGTAGTTTCCCAGTCTCAAGTTCTCTTCTACAGTCAGCGTATCAACCAACTGAAAATGCTGGTGAACCACACCGATGCCGTGCCCTCGGGCATCGTTCGGAGACGAGAATCTGACGCATTCCCCGTCCACAGACAGTTCACCTGACAGCGGCATTTCTTCGCCAGCCAGGATACGCATCAAAGTTGATTTCCCTGCGCCGTTCTCACCTACAATCGCGTGGACTTCACCCGGCAAGAACGTCGCTGAAACGTCATCCAGTGCCGTCAGATTTCCATACTTAACGCAAATGCGATTGGCGGTCAGGACTGGTGTTGACTCCGCTAAAGTCATGATTTACACCTTTTTTCGCTTTAAGGGTAAGGACGCCGGACTTAACGCTTCACACCCAACTTTTCACGCAAAGGCGGCGGAATGTTGTCGTAGGCCTCTTTCTGGGTCACCACTTTATGGTCCATCGGCGTAAACTTTGCGGGCTTTTTGCCTTCCAGCAGGTAATCAGCAACCACATTTGCGGCTGTTTTCCCCCAACCCACAGGGTCCAGCAAGACAGTGGCGGTAAGGTCGCCGTTATGAATCGCAGCCAGCGCAGACGGTGCGCCATTCAAACCAATAACAACTACCTTGCCTTGTAGCCCGGCCACCTTGACCGCCTGAGCTGCACCTAAAGCGAGGTCATCGTTGGCCGCATAAATACCCACCAAATCCGGGTTCGTAACTAAGGCGTCTTCGGTCAGCTTGATCCCGTATTCACGCGTCATATTCGACGTCTGAGAAAATGCAATTTGATACCCTGCGGCAGTGATGACTTCCCGAAAGCCGGTCTCTTGTTCGATCATCGGCGCCGCACCGGCCATGCCCGTCAACATCGCAACTTTCCCAGGCTTGGTGTTTTCAGCCATCCAACGCGCTTTGTCGCGCCCTACCTGCACCGCGTCCATACCGTTGAAGCTCTCCCATACATCTGCATATTTAGGGTCAAGAGTACGCGCATACATAAACACAGGAATGCCAGCGTCTTTTGCCTTTACCAGCGCCGCCGCAGGCCCCTCTGCATTCAACGGAGCCACCAAAATGGCATCAACTTTAGCGGCAACCATGTCACCAATACTGTTGATTTGCTGATTGACATCGGCGTTTGCCGCCATAAGCATAGGTTCAATGCCGCGCGCTTTAAGCGTTTCGGCAATACTCCTTGCCATAACAACGTGAAAGGGATTTTGTGATTCGGGGCTAGAAATACCCACACGAAACTCTTTGGCCTGAACCTGCGCCGTAACGGCAAGACCCGAAGCTGAGGCAATCAATAACGCAACTACAGATTTAATATATCGACGAATCATGAGACTCTCCTTAGTAAAGATCTATTGCGTATCAGCGTGATCGTTTCAACGCATCCAAAGTGGCGGCAATGGTCAAAATCACACCAATGACCACGCCTTTCCAGTGTGGATGCACGCCGATGATATTTAATCCATTCGCAAGCACCGCCAGTAAAAGTATGGCCAGCATCGAACGCCACAGCCGCCCTTCCCCACCGCTAAGTGCTGCGCCACCCAGTACAACCGCCGCAATCGCCTCAAGCTCATATAGCATTCCCGAGGTTGGGTCTCCGCCACCAGAGCGAACCGTTAGCAGTACGCCGGCAACGCCGCAACAGGCACCAGAAACAGCAAAAGCAAGGAGCTTTACTCGTGCAACGGGCACGCCGGACAAACGCGCTGCCTTTGGATTACCACCGCTGGCATATAAGTTGAGGCCAAAAGGGGTGTAACGTAAAACCAAGCTGACAAATACAAACAGAACAATGGCGACCCACGCCAACGACGGAATCCCCAGGAATCGCATAGCGCCGAAGTTCGTGTACCAAGACGGAAAGCTATAAATCGCGCCATCTTTAGCCAACACTAACGCTAGCCCTCGGCAAATATTCAAAGCGCCTAACGTGACAATAAGAGGGGACACGTTGAGATAGCCAACAAAAAAGCCATTAAGACCACCGACGACTAACCCAATGAAAATGCCCGCGCCGACACCAAGCCAAACATCGCCAGTTAAGTCAACAACCAACGCGGCCAAAACGGCGGACAACGCAACTACCGCACCTGCCGACAAGTCGAACCCGCCGGAAAAAATCACGACACTGGCGCCTACAGTGACAATCGCCAGAATGGATACCTGATTCAAAACATTCATTAGGTTGCCGGGCGACAACGTACGTTGATCTATTGCGTAAAAGACGACCAACATCACTACGAACACAAACGGCAAAATAGCTTTGTCCCAACTTTGAAGGACTTTGCCTTTAACGTGCGACGACAGTCTTGAAGACGATGGCCCTGCGGACTCAATCGATATCATAAGAAGAACGCTCCACCTGAACTTGAACAAGATCCCAACGGCGATTCAGTATTGGGATAACGGTAAGAGCATTCTCGTGGTGAACCAACGGCCGTTGACTTACTAGCCTTGATTAACTTGTTGCACAAAACGCAACAAGTTAATAATTATGCGGGTTCTGACATTACCCAATGATTGTCCGACAGGGGAAATCCCTTAGAAGAGGGTGGGCACTGCGCTCAGTATGCCCTAGGGCTACGTCAACGAAAGACAAGAGCCCCCGTTTAAAGGACTACAGCGGCCTGGCTGCATTAGAATTTAAGCGCGCAACACCATACGCTATGGTAGCGATCATATTCGCCGAAACACCCACCTACACTCACCCATGGCCCAAACAACCGCAAAACCCGCAGCCCTCCAACCCCTTCCAAGCGTGGGTGTGCGCGTAACCGCTGCACTATATCTAGTCCTCTGGGCAGGGCTCGCAATCTCGCCTGCAGATCGTTCTACTTGGGTGCTTGAAAACGCCCTGGTCGCAGGACTGGTGATCGTGCTCTGGTGCTGCCGAAGGGCATTTCGGTTTTCGAACGTATCGTTGTATTTGATTTTGACGTTTCTGGCCTTACACGCATTAGGTGCTCACTACACCTACTCCGAGGTGCCCTACGATGCATGGTGGCAAAGCCTGACAGGCCATAGCCTTAACGACGCGCTGGGGTGGCAACGCAATCACTTCGATCGCCTGATCCATTTTTGTTATGGCCTACTGCTCGTCTATCCGATTCGCGAATTTTTCCTTCGCGTGGTCGAAGTGCGCGGGTTTTGGGGCTATTTTCTTCCGCTCGATGTAACGCTTAGCACATCGGCCTTATATGAATTAATCGAATGGGGGGCGGCCGAAGTCTTCGGCGGCGACCTGGGCATGCATTATCTGGGCACCCAAGGGGACATCTGGGATGCCCACAAAGACATGGCCCTTGCTGCGCTGGGGGCGCTCATCGCGATACTCATCATCGCCGTGATAAATCGGCGGCTACGCCATGACCCCGCTTGGGACTGGGCCCAGAGTATGAAAGCGTCTGCGCACAGCAAAGCCCACAACTAGATCGCGCTTCGCTTAGACCGACGTTAGTTAACCTCAACGCCGCCTTTCAAGGCACCCAACGTCGACGCATACCAATCTAACGCATTTGGCCAAGTAGGCACCCAGCCCGATGCCCGGAGCCGTGCGTTTGACAGACGTTTGCCGTCTGGTGATTTTGGCTGCCGCTGCGGTGCAGACACACCCGCCAATCGCGCCACCGCGTCGTAAAACTCGGCAATAGGCATAGGGTGATCATCGGTGCCGATATAAAGTGGCTCTGGTGCGTTAAGCGCTAAAAGGTGCGCACATGCCCGTGCCGCATCATCAATGTGAATCCGGTTCGCCCAGTGGCCGGGGCCATCCGGCGCCACAACCGTACCCGAACGCAAACCATTGACCAAATAAGATCGCCCAGGGCCGTACAAACCCGACAGCCGCAACGCAACGCCCACACCTCGCGGCAACATCGTATGCAACGCAGCCTCAGCATCCAATATGGCCTGCGCCCGGAAATTTGTCGCCTGAACAGGCGAGTCTTCATTCACCCAATCATCCGACGGGCCCCAAACCACCGACGAGCCCACCAGAACACAACGTTTAAGCTGGGCAAGACACTGTGCAGACAGGCTGCCCAAAAGCCGTGAAAGACCTTGCGGATAGACACTGGCATAGTCAGCACTTGTGCGGCTGTCTGGTGAAGGCGCATACAGTACATGCGTAACCCGGGCGAATGCGCCATCGCCTAAGAAAGACAAACTGGCCGGGTCTTGAAGGTCGGCCCGATACCACGTCACAGGATCGTCGGATTCCAACGCCATCTGACGACGACGCAAGCCGATGCACTGCCAATGCTGCGGGTCCAGCATTCTTGCGGTCCGCACACATAAGTCACCGCCGACCAACAATAGCGTATTCATCTATTCGTGCGACCCTAAATTTAGTCTACCCAAACTAGGGGAATCACCACACAAACAAAAATTTGCAGCACTAAATAACCAAAGAACGCACCCACACCGCCAAAAAAGCCAGCGACAACGGCCGTAATTAACGTAAATATTGACCCTACCGAGATCCGGGCTAACGTCAACCAACCTGAGCCACCCGTATGACGTCCTTGATACTCCGCTAAGCAAACAAGCCATGTCACCACCAGCGATATCAATACCAAATAGCGCGCCGGGTTGACTGCCAGCCAATCCCATACTCCCTGCATTTCGCCTCCTGCTTAACTTGCCATCCGCCGCATATTGATTTGGGTCGCGGCCAGAAAGCTTCTTACAAAATTTGTATGGTTTTAACATCCCGAATAGACGCAGCTTATTGAATAAGCGACTTGTTCAGCATTTTTGATGCCCCTCAATTTACTTGCCTCAAAAAGGCGAAACATTCTAAGGAATTGCCAAACTTGTCCGGGATGTTAGTTTATCCGCTCATACTGATTCCCATAACCCTCTACTCCTTAGCTGCGTTGGCGTTACGCTCGGCCCTACGCTCAAACCCGTCTAAAAGTATCTCAAGGCCAGTGTTGAATACATCCGTCCCGTCTAGCGAGGCAAAATCGCGCAATGAGTGATGTAGCCCCGGATAGCTCTTGCGCTTGAACCGCCCAAGAATGCCATCAAGAAATTCTTTATGAAATGAAGGCGTTTGAAGCTGAGCTTCGGCTTGTGCGGACGACAAAATAAACATTCTCAACAAGTGTCCCAACATCGCAGTATCTCGGCCACTGTACCCTGCTCGCATAATTGCGACGCCCAATAGGTCGAACGCTCTGATTCCATAATCGATTTCGCCCTCTTGAACCTCTTGAACAAGCCGAAAACGATTATGGCTTGATAGATAGCGAACAATCCCAGGGTATTTCAACATAACCAGGTAATTGGCCTGGACAATAGCCTTGATGGCTTCGCGCGCGCTCCCGGAGGCCTTGGGGGTTGAGTCACAGACCTCCCGATAAAAACGATTAATCACCCCGGAGATCAAAGCATCTCGTCTTGAAAGGTAATAGTGCACAGACGACGGCGACACAGCCATGGCCGTAGCCACCTTCACCATCGAGAGCGTGTCGAGGCTCTCAGTTCTGGTCATAGAAAACGCAAATTCGATAATAGCCTCGCGAGAAATTTCGGGTGAATTCGGACTCTCTGTTTTTTTTGGACGTCCTCGCCGGCGTTGCGTTCCAGGGGCATTAGCCATAGTTTTGATGTCTCTCATTTCTCCTGCCATTCACTCACCACCCAAGGGTTTCCCATTATTTATTACCAGTCTCAATTAATCTAAGATATAAATTGAGACCTGTCTCAATTGATGCGGATTTCACGTTAACTTAAATTTCCTGAGGATCATAACGTTATGAGCAACTCTAAAGCTACGGCGGGTCTGCGAGGCGCGTCGTGGGACGAAGCAAGGCTGCCGGAAGGTGTTGCCACGACCGTTCACACGCTAACCACGGCAGACTCCGCCGCCACTACTGGCTTTCTGTTTAGGCGGGGGTTGGAAAAGACCGTGGCCTGCCTGATGCACCCCCGAGAAATGCTCGCGTCACACTATTTGATACCCGAACTTCTAAATGCCGGCGTAGCCGTATGGAATCAGGGACCTCGCTCCGTCGGAAATGATCTGAGGCTTGAGCATGAAATTGCGCTTTTCGATGTGGCAGCCGGACTCCAGCACTTAAAAAACAATGGCTTTGAACGCATTATTTTGGTCGGCTTATCAGGAGGGGCGAGCTTATACGCCTTTTATCAAGAACAAGCGGCTCAAGACCCTGCGCAACGTTTGCAGACCACACCTGGTGGTCGCCCTGTTAATTTAACTACGCTTCAAATGCCAGTGGCCGACGCGCTTGTCTTTGTTTCACCCCATCCCGGGCAGGGCATGCTGCTGATGAATTCAATCGACCCATCCGTTACCGATGAGGCGGACCCGTTCTCATGCGACGCTCAGTTAGACCCTTTCAATAATCAAAACGGATTCCGGCCTCCACCCGAAGGGGCTAATTATGCACAGGAATTCATTAAGCGATACCGCGATGCTCAGAAACAGCGCGTAGCACGCATTGATGCCGTGGCGAGAGAGATGATTGCTGTACGTCAAGGAGCGCGTGAAAGACTCAAAAAGGGCAGAACACGGCAAGACATACTGAAAGCGGCGCATACGCCTGTCTTCAACGTGTGGCGCACAGACGCCGATTTACGTTGTTGGGATATCAACCTAGATCCGTCCGACCGTCGCGTAGGTTCTTTGTGGGGCCATGCACCGGCAGTCTCAAACGTGGGAGCGATCGGGTTTGGTCGCGTATGCACACCGGATTCATGGCTATCAACATGGTCTGGCTTGAGCTCAAACGCATCGTTTTTGCGTTGCGCCCCCTCAATTAAACAACCAACACTGATGATCGAATACACAGGCGATAACGCGGTGTTTCCTTCCGACATTCAAAGCATGTTCACGGCACTGGGAGCTGAAAAGAAACAGTTGGTGCGGGTTCGAGGTGACCATCAAGGAAGGGCGTTAGCTCCAGACGAACCGAGCGGGCAGTTGCTTGCGGCAAATGAGATTGCCAACTGGCTGCAATCGCTCAACTAACAATCATGCTGGATATTAAATGACCGCAATCGAAACGACCAATCAACCCCGGGTCAAAATACCAGGAGTGGTATACCCATCACACGAACATGCGTCGAAGTATGCCGGTTTGGAAATACTTGGTGGGCAAACATTTTTTGACGTGCTTCTGAACACCGCCAAGGTGCACGGGGAGAAGCCCGCGGTAATCGCTGACAACAAGACTCTGACCCACAACCAATTGAACGAGCAGACTGATCGCTTAGCCGCAGCGCTGCTAGATATGGGCCTGAAACCGCTTGACAGGGCGGTCATGCACATCGAGGATACCCCAACACTTTTAGTGGCTTTTATCGGGTCGATCAAAGCGGGCATTATTCCAATTTGTACCCTTGCCGCACATCGTGAGCACGAAATTTCACAAATTGCCACTCAAGCTAGTGCCAAGCTGATTTGGTCACAGGGCAAGAGTGAAAAGTTCGACTATGTCGACTTTGCAGAGCGCATGTGTAAGGCAGTACCAACGCTTGAGCACATCATAGTGGCCGAGCCAACCGAAGGCGACACGTATCCGAGCGTACCCAACCTCATTGCTAGCATGGATGCAGAGCGTGCTAAAGCGGCACTCGCCCAGGTCGTGCGGGACCCGTTTCAGGTTGCCGTATTTCAGTTGTCGGGAGGCACCAGCGGCACCCCGAAGATCATTCCACGCTTCCATAGTGAGTATATCTACAACATCGAGCAATCAGCGCGAGTGTTGGCACTTGGCACGGACGAGCGCTTGTTCATGCCGACGCCGATGATGCATAACCTGCATGTCGCTTGCGGATGGGGCCCGGTGATGCTTAGCGGAGGTTGCACGATCATTTCGCCAAACGTATCGGGCGACACTGTTGCTCGAAGTCTGGCCGAATACATGCCAACCCGTCTCTGTATCGCGCCACCTACTTTAGCCAAAGCCAGGCAGTCGCAACATTGGACGAACGAAGCGATAAGCAAGGTACGAGGCATGTTGTCGCCGTTCAATGCACGACTTTTGAATGAAGCGCTTCAAGTCCCTGTTTATCACGTATTCGGCATGACCGAGGGCGTAATCATGTACACACGGGACGAGGACTCGGAATTTATACGATACGAAACTGTCGGACGACCTATTTCCGAACATGACGAAATTCGAATCCTCAAACCAGACACAGAGATAGAGCAAACCTTAGGTGAAGTAGGCGAACTGGCCAGTCGCGGACCTTACACCACCTTTGGCTATTTTGATGCGCCGGAACGAAACAAAGAAGCATTCACAAGTGATGGCTTCTACCGCTCAGGTGATTTGATGCGAGCGGTCGAGGAGGACGGAAAGCGATATTACCAGTTCTGCGGGCGCTTGAAAGACGTTGTCGATCGCGGCGGCGAAAAAATCAATGCCGAAGAGGTTGAACAGGCAGTCATGCGTCATGGAGCCTTCATGGCTGCATTGGTGGTTGGAGTTCCTGACCCTATCTTTACTGAACGAGTCTGTGTTTGCGTGGTCCCTCGCCCTGGCGCTGTCGTTCCTGATGTCACTGAGCTTGGACGCCACCTTCAATCTGTTGGGCTGGCAAAGTTCAAGTGGCCTGAGCGAATTGAGGTTATCGACGCCGTACCGCTCACACATGCCGGCAAGCCGGATAAAACCGCATTGAAACAAAAACTTTTAAGCAAATAGGACGCAGGAATGAATCCTCTGACTTTAAGTGGCGTTCACCACACGGCACGCCCAACTTGGAAATTAACTGAGACGGTCAATTTTTATCGCAACATCATGGGTTTGCCCCTTGTCCATGCGATTTCCGCACGAGGATGGGGGCCGGCCGACCATCCCGATTTCCTGCATTTCTTTTTCGATAGTGGCCAGGGAAGCACGATTGCATTTTTCTATTACATAGGCGACGCCCAGCCTGACTGGGCCACACCGAAAACTCGGTACGACTTCGATGCGACCCACACAGCATGGGTTGTTAACAGCGCCGCTGAAATAGCCCAATGGAAGCAGCACCTCGAAGCTGCTGGCGTTGAAGTCACTCCTGAAATGCGCCACGAGGTTATTGAGTCTATTTATTTTCGTGATCCTAACGGCTATTTGCTTGAAATCACTCGCATGCTCAGGCCTTTCGTACGCCACGACGCCGACGACGCATTGCACACATTGGATGCCGCAATGGCGCTAGAGAAAGAGGCCCTGGCAGGAGGGCAACTGTTTAAAAGCATAGATCCCGTGTGGCAGAAGAAAGCACTGAGCATTGCCGGTGATTCGATCGCAACGGTCAAGGTATACGTACTAGATGTCGACGAGTTTCGCCCTGTAGTGGAAGCTGCCCGATCCATACCAACTGCTCAAATCCATACACCCAAAAACGGCTACTGGTGCATTGAGGCCGAAACAGAGCTGGTATTCCACCGTAGGTCGATGGGGTTCAAGCCAGCCATGTGGTGGTCAATGCTAACGGGTGGTTACAGCGGCCAGATCGTTACTTATACCCGTGACGAATTGCGCATCACCGGAGCAGAAGCATGAAAATAGTCGTCATTGGGGCGGGGCCCGCAGGTTTGTATTTCGCACGACTACGCAAGTTGCATCATCCAGACGATCAGGTCGTGGTGTTTGAACAAAACGATCAGGGAAGTACCTTCGGGTTTGGCGTGTCGATTGCCAATCGGGCGGTTAGTCGGTACGAAGCTGTCGATGCCGACCTGGCAAAGCGCATTCATGACGCATCTTTACCGATGCCGAATCAACGCTTCACGCTGGATGGTAATAGCTACCTTATGTCGTCCACGCAATACGGCGCGGCAATCGAGCGCAGAAACCTACTGAGCATTCTCGCAGCTGCCTGCACCGAGCTTGGCGTCGAGATCCAATATGGCGCCCACATCGAATCGCTGGAACCTTTTAAAGATGCGGACCTGATTGTGGGGGCCGACGGAGCCAACTCAGTTGTACTAGAGCTTGGAGCACAAGATTTCGGTCCAACATATGGCTACTTGCAAAATCGGTTCGCATGGTATGGGGTAAAGCGAAGCTTGCCGGAGGCCGGACTGAGTTTTCGACGTTACGGTTCGTGGCAATTGATAGGTCACTACTACCCTTATACAGCCGAATTAAGCACCTTTGTCGCTGAAGTGGATGGCCCAAGCTGGGCCTCCGGGTTTAGCAAGCTCACGGAACAAGAACGAAAGGAAGTGTTCGAAGATGCTTTCCGCCAGGAGTTGCAAGGCGAGACACTTGTAGAAAACCGCTCTTTCTGGCGTCAATTTCGACACGTCGATAACGCAGCCTGGCAAGCTGGAAATCGTGTTTTGCTTGGCGATGCACTCGCTGTCGCTCACTTTTCCATCGGATCAGGAACGCGACTTGCGATGGACGACGCGTTAGCGCTGTTCGACGTACTTGAGCAGGCCGATGATGTGGTGAACGTGGCATTGCCGGAGTTCGAGTCGGCACGACGGCACATCAGGCAGAAACTGATGATTGCGGCTCAAAGAAGTTGGGACTGGTATGAAGACATAGCGCAGCATACTCAAGCGCCCTTAATGGAGTTTATCCAATCCTTCATGAGTCGGACTGGCCGAATGAGCCCTGAACGTATGGCTCAAGCGGTACCGCAGTTTGCCGCTGATTACGAAGCCTATCGCACGGGCGCCGCAAAAGTGACGGGGGCTTCTTGATGACAACGCAAAACTCTACTTTTATGGCCGTTCCTGGACCACGAGAGCAGATAATTTCAACCCAGCCCTTTGTGGTCAGACGGCGCATTCTCTGGGGCGAGTGCGACCCAGCAGGCGTCGTCTACACGCCTCGTTACGGCGACTTATCAGCGGACGCCGGGCAACTTTTTCTTGCCTGTATCGGAGGCGGAAAGGGGTATGTAGATGCGAAACGCAAGCAAGGTATCGGCACGCCTTGTAAAGCCTTCTCACTTGTATTTCATTCGTCACTCGCACCAGATGACGAAGTCGATATCTCGGTAACTGTTGGACATATTGGAAACACAAGCTTCGAGTTAGTGATCAAGGCCAGAACTCCGAAGGAGCAACTTGTTTTTGAGGGTAGTACAACCTTGATCACTATTCAACAAGGAACACGCGCAGCGATCAAGGTACCGACATCGCTACGCGATTTACTAGTGGCATATCAAACGGCTTGAGATGAGTCCTTTTCCTCAGACTCTGCCCCCAACGTACAACCTTATTAAAAAATTAAATAGAGGAGACATTATGGCTACGATTACAAAAAACATATCAGCTCTGGCACCTGCCATAGGTACCGCAACAAAGGCAGCGAAAGTTGCAGGTGCCGCGATCGGGCTGTCGGGCGGATTCGCAACGCTTTACTTCGGAACCTTATCCGTATTTATGAGGCCCATGGCAGAAGCATTTTCCTGGAGCCGTGGGCAGACGTCTGGTGTCATTGTATTGGCAATGCTGGGCCTTGCCTTGGGTGCCCCACTTGTGGGTCGCCTCAGCGATAAATTCGGAGTGAACAGAGTCATTCCTATTTCCGTATTGTTATTCGCAATAGCGCTTTTCGGAATGTCTATGATGCCAGGAAACCTGGCCATGTTCGCAGTGCTTAGCTTAGTGATCGGAATCATCGCAACCGCGACTACACCTGCCGGATATCTATCAGTGCTGCCTAAGTATTTCGACAAGCGCTTAGGGTTGGCACTAGGCCTTGCAATGATGGGGCTAGGGCTAGGTACGGTGTTGGCACCGATTGTGACACAACACTGGATCAGCACGCATGGTTGGGAGTACGCCTACAGGGCTCTATCAGTCGTAGCCCTATTGTTCGGAGGAATCGCATGCTTCACGCTTTTCTCCGGCAAGAACACGATCAACGCATCCCCTGCTGCTCGCGCTGCGCAGACCGAAGCCTCCCTGCTACCCGGCGCTGACTTAGGCACTGCTGTGCGTACAGGTCGATTCTGGCTTATCGCAGCCATTATCTTTGCCGTTTCTGCAGCGGGTCTTGGCGCAACGGTACACGCCGTGTCAATGTTTGTTGATCGCGGATTGCCGGCAGACATTGCGGCCAACGGTGTAGCAGTAGCAGGCGTCGGCGTGATGCTGGGACGAATCGCCGCTGGCGCCCTCATGGACGTTATTCACGCTTCAAAAGTAGCAGCATTGGCGTTCTTGCTGGGTGCTATCGGGCTGGCATTTATCGCTTTCAATCCCTCCCCAAGTTTCGCTGTTATGGCCTTCGGTGCGTTGTTGTTTGGCTTTACCGTGGGTACAGAAGGCGATTTGATACCGTTTTTGGTTCGACGATATTTTGGTCTTAAGGCTTTCGGGTCGGTGTTCGGTCTTTTGTTTGGTGTTTACTCGCTGGGGGGCGTTACAGGGCCAGTCTTATTCGGTGTGTCTTTCGACAAAGTTGGTAGCTACCAACCTGCCCTTATAGCTGCAGCGGTGTTGTGTGTATTGGCCGGCATCGCAGTGATGCTGCTGGGGCCATATCGATACTCAGCGGCCACGATTTCAACTGGCAAAACCGAATAAAGGAACTTCTATATGTCGCGCGAAGCAGTATTGGTATCGACCGCCAGAACCCCTATTGGACGAGCCTTCAGGGGGGCGTTGAACAACATTAAATCTCCCACACTGATGGGGCATGCCATCGAACATGCAATTATTCGGTCTGGCGTAGAGCCTGAATCTTTGGAAGACGCTGTGATTGGTACGGTACTTTCGGCCGGCACCTCGGGCGGAAACATTGCAAGGAATGCGCTTTTTGCCGCCGGGTTACCACTTTCGATTGCAGGTCAGACCATCGATAGGCAATGTGCATCTGGGCTTATGTCAATTGCCACAGCGGCTAAGCAGATCGTTGTCGATCACATGGATATGGTTGTCGCTGGAGGCGTTGAGAACATCAGCGCTGTGCAAAATAAATATCTGCAATGGGTGCAAGAGGAGGCCGACTCTCGTGTTATTGAGCACGTACCGGCTGCTTACACTTCGATGCTGGCAACGGCAGAAACCGTCGCAAAGCGCTATGGCATAAGCCGCCAGGCGCAGGACGCTTATGCGCTGTTATCGCAGCAGCGAACGGCGACAGCACAAACCCAGGGACGACTCAATGCTGAGATCGTACCCATTGCCACAAGCAAGCTAATCGTCGATAAAGCAACTGGTGAGCAATCGTTCGAAACCATCGAGTTTAGACATGACGAATGCAATCGCCCCAACACGACTATGGAAGCGCTCACTGCCTTACCATCGGTGATTGGGGGCGGCACGGTGACTGCAGGCAACTCCAGTCAGCTTTCCGATGGCGCCAGTGCATGCGTACTGGTCGAACGCGCGCTTGCACAACGACTAGGCCTTCCTATACTGGCGGTTTATCGAGCAATGGCTGTTGCTGGATGTGAGCCTGAAGAAATGGGCGTTGGCCCTATCTATGCTGTGCCAAAACTACTTTCCAAACTCGGATTGACAGTCGACGATATAGATTTATGGGAGCTTAATGAGGCCTTTGCTTCGCAGACCATTTACTGCATAGAACGTTTAGGCATTGATCCAGATCGTTGCAATGTCAATGGCGGAAGCATTTCCTTAGGTCACCCCTACGGAATGAGCGGCGCGCGCATGGTCGGTCATGCCGCGCTTGAAGGACGTCGTCGCGGTGCGCGTTACGCAGTTGTCACGATGTGCGTCGGCGGAGGGATGGGTGCCGCAGCGCTATTTGAGATCCTGTAGTCATCTCGGGGCGGGTATGCGCTACTTCTACACCCATTAAGTTCAGCTATCAATAGAACGAGGATCATAAGCGCCTCACCTTACGATTGTATCCTGGAACTGCAACAGCGTCTTCCTGCACATCTAAGCAACGATCTAGTCTAATCATCACCCCGGCACCGTCGTGGCCTGGGCAGGCCAAAGGGCTTGAGCACGCCAGTAAACGCATACTGGGCGGGGGCCCCCTCTGTCACACTAGTTGTCCGGTTGTTTGATTTCATTTTTTATAAACTCAAGGGGCGGATGGAGTGCTGCAATGCCATCCTACAGTGCCGAGCTTAAGGCTCAACTCGTCAAAAAGATGATGCCACCGCACAATCA
>NZ_NQMK01000016.1:0-43752 GCF_003788685.1 Pusillimonas sp. NJUB218
CTCACGGCGCGTTTTCTTGCGTTTGCCGACGTACTCGGCTTCGGAAAAACTCAACTGGCTCATCGGGTTCACTCGGATCGGGCTGTTTTCAATAACTTATATTCTGACAGGTTCGTTGGACTTGTTCAGAGGTTCCTTAGCTCTTGCCTATATTGACCCTTACAACCTTGAGTACCTGTCCTTTTCTATTATTCAACGGTTAGCGAAATTACAAAGTATAGATTTCGCCGTTCATTTCAGCACAATGGACCTAACACGAAACATTGATCTGGAACTTAACCCGCAGCGTGGTCGATTCGATCACACCTTACCAGGCTGGCGTACTAAAGTACCCTCAAATGAGCTATCGAAAGCAAGCTTGCCCTCTTGGTTCTTTAATCAATGGTGTGGCGCCATCGAATCACTCGGATTCAAAATAAGCCACCAAATGCCACTGATTTCAAACGGCCAAGGTAGCTCTATTTATCGCCTAGTTTTTTTCTCACGTCACCCTTTGGCAGATCGCATTTGGGGCGACGTTGCTAAGGAGCGAAATCTGTCACTTTTTTAAGCGTTAACTCAACTGCCGTCCAATTTTCAGCTTGATTAGTGGACGATTGTCTACTAATATGCGCACATGGCTAGACCCAATCATGACCACATTCATTTACGCTGCCTTCGCGACACTTATGCTCGACTTGGGTGCTTTCCCTCGTATGCGCAGATGGCGATAGCACTGGGGTTTAAGGCCAAGAATGCAGCTTATAAACTTACTCAGAGACTAATCGCCTCTGGACATCTGATGCGTTCCGTTGGGGGACGACTTGCACCTGGCCCATACTTTTTTACGGCAGAGATGACCGATAAAGAGGTGCGAGCCAGCTTTGAAGTTGAGAGCGAGGCCTCTACCATCATGCACTCTCAAGCCATTGAACATTTGATAGTGACGAAGCCATCTCAAACTGTCCTATTAAAAGTTCGGGGCGACTCGATGGTAAACGCTGGTATTCATAGTGGCGACATTGCTGTGGTGGAAAAAAGCAACCAAGCAACCTCTGGTCAAATAGTGGTTGCAGAAATTGACGGCTACTTCACAATCAAGCAATTTCAGTCAAAGAGCGATGGGACAGCCGCGCTCGTCTCACGGGATGAACAAAATCGCACAGTAACGCCCAGGCAGACATTTAATATCATTGGGGTGGTCAAAGGAATTATCCGAAGTTACCACCCACCTGCTGCAGGCAGAACCGCCTAAGTTGGAAAGGAGCTTTCGCGATGACTACAACAACGACTATCGAATGGACCGAACAGACTTGGAATCCAACTGTCGGTTGCACCAAGATTTCTCCGGGATGCAAAAATTGCTACGCTGAGACCATGGCTAAACGCCTCAAAGCAATGCAAACCCCTGGGTATGAGAATGGATTTTCTCTAACTTTATTGCCCGATAGACTGGATGACCCAGTCAAACGCAAAAAGCCGACGGTCTACTTTGTGAACTCCATGTCCGACCTGTTCCATGACCGCGTGCCTGACGCATTCATTGAAAAAGTGTTCGACACCATCACCAGAACGCCGCAGCACACGTACCAAATATTGACAAAACGTGCTGCACGAATGGCAAGGTTTTTCAAAAATCGACCGGTCCCAAACAACGCATGGCTAGGCGTTTCAGTCGAGGATCGCAAATATGGCGTTCCCCGCATCGAGCATCTACGCAAAGTACCTGCGCGAATTCGCTTTCTATCCGTAGAGCCTCTGTTGTCGGACATCGGCAAACTGGATTTAACAGCTATTCACTGGGTGATCGTTGGCGGAGAGTCCGGCCCTAAAGCTAGGCCAATGAAAATGGAGTGGGCAGACTCGGTGCGGCAACAATGTCAAGAACAAGGCGTCGCTTTTTTCTTCAAGCAATGGGGAGGCTGGGGCGCTGACGGCAAAAAACGGGCAAAGTCTGCAAACGGACGCGAACTAAATGGGCGTACTTGGGATGAAATGCCACTACAGCCTCAGCGGGCAGATTGCAATGTAAGTCTTGTAGGTGCTCAAGCTTGATCTAATTTTTTGAGCGTGGCATAGTTCAAACGTCAAGAACATAGATAGCGACTCCGACGTTATGCCTCACTACCAATGGATTAAAGGCAATACCCCACCAAGATTAAAACGGCATAGCGAGGTTAAGCACAATCTGTTGCGTGACTATCTCGTTAACTATTTCTTGACTCTGGTAGCCATGCCGCAGCAAGACCGAATTCAACTAACAATTGTGGACGGTTTTTGCGGCGGAGGATTATATTTAAACGAGGAATTTCAAGAAGTAGTCGGCTCGCCACTCGTGATTCTAGAGTCCGTAAAAGAAGCAAAAGCTCAGATTGAAATTCGACAAAGCAGACGCAAACCGATCGATATCGACGTCGTGCTAATCTGCATCGATGAGTCCAAATCAGCTCTTGAGCATTTGAAGTATGTTCTAGAGTCCAAATCCTATGGGCCCGAACTGGCGACGGGGAGAATTGAGCTAATTCACGGCAGTTTTGAAGAGCACTATGCCGCTGTAACTGAACTTGCCCATAGTCGTAGTCGAATAGCAGGGCGAGCACTTTTCATTCTGGATCAGTACGGTTACAACGCCGTGCCAGTACCTTGTCTGCAAGGCATTTTTGCTAAGCTCAAGCGAGCGGAGATTATCCTTACATTCGCCATCGACGCTCTACTAACGTTTCTTGATCCCAACAACTTGTCTTCATTTGAGAAGACTACAGGTCTTGATACTGACATCAAGCCAGACGATCTCGACAACATCAAACAATCTCCTCGCTGGCGGGGAGATTTGCAATCAAAACTCTACAGCCGCCTTACCAGCCAAAGCGGAGCCCGTTATTACACGCCGTTCTTCATACGACCTGAACGCGGCCATGGCGACTTTTGGTTACTACACCTTTCCCAACACTGGAAGGCACGAGATGTAATGGCAACCGCTCACTGGGAACACAACAATCATTTTGCACACTATGGTCAAGCCGGTATTGATATGTTCTCGACGGGCTATATTGGAAGACTTGATGACACCAACAAGTTGCAACAAGGCTTTGATTTTAGCCCTATCGCCGCCGAAGTCAGTAAAGAAACAATGTTAGGGCAGATCCCAAGAATATTATTCGATGGCGCTGATGGAATAAGTTACGAAAAATTTTTCCTAGATGTCATTAACACAACTCCAGCAAACCAGGAAATGGTGAAAGCAACCGTTTTGGAGCTTCATCAGCTTGGCGAGATTCGGATCCTAGATGAGCGCGGAGAGGCTTCACGGGCTCGTAGCAACATAAAACCGACCTATCGCCTGAAACTCCCCGCACAAAAATCATTCGCCTTCAAGTAGCCTGAGCTGGACAATGCAGCTTTTCTATAAATAGAATGGCCTCCATCCAGCGGTTTTCATTTTATCCACCAGCCAGACGCGTCAATCAACACTTGATCTCTGCATTTTGCCTCGACACGAAGAGCACACAACTTGAGGCACGCTTTGCATTCTACCAATCGGTGTCAATGTAAAATCACCGAGGAAGAAGCAGGTTTTTCCTCTCGCGTAAGTGAGGGCGGTTCTGATAATAAACGGTTTCGGCCGTTGGGCGTGCGCCCACCGATCCCCTTTGGGATGTTCAATGTACTCAAATCCCCCTGCTTTCTTCCCCTATTATCTATGGAGAAATATGCGTGAAGGACAAGATTTGGTTTACATACAAGGCACGCATTCAGGCTCATAAACGCTTGGAGTGGCTTGATTTTCACTCTCAAACCTTACTCGTATGGTACGCCATTCTCAGCACAACCCTTGGCGTGCTCGTTGTTCGCTATGAACATGTTCTTGGCCCTGATACCGATTTACTGGCGGCCGTTTTATCGGTGGCCTTACTCGGCGTTTCCCTTGCGGTGACAAATCGCGACTTCAGAGGAAGATCCATGACAATGCGCAGCAACTACCTGCAACTGCAAAAATTGTATAACGAGATACCCAATGACACCTCAGCCACTTCTGCGCAGATAGATCGATATAACGACCTTCTCGCTGAGTCCGAAAATCATACAGAGGCTGATGATCGAATAGCCCGCTTTTTGACACACGGGCTTTCTAGCCGACACCTGACATTTTTTGAGCATTTGTCTGCTTTGGGCTGGCTCTTTCTACGCCTTATAGTCACTTGTTCGCTCTATGCTCTGCCTTTGGTCGTAGGGATATATGCTTGGGTGACCAATTGAGTGCTGCTCGAAGTTTTAAAAAGCACTTTACTCGCAGAAACTTGCTTGAAATCTACACTAACAAAATTAAATCATCGGGTGCAATTGGGCTCGATCGTACTCGACCGACACACCTTGAGAATCGCTTGAACGATGAGCTTGACCTAATTATCCGAAAAGTTCACCAAGGCAGTTATCGCTTCACGGCCTACAAAGAAAAGCTGATCCTTAAAGGCGCGGACTCTCAGCCTCGACAGATCTCAATCCCAACCGCTAGAGATAGGATCGTACTTCGAGCTTTGTGTCTCTGTCTTACGGAAATATATCCCTCTGCAAAACTCTCATTACCTCAAGAAGTCATCAATAATTTAAAAACGGGAATGACATCAGGAAAGTACGCAGAGTACGCGAAAATCGACCTGAAGAATTTTTACCCGTCCATCCCCCATTGTCTAATCAAAACAACGCTCTGGAAGACAATTCGAAAACCAGAGCTTAGAAACCTGATCATGGCTGCAATCACCACGCCAACCGTACCTGAATCCAAGGGTAAAAAAGACACACCGGATTCAACAATAGGCGTACCTCAAGGCCTTTCGATTTCTAACCTATTGGCTGAGATTGCACTAAAAAATATTGATGCCGCATTTATGGCCTGCCCTAGCATTTGGTACAAACGCTACGTCGATGACATTCTGATCCTTGCTCCCGAAGGTCAAGCCAAAACGGTAGCGAATGAGCTGATAGCCTCGTTAAAAAATCTAGGGTTATCTCCTCATGACTTCGGCCCAGACTCGAAGTCAAAAGTTGCATCTCTCACGCAACCATTCGGCTTTTTAGGATATCAAATTGCAAGCGGGCAGGTCCTCGTCCGCCAGGAAAGTATTCTTCGATTTGAGTCTTCACTCGCGAAGATTTTCACTGCCTACAGGCATAAGGTAGCGACCGCGCGTTCTCACAAAGACTTGCAACGCGCCAGAGCATACTGCGAATGGAAGGTAAATCTCCGAATCACAGGCTGCTACTTTGGTTACAAACGCAGAGGCTGGGTATCGTATTTCTCCCAAATCACCTCGACAGCACAACTACGTTCAATCGACCATACCATCAGGAAGCTTACGCAGCGATTCGTACTTCAAGACCACATCAAAACAAAATCGCTCATAAAGACGTTCTATGAGTTGAAGCGTGGAAAAACTGGCAGGCATACCTACATCCCGAACCTGGATGATTGCGATATCCACCAGAAGCGAGCGCTTTTGGCCATCTGGATCGGAGACGAAGCCAAGAGCCTACCTGAACATCGCATTGAGCACCTCTTTCTGGTCAAAGTGGCCAAGGCTGTTCAAGAACTTGAAGTAGACATTGCCAACGCGTCTTAGTGCTGGTTACCATGCAACCAAAATATTGTATTTATTTACTTAAGCAGAATGGCATATCGAATAGGCTTACTCAGCAAAGCCTTTGTTAGCTGTCCAATCCGGCGACTTGGATATTTCGGCAAGCATTCCATTATGAATCTGTATTGCAATCTACAATTTACGATAAAAATTGGTTGACGTCGCACCGCCGGTGCCGTTCATAGCGGTCGATACGACGACCACTAGTCGGGATCACGACTCCCGCGCCAAACGGCCCCGTTCTGGGAGTTAGAGCACGGCCAATCTGATCGTAGCCAGAGCCCGAATAGGTCATCTCGATTTGAAATTTCAAGCCTTTGGGCGTAGCAGAGGAAACATGGGTGCGCAATTTGACCTCAACCATATCAATCTCGTGGGGTATCTTACGGACGAAACCGGTATTGCCTCGCCTCGCTCTGACCGGCATACGATCTTGACGTTTTTAATGTCACTTGCCTACGGTCAGAATCTCATCAGCTCGACCCAGGGGTCACCAAACGACTGGACTCGGCAAGTCATAGACGCAGCACGTTACCAGCTCGATCGTGTCAACTCACACTTCGACGAGCCTGACAACAAGTGTCCGGTGGACTCAAAGCAGTTCCTGGATCCACTCCGAACATACTTCACCGGCTACGACTTCTACGCGCTCGTCCTCCCGGGTGACAATCATAGGCGCGCCGAATCCGCACTAGGCTTCTTCAGGGAGGCTGGCTATAGCTCAGGCTCGAACGGACTGATTCTCCTCCCCTCACAGCCATATGAACCTGGACTTGCTCAGTTCGTTGACCCCTTTCCGGCGCTGCGTGCCCTTGCGGATCAACCCATCGCGCCACCCTGTGTCCTTTTTTGGACGCGGCTCGGCAGCGCCTGCGCCCTGTCTATGCAAGATGCCTTCAACTTTCTACGTCATGACCTTCTGTCAGCTCTTTCGAGTGGGCTAAGGGCAACAACCGATGCAATAGCCTTCCAAGCGTCTCGACAACGCTCCAAACGCATACTTCATCTCAGTGACCTACATATCGGGCTTGCGGAGGCGACTCAACGCCGGTCGTATCTTAAGCGACATGTAAAGAGCATGCTTACTACAATTGATCGAGTGGCAGTGACTGGAGACTTGTTCGACACGCCATCAGATGAACTGCGCGCCTCATTCGACGAATTCCGCCATGACATCGAAGACGGTACCAGAAAGCGATTACTGGTGGTTCCGGGCAACCACGATATGCGGACCAAAGGCAATGCGATCGGCGGTTTGGGAAGAAAGGCGGAATACGTTACGGACCTTGACTGGTCACCCCTCGAGGTTGATCACGATATGCAAACAGTGTTCTTTTCATTTAACTCGTGCGAGACCGGAAATTTCGCTCGTGGTGGCGTGAGCTTGCGCCAGCGTCTTTCTCGCGCCGAAAAGCACGAAAAAGAGATGTCTCGCGGAAAGCAGGTACGCGATTACTTCAATATCGCCCTGGTCCATCACCATCCGGTGGACTATAGCTCGCAGCCAACAGCGCTGTACGAGCGCATACTCGCTCGGTTGGGTGGCGATAAACAGTTCATGGCCTTTGAGGAATCGGAAGGCTTCATAAATTGGTGTGTCGGCCGACAGGTTGGCTTGGTACTCCATGGGCACAAGCACATTCCACACTTGGCGACGGTTCGTACGGCCCAAGGGGGGGAGGTGACAGCCGTCGGGTGTGGATCCAGTGTCGGAGCCGAGGGTAAGCCGATGTGCTACGACGTAATCACGATCGAACCCTTGACAAAACGCTGGAGCGTAAGTTTTTACCAAGACGTGAGGGGTGATGGAAGCGGCTTCACTCTTCAGAACGTGGCACTTGACCTTCGCGCCTCGCCTTGAAACATTCTGCGTGTTCACTAAGACCAAAATTGACCTCTTCAGCTTAGGATCGGTGGACACCACTTGTAAACGTCAGGTTCCGTTACTGAGCAGCAATCTAAATAAATGCTCTCCAAAACTCTAACTCAGCCAGGCGGCAAGTGCATCGCTAACGGGCTGGAAGCTACCCCTGAGGCAACTGTCAAAACATTGGTGTAGATTATTGTCGTGCCGACCCCCGAATGCCCCAACAACTCATAGTATGTGAGAATGTCGGTGCTCAACTGAAGACAAGTACGCGGCGAAACTGTGACGCAAGGTATGTGCTGACACAGGCTTACAAGTAGGCTATAAGCACCGTTCAGCGTTTTCCACGTGCCAATTTAACCATCAGAGCCAGTAATGGACTGCGAGTTGGTTCAGTCAAAATTAGATTAGGCTTCAAATTTTCGGGTTATGCGACTATCACGATCTCTTTGCGCGGCAGTTGGTGAATCACTCATGGGTTCTCATGCAACTCTGGATGCCCTCTTCATAGCGGCAGGTGCACCAGGAGAGCCTCCCAACTTATCACACGGTTCTAAATGGAAAGAGTGGCTCTTTCGCGCAGGGCAGGACCCCACGGTAGACAGTCTCGCAGTACTTGGTAATGTCCTCGAAGAGTTCATGGATCTGGCTCCAATGGCTGGAACGAACGAGTACGACGCTTGGACTGAAAGGCGCATGCGGGTCGAGCATGCACTCGAAGAGAACGGACTGCGGTACTACCGCTTTGGTCGTATACTGCCTCAAAGTTTAGTAGGCGAACATCCTGAACCGAACGACCGTGGCGCGTCTCAGACACCACCTAAACCAACAAAAGTCGAAGAGCTTCTTGAGGTTGTTGTCCGCGGTTTACGACGGGCAATGCACCCTTTGACCCATCGTAGAAAAGGCACACAACAGCTCTCATTCGGAAACGAATACGACGTCCAAGACTTACTTCATGCGCTATTGCGCCCTTGGATTAGCGACATTCGACCTGAAGAGTTCACACCGAGCTATGCTGGTTCCAGTACGCGAATGGACTTCTTGCTGCCGGCGCACAAACTTGTAATCGAGACGAAGATTGTGCGCGACAGAGCGCATGTGAGACGAGTAGGCGATGAACTGATCATCGACATCGAACACTACCGCAGACATCCTGGTTGCGCTGCCCTTTGGTGCGTCATATACGACCCGGATCACCTCATAACCAATGCCGAAGGTCTCAAGAATGACCTACAGGGAATGCGAGCCACACCTGATGGTCAAGTCCATGTCCGAGTTTTTGTCTTATAGCGTGCCGTTCCAGTACTGACGCGTAGCTAGTCCTTGCCGCGTACTAGCTCCGATAGCCACCAAACCCAACGTTGAGTGACTACTGTTTCTTGTGATCATCCCCTACTGTTGGCCGATAACAGCCAAAACAAGACTGATTCTAAAGGCCTGCAATATAAACCACCATCTAACCAGTCGACTTTTGTCCTCTAGCCTGCCTGACGATTTGCTCCAGATCAATATGGCCCTCCCGAATTCTTTTCAGATCTGCCTTTGTCAATTGCTGACGATCAAGCTGCCCTTTCGCCGCTTCAACTGAGGGCGAATCAAATAATTCATTCCATGCCTTTGGCACAACGCCATTCGATGAAAAAGGTTGTTGAATCAAATGTGATTCCGTTCGGCTGACAACCACGCTATCCCGTTTTTTCCGCCAAAGATAAATAGCTTGCTTAAGCGAGGACGGCTTAAAAGGCACGCCTCCCTCCCCCAGTTCCTGAGCCAAGAAAGCTATCCCAAAACCCTGCTTCATCAGAGCATCGATCATAGGTAGGAGGGCTCTGACCTGCACCCGCCTTGGTACAAACTGCAAGTCAACCAGCATCTGCCGAAGAATCTCAAGCTGCTCGCAGGGAGGTGTGTTCTGTGCCATCTCAAATACATCCATAGGTTACGGACTAATCACTTTATTAAGACTTACCTTTGGTTGACTTTACACTTACTTTTTGCTTATTTCAATGACTTTTAATTGACTTTATACTTACTAAATAATTACTTATAACTGACTTTTAACTCACCATGTCTAATAGGCCAACTCAATTAGGGCAATCTCACCTCGCTGTCATACACGCAAATCCTTTATCCATGCGGGTTTGCGCGTATGTTGTATTACGCGATGCAAACACCCTCTCAAAAAAACTCCAATTTTGGCAATGGTTTACGGCACCCGCAGGGTGCGTACTGTGTGGTGACCTTAAGGGAGAAAATCCAAGGGGATTTGCAGCCTTAAGGGAACCAGCCCGTAAGGGCAACGTCCACCCATGGGGCCCCAACTGGCGAAGCCAGGTGGGGAAGCACGACCCCCAAAGATGCCACCAACACCACACCGACAACATACGGACTGCACCTGACACGGCCATCACCGACACGCACCAAAAGATAACGCGCACACACGCTAACCGGCCCAACAAATAGCGACCCCACATAATGCGACGCAGGCACCGAGAACGTCACAACTTAAGAGAACGCCCCACCCTAAAACCCCATAAAAAAACCCACCGCACGGGTGGGTTAATCAGACTGAGTTGCTCAACACTACGCGGCAATCTTGTAGTCATCACGCTGGTCGACCGTCTTATCGGCAATGTCCAGTAGATAGTCAATTGCAGCACCGGCATGCTTGGCTGCCGTGAATATTGCATTCTTGTCGTTCTTGAGTACCTTGATCCAGCTTGCCATGTATGAGGCGTGGTTCTCAACGGTTGCCGCAACGAATCCAAAATGTCCAGCCAAGAACGCGGCCCCCAGTTCTGCCACCAGTTCCTCAAAAGCATAGGACTCGTCGCCAAACCGGGAGGTCTTGGAAAAGTTTCGATCCAGCCGACTGGCGTGCCCTGTCCAGTGGGTTAGCTCGTGTAGCACCGTGGCGTAATAGTTTTCGGGTGTCGTGAAGGCCTCGCGTGGCGGCATGTAAATTTCGTCTGTACTGGGTCGATAAAACGCCCTGCCCCCTTTGTGCGTAATTGCTGCACCGCTGGCAAGTAAAAAGTCTTCGGCCGCACCGCATGGTTCGAATACCTTGGTTGTGATGACTGATTCGTCGGCCAGCAGCTCGGCGGGTAGGTTTTCGATTTGATCTAGATTAAAGAGGTGAAACGGCTTTGCCATGGGAAAAAATTGCGCTTCATCGTCCTGGGCTTCTTTCTTTTTGATCATGTCAAAAAACACGCACGTAACCGACTTTTCGCCTTTTCGCACGTTTGCACCAACTGCCTGCGCTTGTTTGTAGGTCATCCATCGGTTAGTGGTGTACCCGGCATCTGCGGTCGCCACCCAGAGCAACAGAACATTGACGCCTCGATACGGCGCGCCGGTGGTGGCGTTGACGGGCATACCGTTTGCTGCGGCAACGGCCCATGTCTTTTGCCACTGAGCCGGTCCGGCTTGCATCAGTTCAATGATTTTGTCGGTAATGTCTTGCTTGAGGTCTTTACCCTTTTTGGGGGTTTGCACTGCTTGTAGGTGAGCCTCGGGGGGTGTGGGGGGAACGCCCACGGTGTTTGCTGTTGGGGTGAGGTTGTGCGTGGTGTCAGTCATGATTACTCCCTTGTGTCCGTTGTGTTGTTCTGCTCGTTGGAGCCGCCTCGACGTATGAAAAGCGCAGCCACTTTTTCAAGGCCAGGGCGCTGTAAGCGGCCCCGGCTGGCTGGCGCGGCCCGCAGCGAAGCGAGGACACGGGCCTGACGGGGCGAACCCTTGCCTTGAAAAATGGCATAGCGATACGTCGGTAAAGGGGCGGCTCTGGCGTGCAGATCAACAGGCTGACAACGAACAAAGGCATGGACTGATCTGTCAGGCGTTTACAACCTCGGCACAACAGCGTCGAGTTATTTACACCAGGACTTACTTTTGGCTGTGGCTATCCCGCGCCAACGGGTCGACGACTGGCCTGCATACTCTCGAAATGGTGAACCACGGCCATAAACTGCTTGGGATCATCGGTCGCACCCGTCTCCCGCCAATGTTCGATCAAGACGGTCTGCAAATGAGGGGGATATCGACGTAGCGCACGGTTAGCTCTACGCCAGGATTTATTCAATCTCGGGTGACGGCCATACGGTTCAAGTCTAAGCATTGTGCTGTCTCCTTTGCTGCATCCGGGCGACCTGGACGGCCATACAACGCAGCATGCGTGCTGTACCCGGGTTAACCGATTTTCTGGCTGAGATGAGTAAGGTCTTGACCGCAGCTGAAGTGTTGCCTAAAGGCATAGGCTGCGGTTCAGTTCGAGGCGTGACGATAATGGCTGACATAAGCAACTCCCAGTACGCAGTCAGGCACGGCCCTAGGGGCCGTACTTGCTTTCATGTTCAGTGAGACGTTTCGGTTTTGATGCGCAATGGTGTCGGCACCCACGGCTTATCGGCTAAAAGCTGCTGCGCTTGCTGGGCAGCTTCGGTCTTTTTCATCTTGGCTAAAGGAAGGGCCGACTCGGCACCCAGCACTTCGGTCACGACATTGACCAGCTGCTCTTTGTTGACGTGGCCTAAATAGCTTTCTGCTGTGGCTGTCCACCACTGCGCCGGATCAACGCCAGTTGTATGCGCGAGGCGATCCAGTTCTGTTGGTTTAGTGTCATCTTGAAATTGAATACCTTGGACGGTGCCAGCGACACAATAGGCCAACAGTTGCAAAAGGGTTTCAGTGTCCTGCGCTAGAGCCCAGGCCAAGACATCGTCACTTAACTCCCCCTGCTCATTAGTGGGCAGCGCGTTAAGCCAGTGGCTGCGCAGTTCCTGCATCGTCTTTGCGGCCTTACTGTCTTTAAAGTCGGGTGCGTTACCCCGTAGGTCTTCGTGCTTCAGCGTGACGCCTAACCCGAACCCACCATAAGCAAAGTAGCCGGTACCGAGAACAGAGCGCGCCAACTGGGCAACGAGAACCGCCAAAGCAATTGTGGGCTTGGTGGCCAGATCCGCGGCCACGATGCCGACTTTGTGGGCTGAGAGTTGGCGAACCAATCGCTCGGAATGAACCGGGCGGGTTTTCGGTACGGGTAACGACCCCAGACACGCGGACTGGCCCAGCTCTTTGGACAGTTGGCTTGCGCGTTGGCGATCTTCGGGCCGGATCAAGCCTCGGCTAATCTGTACTTCACCCGCGCTGTTGACGTAAACAACCGCACCGGCAATTTCTTTGGCAGTCGCACCCCAGACCTCTGCTTCAATTTCAATCTTTTCGCGCGCGAACTCTAGTTCTTCGGTTTCTTGGCCGAGTCGTCGCCATTGCGCGTGATCTTCCTCTTCGTCTCCCAGGCTCTCTTGTTCGGCTTCGATAGCGCTGAGTCGTTGGTCGATTGCCTCGATCGCTGCCTGTTGCTCCTGTGAAAACTCCCCAGTTTGCGCGTAGACCCGTCCAAAATTCATCCATGCCGAGTCATAAGCCGGTTTAAATTCAACCCATGACCAGCCTTCCTGCTCGATGTCGGCTGCGACGGTTTGCAATTTTTCAATGGCGAGCCGTTCAAGTAATGCGACATCTTCCAAGTACAGTCCACGTCCATCGTCCTGCGCGAACAGATCCTGATAGCTTCGCCCACCCGCGGCGTGGTAGGCATCTAACCCGACAAACTGCACTACGGGACTCGACGCTGTGATTGCTCCTTGAGTCATGCCTTTACGGATCGCATGTGAATTATTGCAACTCCACTGGTCAAGCGATTGCCAGACCTGAAGCTGCAAGGCTTGATCTTCATTCACAGTAAAAGCCATCAACGCTTCAAGTGACATCTCGTCGTTGCGATAGGCTTGCATCAACTCAGGGGCGACCTGCGCCAAGCGAAGCCGACGACGCACCACCGCGGGGCTTACACCAAACCGGGCGGCTACGTCCTCGATACTGCTGCCCTGATCAACCAGTGCAGCGAAGGCTTCAAACTCGTCGGCCGGGTGCATCGCTTCACGCTGTACGTTCTCGGTGATCGAGGCCTCCAAGGCTTGCTCGTTGTCTACCTGCGTTACCCATACTGTGGCCTCTTTAGCCCAGCGGCCGGACTCAATCAACGTCTGCATGGCTTGCAAACGACGGCCACCGGCAATGACCTCATAAGTGCTGCGTTTTTTGCCTTTGGTGACGACAAGGTTTTGCAGCAATCCTTGTGCCTCGATTGAATCGGCCAACTCCGACAGACTTACCTGCCCGGGCGTCTTACGTGCCTGGTAGCGTGTGGACAGGGTTAGTTTGGCAACTTCGATTTCAAAGTGCGTGCTCATGTCAGTTCTCCTAATCAGTGGTGTGTAATAGACGAAGTGGGAATTGAGGGCGTTGGGTCTCGCAACAGGCTGGCCAACTGGCCCAGCTCACGCACCGTCATGGCCGGTAGCCGCAGGGATTTGCCTTGAAGGTGGGAATTGCGCACAAGTGCGGCAAGTTTGGTAAGATCGAGTTGCATTACTAAAGACTCCCTAAGTGTTTTGTGATGTGCGCCTCTGACGGGTCCAGCCGTCGGGGGCTTTTTCATTTGTGGACGGGTTAAAGAAAAACGGTTCTGCCGTTGTGGTCACGAAACTGTGTTGTTTCGATGTCTATGGCTATCCAAGACTCAAAATCAGGGGTGATTTGCAGTTGCCCTTTACGCACCCGGGCACCGAACGCTCTGGCGCATCCGGTCGATGGGTAAAAGCCTGCACAATATTTTTCGTGGTGCTGATTGAGCCGTTTGGCAGCGCGGGTGAGCCGTTGGGTGTTTTTGGCGATAGTCATGGACAATCCTTTAAGCATTTACGGGTGAAATAAATGACAGGTTGCGTGAGACAGTCTGGGCGGCGGCACACATGTCGCGCCCGATCGCACCGACTTCCTGCTCGATGGCCTCGGTTGTCATTGCTGCAAAGCGCTCGGCGTACAGCCGAATTGCCCGAATAACCAAATCAGCGACGTCCCGGTCGTCATCAATCAGACGGGTAACGAATTCCGGAAAAGAGCGAGCTGTGGCGGCGCGGTTCAGTGCCAACTCGGCGGCCACGGGTGCCACGACGGGGCGCAAGCCATAGGCGCGCAGCTTTTTCATGGATGCGTTCATGATGCGGATGAAGTAAGTACGTACCGCCAAAACCACGAAGCGCTCTTCACGCCGGGCGGTCGTTGCACGAAGCAACAAACGAATTGCGGTATCGGGTTGCAGTGTGGTCATGGTCGGCTCCTACGGATGGTTGTTTGTCTTTGGCCGGTAATCCCCCGGCCTGGGCTTGAATCATCTGGGGCGCAAAGCACCGCCCTAGGCGGCGCTTCTGAGCTTTACACCCTCATTCAAAAGGGATGTCGCCGTCTAGATCGTTGGCCTGGAGTGCTGGTTTGCCTTTGTTACCTCGCCCTTTGCCACCTTTGGGTGCTGGCTGCTGTTGTGACTCGTTCGATTGCCCCGGATTACCGCCAAGAAGCTGCATTTCTTCTGCGACGATTTCGGTGCTGTAGCGATCCGTGCCGGTTTCTTTGTCTTGATACTTGCGTGTTTTGATGCGGCCCTCGATGTAGACCGAACGCCCTTTTTTCAGGAACTCACCCGCGATTTCAGCCAAGCGGTTGTAGAACACCACCCGATGCCACTCGGTTTCTTCGCGCTTTTCGCCGCTATGGCGGTCTTTCCACTGGCTAGTGGTGGCGATTGATACGTTGCAGACGGCAGCGCCTTCGGGGCTGTAACGCACTTCTGGGTCACGACCGAGATTGCCTACGAGGATGACTTTGTTGACTGATGCCATGGTGACTACTCCTTTAAAAAGTGCTTACGCACGGTATGGTTTTTAGTGCTGACCGGGCCTGAAGATTCGGGAGCCCGATGCGTAGGTTTTCGTGTATCGATTTGTGCGGTACAGGTGGTGCGTTTTGCCGCCAGTCCTGTGAGTTCCTCCGCCCGTGCCGTACTGGATCACGTAGCGACAAACGTAAAGGGGTCGTGGAATAAATAGGGAGCGCAGCGACCGGCTTTATGCCGCGAAAGCCCCTTGCAGTGCAGGCGCGCAGTGATACACGTCGGTGTTTAGGGGCGAGAGGGACTTACAAGGACAAGGCATGCAGCAACCGTGCACATGTCGATCACGGCCGGCGCGGCGAGCGCCCAAGCTGGCTTGCCAGCCAAGTTCGGCCGAATGGCCGCGGGCAAGCGTTAGCGCGCAGCGTCGTTAGACGCGAAGGGGTGAAGGATCAAAGCCCGCCAGGGGCAAGACTGCGAAAGCAGGCTTGAAGCGCAGCACGCGAGCCTGACCCGCAGGGGCACCAAAGGTACGACCTTGATTTAGCGCCCTTTCGTAATAACAAAGAGCGCTATACGGGTACTGGCTTCGAGTGAAGTAACCATGTACAGTCAGTCAATGAGTTTCATGAAGCGCTATCGGTACAAATAAAGCATCAATTTAGTACATGACCCATTTTGAGGTGTCTATGAATCAGATGAACACACATCTTGACAAAGCTAGAATGGCAGAACGCCTAGATACGATCGCTAAACGCATCGGTTTTACTCTTTGGCAACTACAAGAATTAGAGGGAGCAGCTGCAACCTACTACGTGCTCATTGCCAAGGCATCACCTGGCATGGGTATTGATCCCGGCCTGGAGATAGTAGATGGGTACCGAAGCAAGCCGTTTGGTACTACGGTAAAAGCCCTGAAAAGCTCAGAAAAAGTACCTTCAGAGCTAATGGTGCGTTTTCAAAAGCTGCTTGAGGAAAGAAACTGGCTTGTCCATAACTCAAGGAGCACCAGCAGTTCAGCTGTGCATGATGAGGCTGCATTCGTGCAGTTAATTCAACGAGTTGATGCCATAGAGAATCAAGCACTTGGCCTACTCAAGGAAATACCCAAGCAAATGGAAGCATTTTTATTGAGTCATGGATTTAGCCCTGAGGTTATATCCTCGGCAGCACAACAGGCACGTAATCAGGTATATCGCTAACCCGTCATTGCGCATTTTGCTTTAAGGAGGCACACGTGCAGGATCTGACCGATCAGGTGGAAAAACTAAGAACGATTTTTATACGTTCCAGCACAGCTGTGCCGATGGCAGATGAGGCCGATGCGAATGAGGTATTACAACGCTACAGGAATATTCGGGACGCATCGGATCGTCTCTTTGATTTACTGATCGTCCTGGAAAATACGGGCCAAACGGTTAACACCTTACGCGCTTTATCCAGTCATTTCTTTTTGGCGAATGTATTGGACATGGCAAGCGAACCGATTGCCGAGGCACTCAACAATATTAGGGCATGTCTACCCGGAGTCGTCCAAGCCGATGGAAATAAGATTCCATCCCGTCCCATTGAACCAAGCGCACCTGCCATTGCTCAAGTCGATGCCTTCGTGCGGCATTTCGACAATGAGACGGAATGGCAGGAAGCGATGCTCATAGGTCGTGCCTTGGCAGTCCTCAAGCAATATCCATTTTCCAATGCTCAAACGAAAGCTGTTGCAGACGCTGCGACTCGGGTCAAACGGCTCGGCTATTCTTTTTCGATCCACTCCGGCAAATACCACCTAGTCGATGCTGATTTATTCATTTTGGCCGAAAACGGCCATTCAAGACGCTGCGTCACGCCGACAACATGGGTCTTTGCATGACGCTGCGAGGACGGTTTAACCGGTCAGCATCCCCCTCCCACGCCAATGCCGTCAGAATCGTCCTCACGGCGGTGCCTTTTTTCAGGCGCAAAAAAAGGACCTGCAAGAAGGGTACCCCTTCTTGGCAATCATACGCAGCAACCATTTGAGGTTGTAGCCCGCCGCGCACAACACGGCATGCAACTTGTCGCCTTCTTCACCCTTAAGGTGGCAGCGATCCATCCGGTGATTCGCTTTCAAATGACCGATAATCGGTTCAATGGCTTGTCTGCGTTTCAGCTGCTTTCGTTCCAGCGCCGTCAGCCGTTTGGGTTTGCCAGCGTATTCGGCTTCAGAAAAACTCAATTGGCTCAACGGGGACTTCCGTATCGGGCGATTCTCAACAACCTACATTTTGACAGGTCCGAGGGACTTGTTCAGATCTTCCCAAAGTCTGCCAATGCCTGAATGCCTATGTTGAACCGAAAATGCGGCAATTTCAGATAAGTACAGGGGCAGCTGAACCCATTGCGGAATCGAACGGATCATCGTGGTGCGAAGGGTTGCATCCAGCGGTTTAATTCTTGTTGAAGTAAATTGGCCAAATCAAGCTGCCAGGGCGCCCGCAAGTCAAATCTGCTGATCATCCAGAGTTCGGTCGTCACGTCAGCTTGGGCAGGATCAACTTTTTGCAGGCCCGGGTAATCTACAGCCATCACCGTGGGCATAATGGCAACACCCAGACCGTTTTCACATAACCGTGCCAACATCGAAAAGCTGTCAGACCACGCCACCACTTTTCCGGAAAGCCCAAATTCGGTTCGGTCCAACGACCCATACGTGAACGTATGGTCGCTGTGCGAAAACCCCAGATTCATTCCCAGAAAATGATGTTGCGCTGTACGGTTGGCACGGGCACCACCCATGCTTTGGAGATAACTTTTGCTGGCATACACATTGATGGGGACATCACCGATTTTTTTGATTTTCAGTGAACTGTTACCCTGCACTGGTCGCGCCAGCCTGATTGCGATATCCACCTGATCTTGCTTGAGGTCAACAAAATGCGTTTCGGTGGTGATGTTCAATACCAGACGGGGGTGGCGTTCTCGGAAATTGGTAAAGGCGTTAGCGAAACGGTGAGCAAACGCATCCAGCAACGAAATTCTGATAACTCCCGCATCGTCCTGAACTGCAAGGGAAAACCGCTTGGCCGCTTCTGCCATGTCCTGTGCAGCGTCAACCAGTTTTTGTAAGTCGGCAGAAACTTCCCAGCCCCTTTGGGTACGAATAAAAACCGTGCGGCCCAGCTGCTGCTCCAGGGCTTGAATCCGGCGCCGAAGCGTTGAATGGTCAATCCCTTCCATTTCGGCAGCAACGGCGTAGTCTCGATGGCGTTCAAGCGCCAGAAAAGTGCGCACTAAATCCCAGGGTACGGCGGCATCTGGTCCGATCTTTCTGGTACTTGAGTGTTTTGTCGGCATTGTGGTTAACCTTGCCGAAAAGACTGCCTACGGAAACCGTATGACAATTTTTTCAGTGCGCGCACGCGACCGGCAAGCAAGAATCCAGCCATCGTCTTCATCATCTTCGTCCAGTACCTCGTTCTCAAGCCGTTCAACGTTGCCCTCTACCAGTCGGCACATGCACGATGCGCACTCACCCACCCGGCAGGCGTACGGCACAGGCAAACCAGCCTTCAGCATCGCCGCCAGCAAGGTTTCATTACCTGTGACGATCACTTCATGTGTAGCTCCGGCAATAGTAACTTCAAGCGTCGCCTGTTTGTCAGAATCGGTACTGTCGCCCTGCTCATCATTGGCGGCAAAACTTTCAAGGTGGATGCGTGTTTCAGGAACCCCAAACCCCTTTGCAGCGGCAACTATGGCCTGCATAAACGGTTCTGGACCGCAAATATAGGCGTCACCATGCGCGGCCAACATTGGGCGGAACGTTTCTGCATCAGGCAGCCCTGTCTCTTCGTCGAACCAGTACTGCACATTGAAGCGGTTAGCATAATGCGCCAATAGTTCGTTTAGTGCGTCCAGAAGCATTACTGTTGCACGATTGCGATTCGCGTAAAACAAGGTTACCCGGACCTGGCTGCGCTCAAGCGCCTGGCGGGCAAGGGAAACAATCGGCGCAATGCCGCTACCCCCTGCAAACAACTGAACGAGCTGTTGCGGTTCTCGAAGTAAAAACCGCCCGGCAGGCGGCATCGCCCTGATGGAATCGCCAGCACGCAAAGTGTCGCAAACCCAGTTTGACACTAGCCCACCAGGAACACGGCGAACCAGTACATCGATTCCCCCGTCGTTGCGAGACCCATTGGTAATGGAGTAACAACGCCATTGTGGTGTATCTTGAGGACCACCTTCCAGCGTCAGGTACTGACCGGGCTGAAAACCAAAAGTGCCTATTTCAGCCGCATTAGGCTTCAGGCTCAGCAAAACAGCATCGGTTCCCTGGGGGGTGATGCGGACAACATTCAGGGTGTGTGCTTCTATCATCTTCGCAACCTGACTACAGGAAAAAGGAGTTATTGCCCTGAGGCGCATCACAATTGAGCAAATTCACCTGCTTCACGACGATCTTCCAATCGTTTTGATAGCGTCGCAAGGCAAAGCCGTACCATCCGGCAAGAGTACGCAAATGGTCAGTCTGATGTTCTGCCATCATGAAGTTACATCTCACACGCCATTCGTCGGTCTGACCTGGTGCTGGCCAGATTTCCAGAGCCCCGCAAATACGGGAGGTTCGTGAAACGGGCCACTGTGAATATGCCAGCCCGGTTCCCAGCCGGGCTACCCGGTCAATCAGGCGACGGCGGTCGTGAAATTCAAGGGTCACCTTCTTGCGCGGGTCAGCGGCATCGCGTTCAGCCGGTATCCAGTACGCACAGTGGTCATCGTAGAGCGTAAGCCAGCGATCAAAGTGCTGGTCATCCAGCAGCCTGCATTCCCGGCTGACAAGGTGCATGATGGCGCGTTCGGTGTCGATATCTACAGGCGCTGTGCATCGGTCAGTGCTATGCCGAAAATCAGTCGATAACTCAACCAGCCAATCATAAAAGCGCTGGTTCACATAGCTTGAATCGGGTTCATATTTCATGCGTGCCTCCTGAATCATAGTTTTGTTTTCTCAACGTTCAAAATGGGTTGTACCGACATCAGTGCCCGCCATTTGTTGAAATAGGCCCGCATATGCAGCTCGGATGTGACCGGATTAGCGATAAGACCCGGTGCTTCTTCTTCATCTTTGCCGGTTTCAAAATGCCGGCTGATATCAATCCATTCGTCATCCGGACTGGTTTCCATACCGCGCTGACACTCTTCAAAATTACTGGCGTCATCCATTTCGCCCATAATGGGAAAGTCTTCTTGTGTCCGCATGCGCATCGACTGCATGTCATCATCAGCATCGGCACGTTGTGTGGCATACCAGTGCACCAGGACGTCATTGGCTGAAACTGGTTGTAAAACTTGGATCTGGTTACCAATAAACAAAAGGTTGGGGAAAATGTTCAGGTTCATACCCGCTCCGACAGCACTGTCTAGCACTGCGCTGACTATTTCCGGTTTGTTCGTATTTCGAACATGAGCCTCGAAGGCTTCGCGACCGGGCTGCGGCCGCTGCTGGTTCCAGGCTGAGTCGTTATGCATGTCGGGGCGCTGGTCAATCAGCGTGTGGCCGTTACCCAAGTCATACAGCTTCATGTTTGAACGATCAGCGTCGGCAAAGTACGACATGTCGCCACCGCCATAGCGATCATTGGTCATTTTCAGCAACGACTGGTGTGAAAACGGCACGTGATAGCCGTCACCTGCATTGTCGTAAACCACTTTCCAGTTGCATTTGAGTTTGAAGCGCTGCGCACCGGCAACGCACAGGTTTTCGTGCCCCCCTTGGTGGTTCAACCAGTCATCAATAAACCGTTTGGCATGGCCGAGGTGTTCTTCCAGTCCGGGTGCCTTGTCATTCAGTGTCGCAAACACCAGCCCTTTATAAATTGCCACTTGCGCTGGACGGGCCAAATGCATATCACGTGCTTTGAAGGTCTTTCCGTAGGCAGTTTTTCCAGGTACACCAAACAGCTGTCCACGACTGTCGTACTTCCAGCCGTGATACGGACATGTAAACGTAGAGGCTGTCCCACCGGGTTCACGGCACACTGTTGCTGCACGATGTGAGCAACGATTCGCAAATACGGTAACTTTGTTGTCCCCTTTACGGCTGACGACGAAATTACGTGTGCCTATCCATACTTGCTTGAAATCGTCTATGCCCGGGATTTCGCTTAGGTGCAGCAAATATACCCAGTTCGCGGCAAAGACTCGATCCATTTCCAGCGCAAAAATATCGGGGTCGGTGTAAACCCGTCGATGAACGCGATCTTGCTGGACGAGTTCATCTAACGCCAGGGCGTTTGAGCCCGGCCTTATAGCAGTGGTACTCATAATTTTTTCCCTAAATAAATGACGTGTCAGCTCATAGGTGACCGTCTTTCAACAGGCGCCGGATCAGCGCCAAAATGCCCTCCCGGTTCACCGGCTGTGTTGACTCGTGCTCGATGGCTTCCCATTGGGTTTGGTCAAACGCATCCCGGTGAAACGGCATGAACATTTTGCGTAGCCATGACGCATCTGATTCCGGGTGTCCCTGAATGGCCAGAAACCGGTTTTCGGCCAGAAAAATCTCGTGAGCAGCTGACGGTGATGACGCCAGAAGCACACTGTCTGGTGGCAGTTTCAGAACGCATTCACCATGACTTTGAACCAGCGTGATGTCGTCTGTAATTTCGGGCCATTGTTGCGTGATCGAAGGCGACAACCACTTCAGAGATTCCACTCCTAGACGAAACTGACCGCTTTCGTTACGCCCGACCCGGCCATCTAGTGCCGCCGCCAGAGCCTGGGCTCCGAAACAGATACCCACGACCGGTGCAGCAGAAGTTGCGCGGACGTCACGAATGAAGGCAAACAGGCGTTGAGTCAATGGGGCATCAAGGTCATCTACTACCGATTTTTCACTGCCGCTGATGACATAACCGTCATAATCCTTTACCTGCTCAGCAAAGTTAGGGTCGGCGGGAGACAGGACATCCCATTGCCCCGTACCGTCAGATAATTGACCCAGCATGTAGTCCCGATATTCCAGCAACATGTTGTCGGAACACCATATCAATGCAAACTTTTTCATAACTGTCCTTATGCGATGTGTCTGCTGCGGCTACGCATTTACATCAATTCAAAATATTCGCGGTGTTCCCATTCGGTAACCTCGTCTTGCTGCATGTCGACCTCGCCTTCAGCGGCCACAAAGCGTTGCCATTCGCTACGACGTAAATGCAGCCAATAATCGATGAACTTGTCACCAAAGGCTTCGCGGTAGAAGCTTGAAGACTCAAGGGCGTCAAGTGCCTGCGACAGGTTTACGGGCAACGAGCTCACACTGGACTCGTACGGCGATTCAACGGGTTGGCCGGGGTCAAGCTGGCGCCGGATACCATCAAGGCCGGCAAAAATTTGTGATGCAAGGTACAGGTACGGATTGGCCGCGGGTTCACCGGCACGGTTTTCAACACGGCTGGCGTTATCGCCGGGCGCGGAAATTACTCGCGCCATGGCAGCACGGTTATCAATACCCCAGGTCATACGATCAGGGGCCAGTGAATACGGGCGACGACGGCGATAACCATTGATGGTGGGTGTCGTGAAACTTGATGCTGGCCCGGCATGCTCAAGCAAACCCGCCACATACGATAGGCCGGTCGGTGACAAGGCATCGTTCCCGGTGGGAACAAACAGATTCGTGCCTGTTATTTTGTCGTTCAGAGATTGATGCAGATGCCAGCCAGAAGCATAAAAACCGGCAATTTTTGGCTTACACATAAAACTGGCCAAATAACCGTTGCGCCGGCAGATTTGCTTGACTGCATTGCGGAACAGCACCATCGTATCGGCCACATTCATCCCGCTCATGACATCAAACGTAGTTTCCATCTGGCTTGGCGCCCATTCATCCTCGATACTGCGCAGCGGCATGCCCAGAGCCAGAACATGATCGCGGATAGTGGACATTAGCGGTTCGACCTCATCAAGGTGGTTTTCCAGCAAGTAGGAATAACCTTTGGCAACCGGCATGACCTTGGGAGGTGCTGCTGGTGTGCCAGGTCCACCCAGCGTTTCTGGTTCAAGACATGGATCAACAATACGTGTGAGGTACCACTCAACCTCAAGACCGGCCTTAAATTCGTAGCCCATATCGCTGGCTTCTTGCAAGGCCTTTTTAAGAATTGCGCGCGGGCTCAATGCAAACGGTTTGCCGCTGCGCATGTACAAATCGGCCAGCATCCAGCCGGTACGATCGGCCCACGGCAAAATGCGAAACGTGGTCGGGTCAGGGACCATCACGACATTAGGGCTGCCAGACAGCTCCGAGTCGCCAAAGCCACCTCCGGCCTGAAACGGGTTGAATACAATGGCGCTGGCCGTATCGAAAAAGAACGGTGCCATCGTGATTTCAGATCCGCTTGAAAACGCTGACTTAAGTGCGGCAACCGACAGCATTTTGCCGCGCAACAACCCGTACTGATCGGGCCACGACAAGCGGATCATGCGGATGTCCGCCTGTTCAATCTGTTGCAGTACGTTCTGGACTGCATCCCGGTACGCTGTTGTCAACAGACCGTTTCTTTCTATAAAACCAGCCATTTGTTTCTCCTGGCGCCGTGGTGACCGGCGTGATGTTTGCATTTTTTTTATAACGATTCGAGTTATCTCACAAGTGAGAAAACACATCTTGTCAGAACTACGGCGCACGTTGAATAACACCGTTGCAAACCCGCTTTGCACAAACGCCAATTCCTGGTGGGTATCACTAAGGCGGCTATTCGTTCAGATCAGGGTTATTCCGGGGGTATGAAAATAGCTATCGTCACTTACCCGTCGTTGCCTAGCCAAGCCGGTTTTTCGTCATACATTTTCTGAAGCAGCTGCTTGATCAGCCCAAGGTATCGGGAATCATCATTCACCCGATGATTCAGAATAATCGGCGATACTGCACGCTCGCCTTCCAGTAACCGGTACCGAATATCCTGGCGCATTTGCCGCGCAGAAACCGGAATGACGCACACGCCAACTTCGGCAGCCACCAGCCCCAGGGCGGCCTGAATTTCACGAACCTCATGGACCTCGCCGGGGCGCACCCCGTTGGCCTGAAACACACCCAGCACCTGATCGGCAAAGCTGGGACGCGGCGATTGCGGGTACACCACCAAACGCTCACCGTGCAAATCTGACACCTTAACCGGCCCGTCAACAGCCGCCAGACGAGAGTTCACCGGAATGGCGACCGCCAGACGTTCTTCACGCAAGACAATGCCCATGACATTCGGATCATTGTGAGGAATACGGCCGATGCCGACATCAATGCGCCCTTCATTCAAGGCGTCGACCTGCTGTACCGACGTCAACTCAACCAGCTGAATCTCGAGATCAGGATCATGCTTGCGTAACTGCCGCACCAGCGGCGGCACATCGGCATACAGCGTAGACCCCACAAAACCGATACTCAATACCCTGCGCTGATCCAGACCGACACGTCGCGTTGCCTCTTTCATTTGCTCTACACGCGCGAGAATTTGCAAGGCTTGCTCGTAAAACACGCGACCGGCATCGGTTAAACGAACGGGCCGGTGCTTGCGCAGCAGCAACTGCACACCCAGCTCGTCTTCCAGCGCCTGGATCTGGCGGCTCAGGGGGGGTTGAGCCATATGTAACAGATCGGCCGCCCGGGTGAAGTTGCCTTCCCTGGCCACGACAACAAAATAATGTAGCTGACGCAGATCCATTGTTTCCCCCGAAATTGAACTGGCGTATTTCCGCATATTACCGGAGCAAACCCCTGATTTTCTTGGGTTGGTGCCATTCAATACCTTAAAGGTATTCAATCAGATGAAAATGGTGTTGGACATGAGGTGCGCCCGGCCCGATTATTCACGATTAATCCGTTTCATCAAATCTTAATAAATACGCCAATGTCTATCGATTCGAATTACCCGGTTATCGAACGCGTTGAAACCCGCATCGTTGATCTGCCCACAATCCGGCCCCACAAATTGTCGGTCGGCACCATGCAGGGCCAAAGCCTGATGCTGTTGCAGGTCATCTGCAGCGACGGCGTCACCGGTCTGGGCGAAGGCACCACCATCGCCGGCATGGCCTATGGGCACGAAAGCCCGGAAACCATGAAACAGACGGTAGATACCTACCTGGCACCAGCCATCGTTGGCAAAGACGCCACCCGGATTCAAGCCCTGATGACGCACGTCGGTAAACTGGTCAAAATGAACCACTTTGCAAAAAGCGCCCTGGAAACCGCCTTGCTCGATGCGCACGGCAAGCGCCTGGGTGTGCCGCTGTCTGAGTTACTGGGTGGGCGCCGTCGCGACCGCTTGCCCGTCGCCTGGACGCTGGCCTCGGGCAATACGGCTCAGGATATTGACGAAGCCGAAAAGATGCTGGCCTTGCGTCGTCATAATGTGTTCAAACTGAAAATCGGCGCCAAGGCCATCAAAACCGATATCCAGCATGTCGCCGATATCAAGAAAGCCTTGGGCGACCGTGCAGCGGTACGTGTCGACATCAACATGGCCTGGAGTGAAACGCAGGCGGCCTGGGGTATTCCCGCGTTGGCCGACGCCGGCTGCGAACTGGTTGAACAACCGGTTGCCTCGGCCGCGGCATTGGGTCGCCTGATGCGACGCTTTTCAATTCCCTTGATGGCCGATGAAGTACTGCAAGGGCCGGAAAGCGCTTTTGCCATCGCCAAAGAAAGCGGTAGTGATGTTTTCGCTGTCAAGATTGAACAAAGCGGCGGGTTGTTTGCTGCGCAACGCGTCGCCGCCATTGCCGATGCCGCCGGTATTGAACTCTACGGTGGCACCATGCTTGAAGGTGCGGTCAGCACCATTGCCTCAGCCCACTTGTTTGCCAGTTTTGCCAACTTGCAGTGGGGTACCGAGCTGTTTGGCCCTCTTTTGATTACTGAAGAAATCCTGACACAACCGCTTGAATACAGCGATTTCGAACTGACAGTCCCGACAGGCCCCGGCCTTGGCATTACGCTGAACGATGCCCAGGTGCAGCGATTCACCCGGCCAGGCTCTATTCACCACGTTACGCGCAGCTAATCCGCCCGCTGCGCACCGATTCCCCCAACAGGAGACCCACAGATGCTGTTTCATGTGCAAATGGATGTTCAGATTCCGCACAGTCTGGACCCCGAAGTTGCGGCTCAGCTCATTGCCAAAGAAAAGGCGTATTCGCAAGAATTGCAACGTAGCGGCAAATGGCGCCACATCTGGCGAATTGTTGGCGAATACGCCAATTACAGTATTTTTGACGTCGAAGACAACGCAGAATTGCACCAGTTGCTTAGCAATCTGCCGCTTTACCCATTCATGAAAATTTCAGTAACACCGCTATGCCGCCACCCATCGTCGGTACGCGAGGACGACAGCTGAATCGCCCAAAACGCGCTGCGCTGTCATCCACTCCACTCTCAAAAAGCCAACTCTATTACATAAAAGGGACAGAAAATGACCGTTAAAGTATTTGACACCCAGGAAGTTCAAGACCTGTTGAAAGCTGCCGTAAACCTCGAAGGCCAAGAGGGCAACGCCCGTTTCAAACAGATTCTTCACCGTCTGTTGTCTGACCTGTTCAAGGCCATCGACGATCTAGACATCACGCCCGACGAAATCTGGGCTGGTGTCAACTACCTGAACCGCCTGGGCACCGATGGTGAGGCTGCGTTGCTGGCTGCCGGTCTTGGTCTGGAAAAATACATCGACATCCGCCTTGATGCCGAAGACAAGCAAATTGGTCTTGACGGCGGTACACCGCGTACCATCGAGGGCCCGCTGTACGTTGCAGGCGCACCCGTGAAAGAAGGTGTAGCCAAACTTGACGTTGACCCCGACGAAGATGCCGGCCCGCTGGTCATCCACGGCGTCGTGAAAGGCGCTGACGGCAAACCGGTTGCAGGTGCTCTGGTTGAATGCTGGCATGCTGATTCCCGTGGTTTCTATTCCCACTTCGACCCCACTGGAAAACAAAGCGACTTTAACCTTCGCGGTGCGGTGCGTACCGATGCTGACGGCAAGTACGAATTCCGTACGCTGATGCCGGTAGGCTACGGTTGTCCTCCACAAGGTTCAACACAGCAGCTGTTGAACCACCTGGCACGTCATGGCAACCGCCCTGCACACGTTCATATGTTCGTGACCAGCGACGGCAACCGCAAGTTGACGACGCAATTCAATATCGAAGGCGATCCGCTGATCTGGGATGACTTTGCCTACGCCACACGCGAAGACCTGATTCCTCCGGTGACCGAAAAAACCGGTGGTGCTGCGCTTGGCCTGAAGGCCGATACGTACAAAGATATTGAATTCAATATCACGCTCACACCACTGGTCGATGGCAAAGATAACCAGTTGGTCAACCGCGAGCGTGCAGCGGCCTGAGCTGTTTAACTCAAAATGTTCCACAGAATGAATGATTGAACAAAACGACATTCTTGGCAGCGCTCAAACAGCGGCAGAACGGGCAATCTTGCTCGTTCTGCCCGAGCACATCAGCCATCTCGAACGGCTCCGTTTGCTGACGACGCCGAACCGGTTGCCCACCGTAACGGTCGTGGGTAAATACAATCATGGCAAAAGCCGGTTGCTGAATGAACTGCTGGGTCAAGACCAATTTTCAGTTGCCGACAAACGTGAAACCATCACACTGTCCAGTCAGACGCACCATGCGGTTTGTTGGCTGGATGCACCCGGCCTTGACGCCGATATCAGCCTGGATGACGATCGCCTGGCCCTGCGGGCCGTCTGGATTGAGTCCGATATCCGGCTGTTTGTACATACGGCCAAAGAAGGCGAGCTTGACGGCTGTGAACACGACGTCGTGAAGCAGTTATGTAACGACGAAGGTCTAACGCAACGCAAGACGTTGTTTGTGTTGTCCCAGATCGACCAGCTGCCTGGAACAGGCGAACTCGAGAACATTCTGAAGGCTCTCGGTCAACAGGCACCGGGTACGGTCTTCCATGCCGTTTCATCAACGCGTCATCGACAAGGCCAAACCGAAAGTAAACAATTACTGGTGCAAAAAAGCGGGATTCCTGCACTTAAAGATCTGATAGCTGACGCCGTGACCAACGTGCCACAGGCTCGAGCCTTTGAGGCCGCCCGGCTCTTTGAACATTTCAGCACCGAACTGCAACAACAGCATGCCTTGCGCCAGCAACGGCTGGAAGCCTTGCTGCAACGGCAGTCCGACCAACGCCATCAGTTCGACACTGGCTTGCACACCGTATTAGCGAAGGTTCAAACCGACTTGCTGGCGATCATCAACGCGCCAGGTTTTGGTAATTCCCTGACCCCCGACTACGCCAGTGATCAATACAAACTCACTGCGGCAAAGCGCGAGCGCGCACGTATTCAGGTCGCATATTCTCGTGCCTGTGTTGAAATCGACGCATTCCTCGCCGGCCATGGCGTCACTGGCTTATCAAGCGGAAAAACGCCGGTATCGGGCAGTCTTTATACGGTAATGATCGCTGTGCTTGGCATCTCGGTCAAACATGCCCGCGATTTGCAACGGATCTTTGGCTCACCCGCCGGTATCCAACAGCTGCACGAAGCATTTACACAGTACTTTAACGCCTCAACCGATCAGGTCACCCTGGCGCAGGACATCGTTGCGGCCAAACTCCAGGTCAACGTCGCACTTGATGCCATTGACGCCCTCGCCTCATTTACGCTACCCGCATGAACGCAACGAATCCGCAGGGCGTCGTTGCCCCGCACGAGCTCTGCTTTTTATCGACCGTCAATGCGGCTGCGCGCGCCCATACCGACCTGACGCCAGCACTCGCTTCATTACATGCCTGGCACGAGCATATTGAGCGTACCCTTGAGTCACTTCAATGGCCTCTGTCTGGATTCAAACCTGACAGTGCTTTTGTCGCACAGGCACAAGCTATCGGGCAAACCCTTCGCACGCTGTCGGGATACTGGGCACAACAGCGATCGGAACTTGTTCATGCCAGCAAACTCGCAGAGTTGCTAAACGATAAAGTCATTTTTCTGGTGTTCGGTAAATTCAACGTGGGTAAAAGCGCATTTTGCAACTTGCTGGCAAAACGTTTTTCGGCACACGCCCAGCCCGTTCAATACTTTCACCTTGAAAACGGGGGAGTCGTTGAAACCAGCGACACGTTCGCCGAGGGGGAAACCGAAACCACCGCACGGTTGCAAGGGGTTTGCCTTGGCCAGAAACTGGTTTTGCTCGATACCCCGGGGTTGCACTCGGTTACCGGGCAAAATGCCGAACTGACAAAACGCTTCATTGAAAGTGCCGATGGTTTGCTATGGCTTTCAAGCTCCGCATCTCCCGGTCAAACCCAGGAACTGGAAGAACTCTCGACTGAATTGGGGCGTGGCAAACCGCTTCTGCCCGTTTTAACGCGCAGTGACGTTTTCGAGGAAGACGAAGTCGACGGGGAAATCCAGAAATTACTTCGCAACAAAACACCTGAAAATCGTGTTCTGCAAGAAAATGACGTGTGTGATCGGGCCAGCGCCAAGCTTGACGCAATGGGTCTGGAAGCATCGATACTGGTGGCCCCGGTGTCAATTTCGACCTACATGGCCCGCACAGAAGGCCTGACCCCGCAGGCTCTGGAAGAGGCCGGATTCGAGAGCCTGTATGCGGCCTTACTGGACATCATCCAGCCCGCGCTGGCTTACAAGCAGCGCAAACCGGCCGAAGTTTTATTGCATCATCAGGAAGAAAATGTTCTGGGTAGCTTGGTCGACACTGTATTGCCGCAGTTAAGCCAATTACACGTCGCGCTAAACGCCGGACAACAAGCTCTTGTTCATGCGCCCGACCAGATTCTGAAGAACTTCTGGCGCAAAACTGCACCCATACTTCCTGCCATGTTGGAAAAGCTTGTGGAGTCTGGCAATAGCCAAGCCTTTCATGCTGAATTGATACCTATCGCCAACACCACGTTGCTTCAGGTGTTTTCAGACATATTGCCCGATTACGTGCCAAGTTGCAGTGAGTTGCAACAGCCACTTGAACTGACTGAGTACACCGCTCAGCCCAACTACGAAAAACTGTACATGGCATTGCAGCAAGTTCTTCAGAACCATACCGAAATTGCGGTCAACGCCATGGCTGCAGAATGCCGTAATACACTACGCCTGCTGGAAAAATGCATTGCGGACTTGCAGATGTTCATCGCAGACAGCGACGACGCATTGCAACGTATTAAAGTCACACTGCGCGCGCCACTCGCCTGACTTTCCCAGGTTGATTAAACCCGAAAATACACCAGAATTACCTGCCCTTACTTAATCGATGCTGATTTATTCATTTTGGCCGAAAACGGCCATTCAAGACACTGCGTCACGCCGCCAACATGGGTCTTTGCATGACGCTGCGAGGACGGTTTAACCGGTCAGCATCCCCCTCCCACGCCAATGCCGTCAGAATCGTCCTCACGGCGGTGCCTTTTTTCAGGCGCAAAAAAAGGACCTGCAAGAAGGGTACCCCCCTTCTTGGCAATCATACGCAGCAACCATTTGAGGTTGTAGCCCGCCGCGCACAACACGGCATGCAACTTGTCGCCTTCTTCACCCTTAAGGTGGCAGCGATCCATCCGGTGATTCGCTTTCAAATGACCGATAATCGGCTCAATGGCTTGTCTGCGTTTCAGCTGCTTTCGTTCCAGCGCCGTCAGCCGTTTGGGCTTGCCCCGATGCACAATGCAAACCTGCGGATTGTCCGCATCCCCCCCCGGTAACCAAAGTCTACAAAGACCGTGTCTGGAGCCTGCGCCGCACAGTCTTGCATCAGAATCGCAGCCTGTTCCAGCTGTTCGTTGAGCGTATGCCCATCGTACGGATTACGATGAAACGCCCGTGCGCCTAAGATCAAATTGCCCTTGAACGTGCTGGCAATCCCGACCTTTACACCGAACTCATAGGGCCGACGCGCTTTACCCTTGCTGATGCAGTCGACTTCCGGGGCGTGCCAGGCGTACAGCTTGGGCTGGCCTTTGACGCTCTTGCGCTGAGCGCTTTGGGCCGCGATACGATTTGCCTTGTTCAAGACCTGATCCAGGGCGGCGCGTACCGCCTGACCGAGCACATTGGCCTTGCGATCCATCTCACGCGACAAGCGACCCACAATGGTTCGTTGACGTTTAATGGCCCGGCGCATGCGTTTGAACTGGCGGGCATGGGCATAACGGCCCGCCTGGCGGCTCAGTTGTGCACCTTCTTTGGCAAAGGTTTGCTTGAGCGAAATGCCCACCGCTTTGGCGGCGTCCACCAGTTTGATCCGCGCGGTCTCTAACAGGCGGCTGTCCGTAGGATGTGCAATTGCCTTCTCCTGCACGGTGCTGTCCACAATCACGCGGCTCAACTCCTGGGGCTTGATCAGCTTGAGTTCGACGGCTACGTTGATGGTCTGTGCCAGCAACTCTTCAACCCCTTCTTCGCCCAACAGCTTGCGAAACTTCACCAGCGTGGTGGCGTCGCAGGGACGGTGGTGTTCGAAATACGCCTGACCCGCAAAGAACTGCCATGTTGGGGTTTCACCCCAACGCTCAACCACGCCCTCATCCGATTCGTTGAACGCATGCTTCAGATACAGCAGCGAAATCATGATCCGAAGCGGCACACTGGGCGACCCGCGTTGCTGCGCGAAGACTGACGCTGCGGCTTCTCGCCAAACAAATCCAGGTCCGGCATCGCGACCCCCGTGTGGGCTTTACGAACAAACAGATTGGCTACCCGTGCCTCAAGTTCTTGCCATGGCATGCGCGAGGACAACACCGCCAACGGATGACGAAGGTCAATCATCTGATCAATGCGAGAACGGAAAAAATCATCGGTGGCAGGGCAGGCAAACATCGAAATAAAACTCCCAGAAAATAGCCTCTATTGGACAACAAACCGGGAGTTCCGGGTATCGGAAATTGCCCCAATCTTCAATGTTTATGCGAGTTACGGGGATTGTTCAGGGCCGACCACCTAAGAGCTGAGAGCGTAGAAAATATTGTTGGCGACATATGGAAGAGTCTTCATCGCGTAGGAAGTCTCAAGGCGCTAGCGACTATCATGCGGATGGCCATTAAGACCCAAGATTACGCCTATGAACAAATTCTATTTGGCAGAAAATATGCCAGTGGTCTTGGACATCGATCTCCAGGACTCCCGGTCGGGCTGCTGTATAACATTGCAGTCAAGCTGCCTGCCCAAGGATCTAACGAACGCAAGGCCGAGTCATTTTGGGATAAGGCCGTCTGCCTAGCTCGCGACTTCGTGGCGATGCTTGACATCGAGCCTTATTCGCAATTTGCATTTCTAAATGTAGATGCCCGATCCTTAGAAGATGTATTGCGATGGGTCGCTCACTACGACCACTGTTTCTCACTTCGTCAGTGGCACCTTAGTTTCACGCCTCAGTTTCTAACCGGTTTTTTCAGCGATGAATTTGATACCAACATGAAGCATCAACTCGGTTGGTGCGTCGCGGATGCGGTGCAGTTGGCCGACGTTCTAAAAACTCATGCTAAACCTGGAACTCTGGTAGTACCGATCCAGCTGCTTGAAAACAGACTCGATCAGGGGGTATTCAAATCTATGTTGCCGTTCTTTGCGCACAGAGAGGGCGAGACCAATAAAAAATATCGTTCCCCTTTCGGTGCTGAGGGCCCAGACGTAATCTTCAAGCCGCTCATTTTGCTCAATGACAATAATGTGGTTTTGCCAGCAGCATCGGTGCTGGGCCCAGCTTTATTCGAGGCGATATTCGCTGCCTGGGCAAAGGGTAAAGCCGCAAATGAAATCGCCAATCTCAGAGGCCTTGCAGCAGAGCGGCTAACAAAGAATTTGTTTGCCACGCACGGCTTTCAACCTAGCTTCGAGAATGCGAAATACGATATGGGAGATATTGGTGTCGGCGAGTGTGATTTCGTATTCGAGGATGAGGAAAATATCATCCTTGTCGAGTGCAAAGCGAAGGCGTTAACTCGGGGTGCTATGACCGGCATACAGGGTGAAGCACTACTAGATTTTGCCGGTGGCCTATTTGCGTCTCAAGCTCAGGCACTTAGGCATGAGCGAATTTTGCGTAGTTCAGGCGCTATACATTTTCTAGACGAGACAACCCTTGAGTTCCGAGACAGGCGAATTACGCGCCTCACCGTGACACTGGTAGACCACGGTGCGCTTCAGGATCGAACCATGCTTATGAACATTTATAACGCTTTGCTATTGGCCGAAGTGAGATGCGATTCTGGTTATAAGAAAAAAAAGCAAATCGATGAGCTCAACAAAAATCTGCGCTTATTTCAACAAGAGACCCGCCTACTCGAAGCGGCTGGTCAGCACATCAATGCCCATCCGCATAATGCTGCTTCCGCGAGTATTGCTCAGCTCGATATCCTGTTAGAAAACGTGCAGTCACTAACTGAGGTAAGTTCAGGGCTAACCCCGAGCTTGACTCACGTTACCTTCAATGTGCTGCGGGAACATTTTTTGTACCAACAAATGCTTAACCACAAACAGCCTTCGTAACGTTTAGGTAAGTCTCAAAGAGGGAGCTTCGTACACAACGCTCCCTATGACTTAGAACAACATCATTTGCACACGCTCGACATTATTATTGCCCTTAGGAACTTCGGGGTGTCTGCTTGGCCAAGTTTGATTGTTGGAATGATTTAGTTGCGCCAAAGGTTTATGACTATCTAACCGCCTTTGCCAGCCACCCAAGATATGTGCCGGTGTCACCCACTGCCCCCATGTTTCACCTGATAGGGCATTACCGTGAATCACCACGGCAGGGATATGCAGCATCGACAGTTGCACAAAGCACATGTGAACGCACCGGGCATCGATGTCGATGGCCGTGGCGTGCATCGTGCGTTGGTAATTAAATCCGGCCTCATGAAGGGCATGGGCCGTGGCAATGATCATGCCGCCGGCACCGGCCGCAGGTTCCATGACCTGGACATACCCTTTTTCCTTGATCAGCTCCCCGGCTCCTTCAATCTGAATCTGAGCCATCATGCGCGAAACCTCGTAGGGCGTGAAGAACTGGCCCGTATCGCTATTGCCCATGTCCAGCATCATATAAAGCGAACCGAGCGTGTCTGCGAACGCTACTGCGCCGTCACTGAAACACTCCTCGTAAGCCAGCGTCAAATGCGCAAATGCTTTAGCCAAGTCTTCAACCTCGTCGCGCTCGTACTGCTTAACGATCCCTTGGTAGCGCTCTTCTAGCGCATCAAACTGGGCTCGATCCATCCTGGCCAAGGCGATTGCACACATTTCAATCCAATCGGCAAACACGCGAGACAGTCCGCGAGTCCTGCCGATGCCGTTTAATAACTTAAGAATTTCAGTCTGATGTGTGCCAGCGGTAGCATTAAGACGCCGTGTTTGGGCTTTTGTAGCCATGATGATTCTCTCCAGGTATCAGGGCGAGATTGCCCTGGCCGGGAGTCGGTCACGTCGCAAGCGCAGGACTCAAGGGTCAAAGACGGCCGAACGGACGCAAGCACCGTATGTGCGCAGCCCTTGAATCCGAGAACGATGTGACAAAATGACCGGTACAGCAAGAACGCCTTCACCGGTTGGCTTGAGTAATCCTATTTAGCAACAACGACCGTGTTGAGCGGCGCTCTCAAAGACCTAGGATCTAACGCCAAATCTCCACGATATCTTCCCAACGCGTGGTGTAGGCCGGGGTTTTTCGCTCTTGGCGCATTTGCCAAGGGGATTCACTCTGCACCAGGGCATCCCCGGCTACGACGGTGAAGCGCCCAAACCTTTGATTAAGACGATCCATGACTTGCATCAGCTCGCCCTTGGGCACCTGGCAAGGCTGCTGCGGTGCGTCAAACAACCCTAATTGCGATTCGGCCATAGAGCGCTGGGTAATTTCCAGCAAGCAAACACCTGCTTTTGCGTAGGCGTAGCCGGAGCGATAGATTTTGTGCAGCGCCCGACTTACGGCACCAATCAAAATCGTCGTATCGTCAGTGCGGGCAATGCGAACAACAGTCGAGCCGGTATATTTGGGGCCGTCCCGAAATGGACTGGTGCGAATAAATACATGAATAGCCTCGGTCAAAGAGGCTTGTGCCCGCAGCTTTTGCGCGGCGCGACTCACAAACACCGCTAACGCCTGCTGCAGGTCGACGAGCTGCACGACGGGCTTACCGAAACTGCGTGAACACATGATTTGCTGTTTGTCAGCCGGTTCGTCCTCCCACCCGATACAGGTCTGGCCAGCTAACTCGCGTGCGGTCTTGGCTAAGACCACCGAAAACTGTTCCTGTATGCGCTGGGGACTTTGCTGAGCCAGGTCACTGGCGGTATGAATACCCAATTCCCGCAATTGGGGCGCCAAGCGCCGCCCTACGCCCCACACATCCTCGATCGACACATGACGCAGCGCCCGAAGTCGCCCCTCATGATCAAGCGTCGATAAATCACATACGCCCTGCAGCCGGGGGATTTTCTTAGCCAGATGATTAGCCAATTTGGCCAGCGTTTTACTGGGGCCAATACCGACGCACGTCGGTATGCCCACCCATTGTCTGACGCGCTCGCGTATCGTGCTGCCCAGCTCGCGGCCGGTACCCTGAACGCCGGTCAAGTCCAGAAAAGACTCGTCAATGGAATAGATTTCTTGTAGCGGGGAAAATTGCCCGATGACGTTCATCATCCGTTGGCTTAAGTCACCATACAAAGAAAAATTAGCCGACAGGGCCAATAAACCATGCGTCTGCGCCAGGTGCTTGATCTGAAACCAGGGCGCACCCATTTTGACGCCCAGGTCTTTGGCTTCTTGTGTGCGCGCAATGGCGCAGCCATCGTTATTTGAAAGCACCACCAAGGGCCTGCCCTCCAGGCTGGGGCGCATGACCCGCTCACACGAACAGTAGAACGAGTTGCCATCAATGAGCGCTATACGCCGTGGCTGTGTTTTTTGAGTGTCCATGTCACAACACCCCAGATGACCAGCTCCTGGCCATCTTTTAATTCAATGTTTGGGTACGTCGGGTTGGCCGCTTCGAGCCGCACCTGATTGCGCTTTTTGTAGAGGCGCTTAATGGTGAACTCGCCATCAACGACAGCCACGACAATCTGGCCATGCTTTGCATTGACGGAGCGATCAATAACTACCAGGTCGCCGTCATCGATGCCGGCATCTCGCATGGACGCGCCGCGCACACGCATAAAAAATGTTGCGTCCTGCTGCTGAATCAACAAGCTACTCAAATCCAGGCGCTGCTCCGCATGATCCTCGGCCGGACTAGGAAACCCACATTGCAAGGTTGTGGGCGCTGTCCAGACATACGATGGCAGCGTGCTTAGTGCGATTGGCGTATCCATGACGAAATACTGTACACAAAAACAGTATTGTAGCGTGCCTAATCTCTGTTTGAGATCAATCGTTGGATACCGGCGCTTAACCGGGCGCCGGACCGGGTCAAATCCTTAAAGTTGTCCGCTTTCAGCAAAGGACAGCGTCTTATTGCCGGCGACCAGGATGTGATCCAGCAACCGAATATCCACCAGGGATAGTGCTGTGCGTAAGTGTTTAGTCAAACTTAAATCTGCCGCACTGGGTTCAAGCATGCCACTTGGGTGGTTATGCGCAATGATGACTGCCGCTGCGTTAGCCGCCAGGGCCATTTTGACCACTTCACGGGGATATACGCTCGCCTGCGTTAGCGTGCCGCGAAACGGTTCAACGTACTCGATCAAGCGATACTGGGCGTCCAGCATCGCCATTGCAAAGACCTCATGCTCCAAAGTGCTGTTCAGCTTCATTGCAAAGAACTCTTTGACCTGCTGTGGCTTACTCATATCGATACGCTCAGGCAAAACCTGGTGCGCAATTTGACGGGCAGCGTCCAGCACTCGGCCGATATCGGCCGGCACGAACACACCGTTAGGATCGCGTACATAAAGTGCCGTAGGATCGGCACTTACCGAAGGTGTATAGCTAACAGTTGGGCTGAACAATGCGAGTTGCATGAGGATCTCCTTTTCGAGTCAGGGCGAAATTGCCCGGCACTCAAAGGGCATGTCGCAGCGCAGGAATCAAGGGTCTAAGACGGCCGACTGGACGCAAGCACCCTAGGTGCGCAGCCCTTGAATCCGAGAACGACATGACACACTGACCCGGAGCAAGACCGCCCCACCCCGCTTCGGCTTGAGACAATGGCGCCGGGGGCACCGACCGTGTTCAGCTACCTTGCTCAAGAACCCGAAATAGATCACTGGAATTAGTCGCTCGTCCCTATATATAGGGGCGAGGCAAAAAAAGACCCGCGACATGCGCGGGCCTGTGAGCTTTATGATTGTTTAATTAGTTAGTCGAAACATCGCACCAGCCTCAGGGTGCTCGGCCAGGAAATCACGCAAGAGGTGAAAGTTTTGAATCTGCAGATCGTCCGCACCGCGCTCCATCATCTCAGACAGTGCAAACAGAGTAGCAACGACGCCTGCTGCCTGGGGACTGACCACTTCATCTGACCAGTTCAGCGGCCAGACCAAGCGCAGTGGATCAGCACCAGAGGGCATCATAAAATGGCCACCATTGGATAAGCTGTAAAACTGCCAGTAGCCACCGTTATAGCTTGAGCAAAGACGACGCATCCACTGATAAACCGCCCTTTCGCCCTCTATGCAAGCGCTATCTCCAAAAAGCTGAGCAGTAAACCCAAAGCGCAGTTCGTCTTTAACTTCGGTAGCCAGAATTTGTGTATCTTGAAGCATGGTGTTCTCCTGATTGCAGGGCGGAATTGCCCTGGCCGGGAGTCGGTCACGTCGCAAGCGCAGGACTCAAGGGTCATGGACGGCCGAACGGACGCAAGCACCGTAGGTGCGTAGCCCTTGAATCCGAGAACGATGTGACACAATGACCGGTACAGCAAGAACGCCTAGCCCAACGCTGCCTGTTTTAATTCTGTGTTGGCTCGGGCCGATTAAATAGCGTTGTTTAATGCTTGATCATTTTTGATCAAATTGGTATGATCAATCCAAGATGTTCGAGAGCGAGTGCAATACGAACATGCTGCCCAAAGCTAATTTGGGTCTTGCGGTTAGCAAGGGTAACAGAAGCTCGCAGGCGGGTTTGTCCCGTCGGTCAAAGGCCCTGCGGGGCCTTTTACTTTTTCTTCACGGGTTTAGGCTTTACGTCTTTTGCTGAAAAGACGCCTGACACCTGCCCAGCCAACGATGTGAAACGCCAGCTATGCGCGTTTTTACTCGCTACCAATGGTTTCAAGTACGCACTCTTGACGAACATTTTCAACGCTGGTTCCTTTGCGTTATGAATGTTTTTTAGGCTAAAGAAAATTGAGTATGGTTGGCTACTATCATTTGCTGACAATGCTATTCGGGCAACATAGGTATAACTATCGTCAGCTCGATAAACGAGTCCTCGTTGCAAATCAGTCATGATGTTTGGCAGTTGCAGAGAACATTGGTATCGCAAAAGATCAAAAGCCCTTGTCTCGTTTTTGTGAACGTAACGATAGTCCGGGGTATGTTTATCTGGGTCAAACGCCTCAGTGAAACAATGGCACCCAAACTCAACTGACAGACCAACAAACAAGGTCGATGCTGCGTTTAAAGGCATGTTGAATTTGATCGGCTCCAAATGTTCAAACGTATAGACCTCTCCTCGGAATTGCTTACTTCGAAAATTACTCATGCGCCCTACAAATTGGTGTCGTAGCACTCGATGCCGTTTCTCAACCTTTTAAAGAGTCGAACTCGTTTATTGCAGGACATCTTGCTTTGATTTTATTAAGGTCAGGCATATTGTCCGATTTTCGCCATGCAATCAAGCCTGGCACATACGGATTCCAAAACCCGCCAGCTTTCGGAAACGTCCAGCCGTAGAACACTCGCCCTACCAAAGCATCAAAAACTCCAAGCCGTCGTTCGATCAGTTGGTAGCGCCATTGCGGGCGTTCATCAATTGCCTTGATACGCTCCTGCAGTCGGCCTGCCCCCCGATTCGTTTCATTCAATACCGATGCGGTTAGCAGTACAGCACCTTCAACGCCTGCAAGCGCATCAAGCTTATTAATAAAACTGTTTAAGCTGTGGCGTCGCACAGCCAAGCGATCATCGGGCTGCAGAACAAGTTTCATCCCGGTTAACGGCCCGGACTTCCTTAGAACTAGCTCTTTAATTCGACGACATACCTGCTCGACAGGTCTTTCCACACTACCGCCGATATGTGTAGACCATACGGTAGGACTTTCGTTGACGCAAAAGAACCTCACATTCTTATAGGGTTCTTCATACTCACATAGCTGACGGACTCGACGCTGGGCAAAACCCGCGAACAGTAGCGCTAAAAGAGCGCATAGCACTGCCCACCCAAACTCGTGATTAATCAACGCAATATAAAATCCAACAAATAAAACGAAAGAAGTCGCGAAAAAAGTCTTCACACCTTTTACCCACAGCATGTTTGCTCTCCTGTCTCAGAGGTGTTTAGCCGCTAAACAAGCACCCAGATAGCGCAACACTGTTTAGCTGCTAAACAGTTTGATCATCACGGCCAACCCGGCCGCTGACAAGAACGGCCCGAAGGGGTGATCGGCTTTGATGGAACCAGCAAACCGCCATACACAGGCAGCTATCGCCCCTGCCACACAAGCCCCAGTCAAAATCCAAGGCACCGCGCCGACCCCCAACCAAGCTCCTAGTGCCGCCATCAGTTTGAAGTCGCCATACCCCATCCCGTCTTGACCAGCTCGCCACCGATAAACCGTATTGGCGAACCACAAAACGCCATAGCCCACCGCAGCACCCAGTACCGCGTCAGGCAACGGCGTAAAGACCTCTTGAATATTAATGAGCAACCCTGCCCACATAAGCGGTAGGGTCAACAGATCAGGTAACAGGCCATGCTTAATATCAATCCAGGACAACCAAACTAACATCGCACACAGGAACAATCCTGCACCCATCGAGATCATCGTCACACTTACCATCACACCCTACCCCCTGTTTAGCCGCTAAACCGTTTAGCTGCTAAACGGCTCGTTGGAAGCGCCAATACCCAGTTTCGTAACTAGGGCCCCTAGGGCCATGTCATCGTCAACCACCATTCGGACTTCGACTGCCCCGTTGGCCAGTGTTTTGATTTGCGCTGATACGCCAGGCACGGCAGAAAGCTCAAACAAGAATCCTTTCCACTGACTTGAAGTAGATATGTCATCAACCCTGGGCGCTGTAGTGGCGGTTGGTGCTGCCATCGGTGGTTTGCGTAACGCCTTCACTTTTTCACGGGTCAGCTGTTTAGCTGCTAAACAGTCGCCGGCTAAGGTCTCTTCTACGGCCTTGGGGTTTTCTCGATGGGCACGAGCGAGTTCGTTAACTAGCGTCACATCCTTTACTTGTCCCTCCTGAAAGACCCTTGCTACTGGTTCAGGCAAATCCAACAAGGCCGCGTGCTGCGAAACGAACGCTTTAGACTTACCCAAGAAACGAGCAATATCTGTGAGGGTGTGCCCTTCGGCCTGAGCACTCCCAATAAAGTCAGCAATCTCTCGCGGGGTTAGGGCTTCACGCTGAATGTTCTCGATGACCTGGTCGAACTTGTCAAAGCCTTCGTCAACGAACACCGGCACCTGCGCCAGCCCCGCGACTTTTGCTGCGCGATAACGCCGATGACCATGGTTAATAATGTAGAAGCCGGGTGCATTAGGGTCTGAGCGTAACGACAGGGGCGACTTAACGCCCCGCCCATCTTTCATGCTCTCTGCCAGTTCGCAGATGCTCTCACTGCTAAAGCCTGGGTTGTCTTGAGTCCTGGAGTTAGCTTCGTCTTCACGAATTCGATCTAAGTCAACCATCATGGGTGAGCCCGACGACTGCACCGTGTTTGCTGGCACCTGCAACATGGATGCCAAATCACCCAAGCTAGACAAGTCCAATCCACTGCCCTGTTTAGCTGCTAAACGATCTGTATTGTTTTTCATTGGGCAACCCCCACTTTTGATAGAACATATTGCCCAAGGGCACGCATTTCAGCACCGGCCGCCCGCGCCGATGTCTTGCGCAGTTTCCAGACAGGGATACCATGCGCTAACGCCTCGGCAACGCTGGAGCGCAACCCAATCACCAAAGGCGCCATAAGTGAGCTATGGGCCTCGCGAACCTGATTCAAGTTGGCCATCTGACGTGGGCTTCGCGTATCCACCCTGCTCGGCAAAATCCCCAAGAACGACAACTTGGGGTTTTGTGTACGCGCATTGAGTACCGTGATCATCGTTTGCTTGATGCCCTCAATGGAGTACGCCTCCATTTCCACTGGTGATATGACTGCGTCTGCGACATGCAGAGCTGCTGCCTTGGCAATACCCAGCCCAGGGGCTGTGTCAATTACACACAAGTCATATTCAGCTGCCAGACGACCCAAGCTTTGCGCAAACTGCAGCTGCGCCTGCTCCAGCGGCAAGAACACCAAATTAGCCAAAAGGTTGTCCGCGGGGACTAATGCTAAACACCCAGCCTCACCATCCTGTTTAGCTGCTAAACAAGAAACGCCCGCTTCAGTAAATAAAGAACTGGCGACGCCTTCCACTTGATATTCGACCAGTGTTCGAGACAAGTCGCCGGTATCCAGGTCAACTACCAAGACACGCAAACCCGCCTCACGCGCAAAAAAGGCAATATGGGCTGCACTGGCGGTCTTACCTACCCCGCCCTTACCTTGTGCCACAACAAGAATTTTCATAAGAGGTACTCCCTAAGTGTTTAGCCGCTAAACACGGCAAAGATTTAGCAGCCACCTGTCCAGAGTGTTTAGCTGCTAAACAAGAATATTTAATTTGGCTCGTTAAGGTCTGGCCAGATTGACGCCCAATCGTCGGGCCTCAGCATCTGTCGTGTCACCGCACCTCTCGTGAGCTGCTCAATACGTACACACTGCGCAACAGGAACGGGACGACGAAGATAAAGCCACTGGTTAACAGCGGCAGTGCTGACATGCAATAAATCCGCGAGCGCTGTTACGCCCTTTTTTTGCTTACGACCCAGTAGCCCATGCGGATCTTGAATTGTTTTGGCGATTTCGCAGGCTTTGGCGATTGATAGATTTGTATTGTCCATAGGACTAATTATAAATCATTGCTTTATAAAGTGTCGACTAAATAACAATAATTGCTTTTGCTTCCCAACTGGTGGTTAGATTGCTCCGTGCTACACGGAAAACAACTCGGCCTTGCTATCGATCAGGCCATACAACTAAAAATCGACTCAGGCAAAGTGAAGTCGAAGGCTGAAGTCGCGCGCGCGTTTCAGGTGACCGCCCAGGCAATACAGGGCTGGATTAAAACGGGCTCTATCGCAAAGGAAAAAATTCCCTTGCTCTGGCAGTATTTCTCTGACGTTGTTGGCCCTGAGCACTGGGGACTTTCATCTTCAGACACCACATTTATTCAATCTGCAATTCAACAATCTCCGTTAGCAGGCCACGAATCAAATGACTGGCCATTTTCAGTAACCAAATACGAAGATGTAGTTGGTTTATCGCCAACGCAGCTTCAGCAGCTAGACCTGATGATCGCAGCCTATCTTTTAGGTGTGCAGAGTAATAACAATAAAAGCCCCGAGGCACGCTCACCGAGCGCAGCGTAGCCACCACATCAGGCTCGTGCACCACAACCCAAAGCCTTTACGAACAAGTCATAGAGCAAATTTGAAGATAGCGACTTCATTTTTTTGTCACGCTGTAACTAAATAAATCCGGCATTGCCAGTCGTATCACCAATAAAGAACCAACGCTTAATAACAACTTGCAAAAGATAAAGCATTGATTTATGATTTCATAAAGCCGAAAGGCAACGCTCATTAACAATTGATGTTGATAAATACCGCACCCTTCTTCCGGTTACGACTGGCAGATGACTGGGCGGCAACCCATTGCATTCCGGTTGGAGATAAAGGAATGAAAACCGGCAGACCGAAGAGGTCGTTTTGCGAGGTGGTTTGAAGGGCTCCGGCCTGACGATGCTACCCATCACGTAAAGCCGGAGTTCCACGGGCAAGCATTGCCCTTTTAGCAAATGGACGCCAGGTATGTTCGTGAGAACACCCAGCTTCGAACGATGGCGACGTAATCGTTTGATGACGGCAGCAAAGACTGCACCGCTTGAATAGCACCTATCGAACCGGTACGCCGGGCCAGCGATAGGTGCCTCAAACGGGATAAAGCACCCTACCCCCGTCGTGGTATCTCGGCGGGTAGGTTACGAGGCCTCTGGCTGAGGCCGCTTTGGTAACCGACTTATTTCTAGGTTGATTACTGAAGCAAGGTTGATATGGAAAGCAAAAAAACCGCAGCTAATGAGGGCACTCAGATCTACGCGCAACTCAAAAAAAGCAGCAAATACTACGGACAAACAAGCCCTGGTGAAGCGCCCCGGGATTTGTGGAGGCTCCAACATCTGAGAAAATGGAGCCATGAAGAAGCAAAGCAAATTTTCCCCCGAAGTGCGTGAACGCGCTGTACGTATGGTGCTCGAGCACCGTGGAGAGTACCCATCGTTGTGG
>NZ_NQMK01000017.1:0-16570 GCF_003788685.1 Pusillimonas sp. NJUB218
AGTCTTTGGCTTCACCACCGAAGGCCTTGGACAATACTGTTGTGATCGCTGCGGTCAGCGTCGTTTTGCCGTGGTCAACGTGACCGATCGTGCCGACGTTTACGTGCGGTTTGGTCCGCTCAAACTTACCTTTTGCCATGTCTTATCCTATGAGTATTCAAGGAAACAAAAAATTTATCCTGCCCACAACATGTGGGCAGGGACTGCATTACTTGCTGCGCGCGCTAACGACTTCGTCAGCAACGTTCTTTGGAGCTTCAGCGTAGTGCTTGAACTCCATCGTGTAGGTTGCGCGACCCTGGGTTTGCGAACGCAAACTGGTTGCATAACCAAACATCTCGGCCAGGGGTACTTCAGCCTTGATAATCTTGCCACCGCCGACCATGTCGTCCATGCCCTGAACCATACCGCGGCGTGAGGACAAGTCGCCCATTACCGTACCAGCATAGTCTTCGGGTGTTTCGACTTCGACAGCCATCATGGGCTCGAGCAGCACTGGGCTGGCCTTGCGCATACCGTCTTTGAACGCCATCGACGCTGCCATACGGAAAGCGTTTTCGTTCGAGTCAACGTCGTGGTACGAACCGAAGAACAACGTGACTTTGACGTCGACGACCGGGTAACCCGCGATAACACCTGCAGGCAGGGTTTCTTGAATACCGCGATCGACTGCGGGGATGTATTCGCGAGGAACCACACCGCCCTTGATGGCGTCGACGAACTCGTAACCACCGCCAGGAGGCAGGGGCTCGAGCTTGAGGACAACGTGACCGTACTGACCACGACCACCCGACTGCTTGACGAATTTACCTTCGATTTCGTCGCAGGTTTTGCGAATCGTTTCGCGGTAGGCCACCTGAGGCTTACCAACGTTGGCTTCAACACCAAACTCGCGCTTGAGGCGGTCGACGATGATGTCGAGGTGCAGCTCGCCCATACCCGAAATAATGGTTTGACCCGATTCTTCGTCTGTGCGAACACGGAACGAAGGATCTTCTTGGGCCAGACGCGACAGGGCCAGACCCATTTTTTCCTGGTCGGCTTTGGTTTTGGGTTCGACGGCCTGCGAAATAACGGGCTCTGGGAACTCCATGCGCTCGAGAACGACATGATTGTCGATATCGCACAAGGTTTCGCCAGTAGTAACGTCTTTCAGACCTACGACCGCAGCGATGTCGCCTGCAACCACTTCTTTGATTTCAGAACGGTTGTTGGAGTGCATCTGCAAGATACGACCGATACGCTCTTTTTTGCCTTTAACCGAGTTGAATACGGTGTCACCCGAGTTAAGGATCCCCGAGTACACACGGATAAAGGTCAGCTGACCAACGAACGGGTCGGTCATGAGCTTGAACGCCAAGGCGGACATCGGGGCCTTGTCGTCGGCAGGACGGGTGACGGCATTACCGTCGTCGTCTTGACCTTCGACCGGAGGAATGTCGACAGGCGATGGCAGGTAATCAATAACAGCGTCGAGCATGCGCTGAACGCCTTTGTTTTTGAAGGCCGTACCGCACAACATGGGCTGGATTTCGCAAGCGATAGTACGCAGACGCAAACCTTTCTGAATCTCTTCTTCGGTCAGCTCACCGGTTTCGAGATACTTGTTCATCAGGTCTTCGTTGGCTTCAGCAGCCGACTCAACCAGCTTCTCGCGCCACTCGTTGGAGATTTCAACGAGATCGGCGGGAATGTCGATGTACTCGAACTTCATGCCCTGGCTGGCCTCATCCCAGATGATGCCCTTCATTTTGATCAGGTCAACAACACCCTTGAACTCGTCTTCGGCGCCAATAGGTACCACGATAGGCACGGGATTAGCTTTCAGACGTGTTTTGAGGTGGTCGTAAACCTTGAAGAAGTTTGCGCCGGTGCGGTCCATTTTGTTGACGAAGGCAAGACGGGGTACACCGTACTTGTTAGCCTGACGCCATACCGTTTCGGACTGAGGCTGAACGCCGCCCACCGCGCAATACACCATGCAGGCGCCGTCGAGCACACGCATGGAACGTTCTACTTCAATAGTGAAGTCAACGTGGCCCGGGGTGTCGATAACGTTAATACGGTGCTCGGGGTAGTTGTTGCCCATACCACTCCAGAAGGCCGTTGTTGCGGCCGAGGTAATGGTAATACCGCGTTCCTGCTCTTGCTCCATCCAGTCCATCGTTGCGGCGCCGTCGTGCACCTCGCCGATTTTGTGGCTGACGCCTGTATAGAACAGAATGCGTTCGCTGGTAGTGGTTTTACCAGCGTCGATGTGTGCAGAGATACCGATGTTACGGTAGCGCTGGATTGGGGTTTTACGGGCCATTTGTGTGTCCTTTGATTACCAACGGAAATGGCTAAAGGCTTTGTTAGCCTCGGCCATTTTGTGCGTGTCTTCGCGTTTCTTCATTGCGGCGCCACGACCTTCGGAAGCGTCGAGCAATTCGCCGGCCAGGCGCAGATCCATCGATTTTTCACCACGCTTTTTGGCTGCTTCACGCAACCAGCGCATGGCCAGTGCCAGGCGGCGCACAGGGCGCACTTCAACTGGAACCTGATAGTTCGCGCCACCGACACGGCGGCTTTTTACTTCGACGATAGGCTTGATGTTGTTGATGGCGGTATTGAAGACCTCGATAGGCTCTTTGCCAGTTTTGGCCTGAATCTGGTCAAGCGCGCCGTAAATAATACGTTCGGCGACGGCTTTTTTACCGGACAACATAACAACGTTCATGAACTTGGCGAGCTCTACGCTACCGAATTTAGGATCGGGCAGAATCTCACGTTTGGGTACTTCGCGACGACGAGGCATTTTAATATTTCCTTGTGACAGTTCAGTTGTACCGTGCCTTTGCACGGCCCTGGCCATTTATTCAAAATGACCACTTACATGCCATGGCATGGTTGCCACAGCTGCACTGAGTGGGCCAACGATGTGGCCAATAATTTACTTACCAGCTTTGGGGCGCTTGGCGCCGTATTTCGAGCGAGCCTGCTTGCGGTCTTTAACGCCTTGCAGGTCGAGCGAACCACGGACGATGTGGTAACGCACACCAGGCAAGTCTTTTACACGACCACCACGCACCAGAACGACCGAGTGTTCTTGCAGGTTGTGACCTTCACCGCCGATATACGAAATGACTTCGAAACCGTTGGTAAGACGTACCTTGGCGACTTTACGCAAAGCCGAGTTAGGTTTTTTAGGGGTTGTGGTGTACACACGAGTGCACACGCCACGGCGCTGGGGGCAGTTTTCAAGAGCAGGGCTCTTGCTCTTGGCGCGAGTGGCTTCGCGCGGTTTACGCACGAGTTGGCTAATGGTTGGCATGACCTTAACGCGTCCTTTTGATGTACTTGCGTACGATTTACGTTGTGAATCTCAAAGCGGCAGGCCGCTTTGATGCGATATTTGGCAGCGCCCAAAAAATCAAGGGCGGTTTATACAAAACCGCCCCAACGCATACACAAACGTAAAAGAGCGGGTCTTGCAGTACCCGGACTGCCGATGCACAGGCCTTGACAAATAAAATATTACTGGCGCGCCAAGGCTGGGCAAATTTTCCGGATAGCTTGCCACTGTAGCACAAGCTTAGGGAAAACGTCAATATGCACAGGTATGGCTTACGTGCGCGCAAACAACGTAAACAACTCTTTTGAATCAACGACGTTACCGAACTGCTGAACGATGTTTTCAAGGGCACTTCGGTGCTCTTCGTCGGACAATGAAGCGCAACAATCGGACAACATGACGACCTTGAAGTCGAGCATCATGGCGTCTCGTGCTGTTGATTCGCAGCAAACATTGGTTTTGGTGCCTGCAATCAGAATTGTGTCAATGCCACGACTGCGCAAAACACGCTCTAGTGACGACGAGCCAGGAATAAGCGCGCTGTATCGATTCTTGACAATCGTAATGTCGCCTTCTTTGGTTTGAAGCTCGGTGTACACGGCTTGATTCGTAGGCGCATTGGCCAGCAGCGTACGCTCACGAATGTCACCGGCCACAATATGGTTGTAAAACATATCCCAGTCGGAATATTCGCCGTACGATTCGTTCGCATGCAAAACCCAGATGACAGGCACGCCGAGTTCACGCAATTTTGGCGTTAACGTGTTCAAATTAGGAACAATACCCCGCGACGCTGCAACTTCCGCCGGACTACCTTCGGCGCAAAAAGTGTTTTGCATATCGATAACGACCAGTGCAGTTTTAGCTGGATCGATGCTTGGATGCATGTGAATGCGGCCGCGTCTTTTCATGACGCGTTCGATAATTTCGGGGCGAATATTAATTTGATGCACGAGCTTGTCTCCTTGTGAAAAAAACCCTACCGACTTGCGCCGGCAGGGTTAGGTACTTTACTTGCCGGGGTATACGACCCCGGCTTGCAACGGCAACTTATTCTTCGTTACCGTCTTGCACTTCGTTGTTGTCGACGCTGTCAGCTTCAGGAGCGGACTCTACCGTGACCGGTGCATCTTCAAACGGGTTGGCCATCACACGAGCGGCCTGGCGTTCAGCCTCTTCGTGCTTCTCTTTGGCTTTACGCGCCATGTGGTAAGACATGCCGGTACCGGCAGGAATCAGACGACCCACAATGACGTTTTCTTTCAGGCCACGCAGCTCGTCGCGCTTGCCCATAATGGCAGCCTCGGTAAGCACGCGGGTGGTTTCCTGGAAGGACGCCGCAGAAATGAACGAATCGGTCGACAGCGAGGCCTTGGTAATACCCAGCAATACGTTGTCGTATGTCGCGGGGATCTTGCCGTCGGCTTCCATGCGATCGTTTTCGTTAAGCAGTTCGGAACGCTCGACCTGTTCGCCGTTGATGAAGCTGGTATCGCCTGAGTCAACGATGTTCACACGACGCAACATCTGGCGAACAATCACTTCGATGTGCTTGTCGTTGATCTTTACGCCCTGCAAACGGTAAACGTCCTGCACTTCGTTCACGATGTATGTGGCCAAACGCTCGATGCCTTGCAGACGCAGAATGTCGTGCGGATCGGACGGACCATCAACAATCATTTCGCCTTTGTTAACGACCTGGCCGTCGTGCACCAGCACCTGTTTTTCTTTTGGAATCAGGAACTCGTGGCTGACGCCGTCCATGTCGGTAATGACCAGACGTTGCTTGCCCTTGGTGTCTTTACCGAACGAGACCGTACCAGTGATGTCGGCCAACATACCAGCATCTTTGGGTGAACGGGCTTCGAACAGTTCAGCCACACGGGGCAGACCACCGGTAATGTCGCGGGTCTTCTGCGATTCTTGGGGAATACGCGCAAGAACTTCACCCACACTAACCTGCTGGCCATCGCGAACCGTGATCAGAGCGCCGACCGGGAACGAAATATTGACCGAATGATCGGTACCTGCGATTTTGATTTCGTCGCCGGCTTCGTTCAGCAGCTTGATCTGCGGACGCATCATGGTCTTGCCGCCACGCGTTTTCGGCGTGATGACAACCAGCGTCGACAAGCCCGTGACTTCGTCTACCTGCTTGGCAACCGTAGCACCTTCTTCGATATTCTCGAAGCGTACCGAACCGGCGTACTCGGAGATGATCGGACGGGTCAGCGGATCCCAGGTGGCCAGACGCTCGCCAGCCTTGACTTCGGCACCGTCGGCAACCACCAGCGTAGCGCCATAAGGAATCTTGTGACGTTCGCGCTCACGACGGTTGTCGTCAAAAATCAGGATTTCGCCCGAACGGGAAATCGCGACACGTTCGCCTTTGGCGTTGGTGACGTAGCGCATTGACACGCCAAACGAGACCGTACCGGCGGCTTTGGTCTCGACCGAGCTGGCCATGGCTGCGCGCGATGCCGCACCACCAATGTGGAAGGTACGCATCGTCAGCTGTGTACCGGGTTCACCGATAGACTGCGCTGCAATAACACCGACGGCTTCGCCGCGGTTGACCAAGCTGCCGCGACCCAAGTCTCGACCATAGCAGTGTGCGCAAAGGCCGCGACGAGTTTCGCAGGTTAGCGGTGTACGAATCTTGACTTCGTCGACACCCAGGCTGTCGATCATTTCGACCAGGTCTTCGTCGAGCAAGGTACCGGCAGGAATCGCCGTTTCTTGGGTGTCGGGGTTGACAATATCGGCAGCCGCAACACGACCCAGAATACGCTCGCGCAGGGGTTCAATAACCTCACCACCCTCGACCAAAGCCTTCATGGTGTAACCACTGGTGGTACCGCAATCGGTTTCTGTGATGACCAGATCTTGGGTCACGTCGACCAGACGGCGGGTCAGGTAACCCGAGTTAGCGGTTTTAAGCGCTGTGTCGGCCAGACCTTTACGTGCACCGTGCGTTGAAATGAAGTACTGCAGTACGTTCAGGCCTTCGCGGAAGTTGGCTGTAATCGGCGTTTCGATAATCGAACCGTCGGGCTTGGCCATCAGGCCACGCATACCGGCCAACTGACGAATCTGGGCTGCGGAACCCCGCGCACCGGAGTCAGCCATCATGTAGATGGAGTTGAACGATTCCTGGCGCACTTCGTTACCGTGACGGTCGATGACCGGCTCGGTTGCGAGCTGTTCCATCATGGCTTTGCCGACCTTGTCGCCGGCCTTGCCCCAGATGTCGACCACGTTGTTGTAACGCTCTTGCGCGGTCACCAGACCCGACGAGTACTGCTTATCGATGTCTTTGACTTCAGAGCTGGCCTGCGCCAGGATCTCTTCTTTGACGGTCGGGATGACCATGTCGTTCATGGCGATAGAAATACCGCCACGGGTTGCCAGGCGGAAGCCGGACTGCATGAGTTTGTCGGCAAAAATTACCGTAGCACGCAAGCCGCAACGACGGAACGACTGGTTAATGAGACGCGAAATCTCTTTCTTCTTCAGCGCGCGGTTCAGCGAGGTGAACGGCAGGCCTTTCGGGAGAATTTCAGACAACAAGGCGCGTCCCACGGTGGTTTCGTGGCGCTTCAGCACGGGCGTGAATTCACCTGTGGCATCTTTTTCGTATTCGTAAAGACGCACGGTAATACGCGTTTGAAGCTCGACCTCACCATTGTCGTAAGCACGTTGCACTTCGCTGACATCGGCGAAGAACATGCCTTCACCCTTGCCATTGATACGTTCACGCGTCGTGTAATACAGACCCAACACGATATCTTGCGACGGTACGATGGACGGCTCGCCGTTAGCAGGGAACAGTACGTTGTTCGAGGCCAGCATGAGTGTACGGGCTTCGAGCTGAGCTTCGAGCGACAGCGGCACGTGAACGGCCATCTGGTCGCCGTCGAAGTCGGCGTTGAACGCCGCACAAACCAGCGGGTGCAACTGAATGGCTTTACCTTCAATCAGCACAGGCTCGAACGCCTGAATACCCAAACGGTGCAGCGTCGGCGCACGGTTGAGCATGACGGGGTGTTCACGAATGACTTCTTCGAGAATATCCCATACAACAGGTTCCTGGCTTTCAACCAGCTTCTTCGCCGCCTTGATGGTTGTTGCCAAACCCATCATTTCGAGGCGATTGAAAATGAAGGGCTTAAACAGCTCGAGCGCCATCAGCTTGGGCAAACCACACTGGTGCAACTTGAGTTGCGGGCCCACAACAATAACCGAGCGACCCGAGTAGTCGACACGCTTACCGAGCAAGTTCTGACGGAAACGACCGCTCTTGCCTTTGATCATGTCGGCTAGCGACTTGAGCTGACGCTTGTTGGCGCCAGTCATGGCTTTACCGCGACGGCCGTTATCGAGCAGCGAGTCGACAGACTCTTGCAGCATACGTTTTTCGTTGCGCAAAATGATGTCGGGCGCTTTCAGTTCGAGCAGGCGCTTGAGGCGATTGTTACGGTTGATGACGCGACGATAAAGATCGTTCAGGTCGGAGGTCGCGAAGCGACCGCCGTCGAGCGGCACCAGCGGGCGCAAATCGGGCGGCAATACCGGCAGCACTTCCATGATCATCCAGTCGGGTTTGATCCCCGATTTCTGGAAACCTTCGATCACTTTAAGGCGCTTCGAGATTTTTTTGATTTTGGCATCGGAACTGGTTGCTTTCAGTTCGGCACGCAAGGTATCGACCTCACGATCGATGTCGATAGTGCGAAGTAATTCGCGAACAGCTTCAGCACCCATCAGGGCATGGAAGTCGTCGCCGTACTCTTCTGTTTTAGCCAGGTAGTCGTCGTCGGACATGATCTGACCGCGCTTGAGCGGTGTCATGCCGGGTTCGATAACGCACCATGCTTCGAAGTACAACACACGTTCGATATCGCGCAGGGTCATGTCGAGGACCATGCCCAAACGCGACGGCAGGCTCTTCAGGAACCAGATGTGCGCAACCGGGCTGGCCAGTTCGATGTGGCCCATGCGCTCGCGACGCACTTTGGCGACGGTGACTTCGACGCCGCACTTTTCGCAAATGACGCCGCGATGCTTCAGGCGTTTGTATTTACCGCACAAGCATTCGTAGTCTTTGATGGGACCAAAAATCTTGGCGCAGAACAAACCGTCACGCTCGGGCTTGAACGTCCGGTAGTTGATGGTTTCGGGTTTACGGACTTCGCCGTAAGACCACGAACGCACCTTCTCGGGCGATGCAATGCCGATTTTGATGGCGTCGAATTGCTCGTCTTGCGAGACTTGTTTAAATAGGTCGAGTAGCGCTTTCATTAGTTACGCTCCAAATCCATGTCCAGCGACAAAGATCGAATTTCTTTGACCAGAACGTTGAACGACTCTGGCATGCCTGCGTCGATGACGTGATCACCCTTAACGATGTTCTCGTAGACCTTAGTACGGCCTGTGATGTCATCGGACTTGACGGTGAGCATTTCTTGCAGCGTGTACGAGGCGCCATAAGCTTCAAGCGCCCAGACCTCCATCTCACCGAAACGCTGACCACCGAACTGGGCTTTACCGCCCAACGGCTGTTGCGTGACCAGAGAGTACGGGCCGGTAGAACGTGCGTGCATCTTGTCGTCAACCAAGTGGTGCAGCTTGAGATAGTGCATGTACCCGACAGTGACAGGACGTTCGAATTGTTCGCCGGTGCGGCCGTCAGTCAGCCAGGCTTGCGTACGGTTGGACGCTAGCTTCAGGTTCTCGGCGATATCGTCCGGATAGGCCAGTTCGAGCATCTTGGCGATTTCTTCTTCGGTGGCACCGTCGAATACCGGTGTTGCCAACGGCACACCATTCTTCAGGTTACGTGCCATTTCGACGATTTCGTCATCGGTCAGCTCATCGAGGTTAGCCGATGCGCCTGTCGAGTTGTAGACCTTTTCGAGGAACGCGCGGATATCCTTAGCTTGAGCGGATTTCTCGGCATCGAGCATTTCGGCAATACGATGTCCAAGACCTTTCGCCGCCCAACCCAAGTGAACCTCAAGCACCTGACCGACGTTCATACGCGAAGGTACGCCCAGCGGGTTCAGCACGATGTCTGCGGGGGTGCCGTCGGCCATGTGCGGCATGTCTTCGACGGGGGTGATGCGCGAGACAACACCTTTGTTACCGTGACGACCGGCCATCTTGTCGCCAGGCTGCAGGCGACGTTTGACGGCAAGGTAAACCTTGATCATCTTCAGTACACCGGGTGGCAACTCGTCGCCTTGCGTAAGTTTTTTACGCTTTTCTTCAAAGGCCAGGTCGAATTGGTGACGCTTCTGCTCGAGCGACTCTTTAGCTTGTTCGAGGACAACCGCGTCAGACTCATCGGCCAGACGGATGTCGAACCACTGCCAACGATCGAGATCATGCAGGTATTCTGCGGTAAGCACCGTGCCTTTGGCCAGCTTGCGCGGACCGCCGTTGACGGTTTTGCCAACCAAGAATTTCTCGATACGGTCGAACGTGTCTTTTTCGACAATACGCAGCTGGTCATTCAGGTCTTGACGATAGCGGCGCAATTCGTCGTCGATAATCGACTGGGCGCGCTTGTCGCGCTCGATGCCTTCACGCGTGAATACCTGGACGTCGATAACCGTACCGACCATACCCGAGGGCACACGCAACGAGGTGTCTTTAACATCGGACGCTTTCTCGCCGAAAATGGCGCGCAGCAGTTTTTCTTCAGGCGTGAGTTGGGTTTCGCCTTTAGGCGTGACCTTACCCACCAGCACGTCATCGGCGCGAACTTCGGCACCAATGTGAACAATGCCCGAATCGTCAAGACGATTCAATTGAATTTCGGGCAAGTTGCTGATGTCGCGTGTGATTTCTTCAGCACCCAGCTTGGTATCGCGTGCGACAACGGTCAGCTCTTCGATGTGAATCGATGTGTAGCGATCGTCAGCAACCACTTTTTCGGAGATCAGAATCGAGTCTTCGAAGTTGTAGCCGTTCCAGGGCATGAACGCGATCAGCATGTTCTGACCCAAGGCCAATTCGCCCAGGTCGGTAGATGCGCCGTCGGCCAGAACGTCACCACGCGCAACGAGATCGCCTTGCTTGACGATAGGGCGCTGGTTGATGTTGGTGTTCTGGTTAGAACGGGTGTACTTGATGAGGTTGTAGATGTCGACACCTACTTCACCGGCGACGTTTTCGTCGTCGTTGACGCGAATAACGACACGCTCAGCATCGACGTGATCAACGATACCGCCACGCAGGGCCTGTACGGTTGTACCCGAGTCGACGGCAACCGTGCGCTCGATACCGGTACCGACCAACGTTTTTTCAGGACGCAGGCAGGGGACGGCCTGACGCTGCATGTTGGCGCCCATCAGTGCGCGGTTGGCGTCGTCGTGCTCGAGGAACGGAATAAGCGACGCGGCGACCGACACGATCTGCGAAGGCGCAACGTCCATGTAGTGAACGTTGTCGGGTGACGTCAGCATGGTTTCGCCGGCCTGACGGCAAGCGACCAGATCGCTGACGAAGCGGCCTTCGGGGTCGAGTTCGGCGTTAGCCTGCGCAATGACGTAGTTGCTTTCTTCGATAGCCGACAAGTAGTCGATTTGATCGGAGACCTTGCCATCGATAATTTTGCGATAGGGCGTTTCGAGGAAGCCGTATTCGTTAAGGCGTGCATACAACGCCATCGAGTTGATCAGACCGATGTTCGGGCCTTCAGGTGTCTCGATGGGGCACACGCGACCATAGTGCGTGGGGTGCACGTCGCGCACTTCAAAGCCGGCGCGTTCGCGTGTAAGACCGCCGGGGCCCAATGCCGAAACACGACGCTTGTGCGTGATTTCGGACAAGGGGTTGGTTTGGTCCATGAACTGCGACAGCTGGCTGGAGCCGAAGAACTCTTTGATAGCCGCAGAAATAGGCTTCGAGTTGATCAGGTCGTGCGGCATGAGGTTTTCTGTCTCGGCCTGGCCCAGACGCTCTTTGACCGCACGCTCGACACGTACCAAACCGGCACGGAACTGGTTTTCGGCCAGTTCGCCCACACAACGCACACGACGATTACCCAAGTGATCGATGTCATCGATCTGGCCACGGCCGTTACGCAGCTCGACCAACACCTTGATAGTTTCAAGGATGTCTTCGTTGGTGAGGGTGAGCGGACCGGTGTTGTCGTCGCCACGACCCAGTCGGCTGTTGACCTTCATACGGCCAACACGCGACAAGTCGTAGGTTTCTTCGCTATAGAACAAGCGCTGGAACAAGGCTTCGACAGCTTCTTCGGTTGGCGGCTCGCCAGGACGCATCATGCGGTAGATGGCGACGCGCGCAGCCATTTGATCGGCGGTGTCGTCAGTGCGCAGGGTTTGCGAAATGTACGGACCACGGTCAAGGTCGTTGATGTACAGCGTTTCGATTTCGCTGATACCCGCGGCACGCAAGTCGGCCATGATGGTTTCAGTGATTTCGTCGTTGGCTTTAGCAATGACTTCGCCTGTATCGGGGCTGATGACGTTCTTGGCCAGAACACGGCCGTAGAAGAAGTCTTCGGGTACCGAAACGTGCTCGACGTTAGCCGCCTGCAGTTCGCGCAGGTGCTTGACGTTGATGCGTTTGTCTTTCTCGACAATGACCTTGCCACTACGGTCTGTGATATCGAAACGAGCAACTTCGCCTTTCCAGCGCTCGGGAACGAAATCGAGCAAACCGCCTTCGCTCTTGACAGTGAAACGGTCGAAGTCGAAGAAATAAGCCAGGATGTCTTCGGCTGTCATGCCAATGGCTTTCAGCAAGATAGACACGGGCATCTTGCGACGACGGTCGACGCGGAAGAACAGAACGTCTTTGGGGTCGAATTCGAAGTCGAGCCAGGAACCACGGTAAGGAATGACCCGTGCCGAGAACAGCAACTTGCCAGAACTATGGGTCTTACCGCGATCGTGCTCGAAGAACACGCCGGGCGAACGGTGCAGCTGCGAAACGATGACACGCTCGGTGCCATTGATCACAAACGAACCCGTGTCGGTCATGAGCGGAATTTCGCCCATGTAGACTTCTTGTTCTTTGACTTCTTTGATCGTCGGCTTGCTAACTTCGCGGTCCATCAGGACCAGACGTACTTTGGCGCGCAGGGGCGACGCATAGGTCAGGCCACGCAGCTGGCACTCTTTAACGTCGAAGACGGGTTCGCCCAGCACATAGCTGACGAACTCGAGGCGTGCCATTTGATTGTGGCTGACGATGGGGAAAATGGAGGTAAAGGCGGCCTGAAGGCCTTCATCTTTGCGCTGGGATGAGGGGGTATCCGCTTGCAAAAATGTTAAGAATGATTGCAGTTGAGTCGCCAGAAGGTAGGGAACGTCTTGAACGTCCTCACGTTTGGCGAAGCTCTTACGTATGCGCTTTTTTTCGGTATACGAATAAGGCATGAGCACTCCGACTCGAGGGGGTTACATGGGCCGTCAACCACGGCCTGGTTTACGACTCTAGAGAACCCTACTTAAGAGCAATTACGGCGCTCAAATAAGGGTTTTCTGGAAACGCAAAAGCCCGGGAAGGCCAAAACCTACCCGGGCAAGAGCAGCAAGTATTACTTGAGCTCGACCTTAGCACCAGCTTCTTCAAGCTTGGCTTTGGCGGCGTCAGCGTCAGCCTTGGCTGCAGCTTCTTTAACTGTCTTGGGAGCGCCGTCAACCAGATCTTTAGCTTCTTTCAAGCCCAGACCGGTGATTTCGCGGACAGCTTTAATAACTGCAACTTTGTTCGCGCCAACGTCAGCAAGGACGACGTCGAACTCAGTTTTTTCTTCAGCGGCGGCAGCGCCACCAGCTGCAGGTGCAGCAACAGCGACAGCAGCTGCAGCAGCCGATACGCCGAATTTTTCTTCCATTTCCTTGATCAGCTCGGACAGTTCGAGCACGGTCAGGTTAGCAACCGCGTCAAGGATTTCTGTTTTGCTCAATGCCATTTTTAGAACTCCAAATTTAAATATATGCCAGGGTTGGGTATCGCTGTGTCTTTCGACGAAATTCCAAAAAGCTTACGCAGCTTCTTTTTGATCGCGAACGGCCGCCAGGCCGCGTACGAATTTGGTTGGAACTTCGTTGAGCGTACGCACAAATTGCGTGACAGGGGCTTGCATGGTACCCATAAGTTTCGCCAACAGCTCGTCGCGGGACGGCAGTGTGGCCAAGGCCATAACGCCATCGACGCTCAGGACGTTATCGGGCAGCGAACCACCTTTGATAACGAGCTTGTCGTTGGTTTTAGCGAAACTGGCGAGTACTTTTGCAGCCGCGACTGGATCTGTACTGATACCGTAAATAAGGGGACCAGTAAGACCTGCCGACATGCCTTCGAAAGGCGTACCGGCGACGGCGCGGCGAACCAGCGTGTTTTTGAGAACACGCAGATACACACCCGACTCACGCGCTTGTTTGCGCAATACGGTGACGGCAGCGACGTCCAGACCACGGTACTCTGCTGTAACAATCGATTGAGCTTTGGCTACTTGAGCCGCGACTTCTTCGATTACTACCGCTTTCTCTTTACGATTGAGACTCACGGTTTGAACACTCCATCTAATGACACCTGGGACGGTCCCGGGCGTCTACCGAATGCGGCGCTCCTGGTCGAGTTCTTAAACAACAAGAATTCTTCCATGGGCGCCGTCTGCGCTGGATACAAACCGGACGAACCAGTTTGAGATTAAGCCTTTGGCGATTACAAAGTGCCGTGGGCTCCAGCGGTCTTTGACAGCAACACCCGGGGAAACCGGGTGCAGCCCAAAGTTCTGTTTTGCTGTCGGCGCTTAAGCCGCCAGCGAGGCGATTTCGACGCGAGCACCGCCGCCCATCGTGGACGAGACGGCAACTTTACGAAGATAAATGCCTTTAGCTGCTGCAGGACGTGCTTTGTTCAGAGCGTCGATCAGTGCAGCCAAGTTGGTTTGCAGCTGCTCGACTTCGAAGGAAGCGCGACCAATTGTTGCGTGGATGATACCGGCTTTGTCGGTACGGTACTGTACCTGACCTGCTTTGGCGTTTTTAACAGCCTGAGCAACGTCGGGAGTAACTGTGCCGACTTTGGGGTTAGGCATCAGGCCGCGAGGACCGAGCACTTGACCCAAGGCACCAACGATACGCATCGTGTCGGGCGAAGCAATAACAACGTCAAAGTCGATGTTACCGGCTTTGATCGAGTCTGCGAGGTCTTCCATACCGACGATGTCGGCGCCGGCGGCTTTTGCAGCTTCGGCTTTTTCGCCTTGGGCGAAAACGGCGACGCGCATTGTTTTACCAGTGCCGGCGGGCAGTACTACCGAGCCGCGGACGAGCTGGTCGGATTTCTTAGGATCGATACCGAGCTGGACGGCGACGTCGATTGATTCGTTGAACTTGGCTGTGGCTGTTTCTTTGACGAGTGCCAGGGCTTCGTTAACGGCATAAAGCTTAGTGCGATCGATTTTTGCCTTGATCGCGGCGGCGCGTTTACCAAGTTTGGCCATGGTTATACCCCTTCAACCGTAATGCCCATACTGCGGGCGCTGCCTGCGATAGTACGAACAGCGGCGTCCAGATCGGCTGCTGTCAGGTCAGGCATTTTGGTTTTTGCAATTTCTTCAGCCTGTTCGCGCGTCAGTTTGCCTACTTTGTCGGCGTTAGGACGTGCGGAACCTTTTTGAACGCCAGATGCTTTCTTGATGAGGACGGCCGCAGGCGGCGTCTTCATGATGAATGTAAAGCTCTTGTCGGCGTAGGCAGTAATTACGACGGGGATAGGCAGGCCGGGTTCAAGGTTCTGCGTTTGCGCATTAAACGCTTTGCAGAATTCCATGATGTTCAGGCCGCGCTGACCCAGTGCGGGACCGACTGGGGGTGAGGGGTTAGCCTTACCAGCTGGGATTTGCAGCTTGATAAAGCCGACGATTTTTTTCGCCATGCTAAGCTCCTTGCGGGTACATACGCCGTTGTTGCATAAACAGACGGCTCCCCGGGGTTAAAAACTCAGGTCTTTTCGACCTGACCAAAATCGAGTTCGACAGGTGTTGCACGCCCGAAAATAGTGACGGACACACGTACCTTACTTTTCTCGTAGTTAACTTCTTCGACGTTGCCGTTAAAGTCGGCAAACGGACCTTCTTTGACGCGGACCATTTCGCCCACTTCAAACAGAATTTTTGGTTTTGGCTTCTCGACGCCTTCTTCCATTTGCGAAAGAATTTTCTCGACTTCGCGCTCGGAGATAGGTGCAGGGCGGTTGCCTGAACCACCTAAAAAGCCGGTGACACGATTGGTGTTTTTTACCAAGTGCCAAGTGTCATCGGTGAGTTCCATTTCGACCAGGACATAGCCCGGGAAAATACGACGCTCGGTGATGGACTTTTTACCGCCTTTGACCTCGAGAACTTCTTCGGAGGGAACGAGAATGCGACCAAACTTGTCTTCAAGACCTGCGCGCTCGATGCGTTCAACGAGCGCACGATGGACGCTTTTTTCCATGCCAGAATAGACATGGACGACATACCAGCGTTTACTCACGTTTTACCTCCAGCCCAGCAGCAGGCCGTAAATGGCCCAGCCCAGGATCTTGTCGGTAACCCACAGCATGATGCCCATGACAGTGACAAAGGCGAACACAATGCCCGTCATTTGCATGGCTTCTTTGCGGGTTGGCCAAATTACGCGCTTGAGCTCGCCGTAGGAGTCGCGACCAAAGCTGATGGTGCGACGGCCGGGCTCGGATGACCATGCTACAAAAGCAGCGATGACCAGGCTGGCGATAAAGATGGCGACACGAACTACCGTGGGTTGGTTGTCAAGTACCGAAAACGCAACAATCCCGGCAACAATGATAAGTACTGACAGGGTTAGTTTGACCCGGTCCAGTGTGCTGCTTACGGTTTCTACGTTGGTATTTGACATATTAGTTTGTGGCGTTTGGCAGGGGCAGTAGGAATCGAACCTACAACCTTCGGTTTTGGAGACCGACGCTCTGCCAATTGAGCTATACCCCTAAACCCTGTCAAACGTGCGGGCCAATGCCCGCAGCGCTTAAACGATACTGGCAGCAGGCATGACCCGACTGCCAAAATACTACTACTAAAATTTAGGCAATAATTTTAGCAACAACACCGGCGCCGACGGTACGGCCACCTTCGCGAATCGCGAAGCGCAGACCTTCTTCCATAGCGATCGGAGCGATCAGCTTGACAGTCATCGAGACGTTATCGCCAGGCAGAACCATTTCTTT
>NZ_NQMK01000018.1:0-4126 GCF_003788685.1 Pusillimonas sp. NJUB218
AGTCTTTGGCTTCACCACCGAAGGCCTTGGACAATACTGTTGTGATCGCTGCGGTCAGCGTCGTTTTGCCGTGGTCAACGTGACCGATCGTGCCGACGTTTACGTGCGGTTTGGTCCGCTCAAACTTACCTTTTGCCATGGCTGTGACTCCTGACTGTGCGAAAATACTGCGAGTGAACGAAATACGTTAGTGGTGCCCATGACGCGGATCGAACGCGTGACCTCTCCCTTACCAAGGGAGTGCTCTACCACTGAGCCACATGGGCGGTATCCTTCAAGCTAAAAAACCCGCCTTAGCGGATTTGCAAAAACTTGGAGCGGGTGAAGGGAATCGAACCCTCGTCGTAAGCTTGGAAGGCTTCTGCTCTACCATTGAGCTACACCCGCGAAGGGATTCTCTTCTGTACCTGGCGTTGCCTAACGTTGTTGTGCAACGCTGCTTACGCAAAATGCCAGGCCCGTTCTAAAAGGTTTCTGGTGGTGGGAGTTGGATTCGAACCAACGTAGGCGCAAGGCCAACAGATTTACAGTCTGCCCCCTTTAACCACTCGGGCATCCCACCAAAAGAGAACCTCGAATTATGCACATATTTTTAGTGCGTGTCAAACGCTATGCGGCTTTTTTTTAGTGTTCGTCGAAATATTTTTGAATTTTTACAATTTCGGCGGTTTTTTGCAGGGCAAGAAACAACAAAACACGTGCTTTATGTGCATTTAAGTCATGGGTTACAACAAACCCATAAGCATCATCTTGAACCTCGAGATTTCGGGTCACACGACCGGCGGCGCAACGGGTGGCTCGGGCCACCACAAGGCCCTGTGCCGCGGCAGAGGCCAGGCGTTGCAGGGTTTCGTCTGACATATTGCCATTACCAACGCCTGCGACCACCAATGCCGCTGGTTTTGTGAGCAATAGTGCTTCAAGGGTTTCGATATCATTTGCTGCCATGGCGTACCACACGGGCACACGAACGGGAGGGCGCGCGTCTTGATCGGTGGCGCTCAAGTCAAGATGCAGCTCGCTTGCACTACCAAACTTTTGCACCGGGCCTTTATAGAAATAATGTATTCCGGTTGTGTTCACGTAGCCCATAGGGCCGGCATTGCGGGATTCAAAAGCGTCGATGCCTTCACATGCAGCTTTTTGCACGTAACGCGCGCTGTGGACAACGCCGTTCATGACGACTAATACGCCTTTTTTGGCCGATCTGGGATCGGCAGCGACTTGCACCGCGTCGTACAAGTTAATCGGGCCATCTGCCGCATACGCATTCGCGGGCTTCATGGCGCCGGTAATAACCACCGGAATGTCGACAGACAATGCCAACTGCAAGAAATATGCGGTTTCTTCCATGGTATCGGTACCATGGGTGACAACGATTGCATCGGCATGGCCAGCCTGAGCAATTTGCGTAATACGGCGGGCGAGTGCCGCCCACACGGTCCAGGTCATAGACTGACTACCGATATTGACCAGTTGTTCAGCCTGGACCGCAGCAATGCCGGATAAATCGGGCAGAGCCGACAACAATGCTTTGGCACTGAGTTTGCCCGCCACATACGCGGCCTGCCCCGTTTGAACACCAGCAATAGTGCCGCCGGTTGCCAGGATGGTCACGCGGGGCAAAGCCACCGCCTTATGCCGGTCAGGCATCGACCACACCTGCCATACCTTGTCGCTCGAGCAAGGCGTTCAAGTGCTCCCAATCATGAAAATCGATAATAAGTTGGCCTTTATTCTTGCGGCTGATTTTCAGGGAAACTTTTGTGCCTAAGTGATCGGACAATGCTTCTTCAAGCCGCTTGGCATCGCCGGATTTGCTGCTGTCAGCAGCTACAGTGCGCGCAGCCGGCTCGTCTCGTTCTCTTATGGCCCGACCCACCAGTTTTTCAGCATCACGAACTGACATACGTTTCGTGATGATTTCGTTGGCCAGAATAATTTGTTGCCCAGCATCGATTGCAAGCAGCGCCCGGGCATGTCCCATATCGATGTCGCCGGCCAAAAGCATCGTTTGCACCGGCTCGGTCAGGTTAAGCAAACGCAACAAGTTGCTGGTTGCCGATCGCGAACGACCGATTGCCTGTGCGGCTTGTTCATGCGTAAGGCCGAACTCGTCTAGCAAGCGACGTACGCCATGTGCTTCTTCAAGCGGGTTCAGATCCTCGCGCTGAATGTTCTCAATAAGGGCCATGACGGCCGCATTTTCGTCAGCGACGTCACGAACCAGCACTGGGACTTCTTTCAGACCCGCAATTTGGGCGGCGCGAAAACGACGTTCACCCGCGATGATTTCATACTTGCCTTTCTGCGAGCCGGAAAGTGCGCGCACCAGAATAGGCTGCATAATCCCTTGCGTACGAATAGATTCAGCCAGTTCATTCAGGGCGCCTTCATCCATGCGCGTACGAGGTTGATACTTGCCCGCTACCATTTTGGTGACAGGCAACGTATTAGGTAATGTTGCAGCTGCTGGCTTATCGCCCAGCTTCTCCATGGCGTCAGCGTCTGCGCCTAACAGGGCATCCAGCCCACGTCCCAACCCTTTTGGTTTTTTTGTGGCCATGATTCGAATTCCTTATGTATGCGAGGGTTCGTTTTGGACAGATTTGTTCTTGGCGTCTTGTTTCACGCGTTTGACGAGCTCTTTGGCAAACTCGATATAGGCTTTTGCGCCACGCGAGCTTTTATCGTAGACCGTTCCTGGCATGCCATGACTAGGCGCTTCGGCCAACCTTACATTGCGTGGCACGACTGCTTTAAACACCTTATCGCCAAAATGACGCTCAATCTGTGCAGAAACTTGCTGTTGTAACGTTACGCGGGTGTCGAACATAACGCGCAGCAAACCAATAAGCTGCAAATCGGGGTTGATGTTTCGATGTACACGCTTAATGGTGTTGACCAGATCAGACAAACCTTCGAGCGCGAAATATTCGCACTGCATCGGGATAATCACACCGTGTGCGCCAGCCAAACCGTTCAGGGTCAGTAATGACAGCGTTGGCGGGCAATCGATCAAAATAAAGTCGTAGTCCGAAATGACCGTCTGAATCGCATTTTTCAACTGCTGCTCGCGGTTGTCCATTTGGACCAAGTCAATTTCCGCACCTGAAAGTTCACGATTTGCAGGCAGGACATCGTACAGACCCGTGGGCGATTGAACCCGTGCCAGGGCAATGTCAGCTTCGCCAATCAACACATGATAAAGATTGACGTTATCTGCGTTTTTATCGACGCCGCTGCCCATGGTTGCGTTGCCCTGTGGGTCGAGATCGATAAGCAAGACGCGTTGCCGCTGCATGACCAGGGCAGCAGCCAGGTTAATTGCTGTCGTTGTCTTGCCAACACCGCCTTTTTGGTTGGCAATGCAAAAGACCTTGGCAACTTTCTTTTGTGAATCTTGGGTCATTTATTTTCCTTGCGGCTCATCCAGACCAAGCAGCGCTGGGCATCAAGTGCTGGTACATGTAAGGGTTCGATTGCACTGACGCGCCATTCGGTTTGTTCGTGTAATGCGTTAATTTCTTCGCGGGGCTCACGACCTTTCATGGCCAGCAACACCCCCGAGGCCGCGACGTGCTGTCCCGACCACTTGGCAAAATCGTTTAGGGAAGCAAATGCTCGCGATACAACCACTTGTGCGTTAAAAGCGGGTAGCGACTCTACACGAGCATGATGGGCATGTAGATTGGTCAGTTTCAACACACCTGAAATTTGTCTGACAAACGCCATCTTTTTTTCGACGGCATCAATGCAATGTACCTGTCGCTCGGGCAATAAAATAGCAATAACCACACCGGGCAAACCTGCGCCAGAACCCACATCTACGATGGGTCGCGTCTCGCTACCTGGCGAAATTGTATCTAAATATTTCTTAAGCGCAGGGATAATAGCCAAGCTGTCAAATACATGCTGAACCAGCATCTGTTCAGGTTCGCGAATCGCCGTCAAATTATACGTTCGATTCCACTTCTGAAGCTGCTCCCCCTCTGTCACACTAGTTGTCCGGTTGTTTGATTTCATTTTTTATAAACTCAAGGGGCGGATGGAGTGCTGCAATGCCATCCTACAGTGCCGAGCTTAAGGCTCAACTCGTCAAAAAGATGATGCCACCGCACAATCA